>CAZSDK010000007.1:0-107755 GCA_964605655.1 uncultured Bacteroidales bacterium
GGACCCATCCTCAATGGCATGGACAAGTCGGTGCACGTCCTTCAGCTGGGCAGCAGTGTTTCGGAAATCGTAAACATGGTGACCATCGCCGTACTTGATGCCCAATGTGTTGAAGGGCGGAAGAAGCCGGACAGCAAATGCCGGTAATCAGAAAAATTTTTCAAAATTAATAATCCAAATATGTTAACTTTTTAATATATTTGGTGCCGATTTTGAAAATTCTGATTAACACCAATTGCTTTATTATGAAAAAAATCACTGTGATAGGTGCCGGTAATGTTGGCGCTACCGTTGCCAATGTTATTGCTCACAAAGACCTGGCGCGCGAAGTCGTGCTGGTCGACATCAAAGAAGGAGTAGCTGAAGGAAAAGCTCTCGACATCTGGCAGACCTCCTCTATCAACAATTTTAACACCCGGGTGATCGGAGTCACCAATGATTATCTGAAAACGAAGGGTTCCGGTGTGGTGGTCATCACTTCCGGCCTGCCGCGTAAACCGGGTATGTCGAGGGATGACCTGATCTCGACGAACGCAAAGATCGTGAAAGAGGTCACCGAGAAAGTGATTAAATATTCTCCAGAGGCCATTGTCATAGTGGTTTCCAATCCTCTCGATGTGATGACCTATTGTGCTTACCTGGCTGCCCGGAAAGATTCCAGGAAAGTATTCGGGATGGCAGGGATCCTCGATACGGGAAGATACCGTGCTTTTGTGGCCGATGCCCTGAAGGTATCTCCGAAAGACATCCACGCCATGCTGCTGGGCAGTCACGGCGACAGCATGGTACCCCTGCCCAGGTACACCTCTGTCGGTGGTATTCCCATCACCGAGTTACTGAACAAGGATGAGATCGACAAGATCGTGGAGAGGACCCGCAAAGGCGGCGGAGAATTGGTGAGCCTGATGGGTACTTCTGCATGGTATGCACCCGGAGCCGCTGCCGCCCAGATGGTGGAAGCCATCGTGGATGACCAGCACCGCATCTTCCCCTGTGCCACCCTGCTAAACAGCGAATATGGCCTGAAAGATGTGTACCTGGGTGTTCCTGTCCGTTTAGGTGCCGAAGGCATTGAAGAGATCATCGAACTCAAGCTCAATAAGGATGAGATGAAAATGTTGAAGGACTCTGCTGATTCCGTAAAGGTTACGATGAAGGTCCTTGACAATATGAAATTATTCGAAGACTGATGCAAAAGGTGGTGGTTCTTACCGGCGCCGGCATCAGTGCGGAGAGTGGTATCAGCACTTTTCGCGGCAACGACGGCCTGTGGGAGAATCACCGCATCGAAGATGTGGCCACTCCCGAAGCATGGGAGCGTGACCAGGAGCTTGTACTAAGGTTTTATAATGAACGACGTCGGCAACTGCTCCAGGTTGAACCCAATGCGGCTCATCTGGCCCTGGCACGGCTGGAACAGAAATACGATGTACAGATCGTCACCCAGAATGTGGATGACCTCCATGAACGGGGTGGTTCCAGTAAAGTGCTACACCTCCATGGAGAGCTGAAAAAGGCCCGCAGTACTATAGATCCGACACTTGTCTATGGTATAGAAGGCTGGGAACTCAGCACAGGCATGTCCTGTGAGAAGGGTTCCCAGCTTCGTCCTCATATTGTATGGTTCGGTGAAGCCGTGCCAAACATCATGATCGCGGCCAATATGTGCTCGGAAGCCGACCTTTTACTGGTGATCGGCACTTCAATGGTGGTGTATCCCGCAGCCGGCCTCATCGACTATGTCAGGCACCAGGTCCCGAAATACCTCATCGATCCCAATGCTGCACCATTGAAGTGGATCCATAACCTGGAAGTGATCAGAGAAAAGGCAGGGACCGCCGTACCCATACTGGTCGATACCCTGCTCAGAAATGCACAGGATTAATTCCCGGTCAGCTGTTTTAATGCCTCAGTGAGGTCCATGTAAGTGATGGGCTTGGCTTTGATCTTTCGGTTCCGGTCCAGCAGGAACATGGTGGGCGTGGCGTAGATGTTATAGTCCTTCATCACTTTTCCATTCCATCCCTGTCCTTCACAGGTGTTGATCCATGGGAAAGTATTGTTCGCCAGGTGTTTCTTCCAGTCAACCAGGCTGGTATCGAGAGAGATCGTGACCACGTTGAGCTTCATCTCTTTGAACTTCGGGGCAAGATCAGGCAACCTGGCCATCATTTGCTGGCAATGCGGGCACCAGCTGGCCCAAAAGACGAGCAGATAATAATCGGCCTCCATGGAACTGACCTTTATCTCCTTATTGTCAGCATCATGAACAACAAACTCAGGAGCGGTCTTACCCACAGCGAGTTGTTCATAAGCTTTCAACCTCCTGGCCAGTTCATCTTTATGACCTCCCTCATCACAGGCCAGGTCAGAAAGATACTTTTCATAAAGATGGGTAAGGACCTGTTCCATTTTATACTTCTCAAAGCCACCGACGAGGTAAGAAAGCAAAAACTCAAAGACGGTGCGGTCATCCTCCACGGTTTTCATGACCACATCAATGCCTTTGATAAACGCCTGCTCAGCCTCTGACTGGTTCATCTGGGGTCCGGCATACAGCGAAAGATAATCGATCAGTTTGGATGTCAGAAGGTTGGTCCTGATCAGGCAGGAGTCTTTCAAGGTAAAACGATCGTAATAGTGTTCCAGGAGTTGCTCCTTCCTGTCCTGCTCATTCAGGGTCCAGTCCAGATCAGGTTCCTGATAAAGCTTCAGAATTCTTGAAACAAACATAGACTGATGGTTACTGATCAGGTTCTTCAGTAACTGGTTTCTTTCCCTGAGCAAGTCGTCATAATGTTCTTTGGCATTTTTATAGAAGGCATCCTTTTCAGGGTATTCAGAACCTACGACCTGGAGAACATTCAATTTTCTATTGAAGTCTGCCTCTTTGGTCAGAAAATCATAGAAAATCTCATTTTCTTTTGATTTCTTTACCGCAGGAGCCTTATCACCCTTATTGATATCCATCTCGATATCAACATCTTCCTTATTATATATGAACTCCAGGAAATGCTGGCGGTCGGTGAAAACCCGGTAGATGCCCGTGGGCCTTTTTTGAGAAAACAGGAAAGAGATCTCTCCTGATTTCCGGGTCACACCGGAATCGATCAAGGCCATCTTTTCACCATAATAAGATGCAAGGAACACTTTTAAATCAGGCGTCTTCAGGTTGAAATCCGCCGTAAAAGGCTGTGCCTGAACAGGTATGCTGGCCATACCGCAGAGCAGTAATATCATGATCCGGAATACCGGCAACAGCATCTTCTTTTCCAACAGCATGTAAACCGGGAGATCAGTATGCAAACAGGGGAAACTCAGCCATGAGTTCGTTCACTTTTTTCCTCACTCCGTCAATGACCTCATCTTTTTCGATGTTAGCGATGACTTCGTCGATGAGGTGTACGATGGGTCCCATGTGTTGTTCCTTCAATCCGCGGGTGGTGATGGCGGGTGTGCCGACCCTGATGCCTGAGGTAAGGAAAGGGGAACGGCTGTCGAAAGGCACCATGTTCTTGTTAACAGTGATATCTGCCCTGACGAGGGTATTCTCCACCATTTTCCCTGTAATTTCGGGGAATTTGGATCTGAGGTCAATGAGCATCAGGTGGTTATCCGTACCTCCGCTGATCACATGATACCCCAGGCTGGTGAACACTTCGGCCATGACCGTAGCGTTTTTCTTTACCTGGATCACATATTCTTTAAAGTCGTCGGAGAGTGCTTCACCAAAGGCCACTGCTTTGGACGCGATCACATGCTCCAGGGGTCCTCCCTGTATACCCGGGAATACTGCGGAATCGAGCAATGCCGACATCTTCTTTATCTCTCCCTTGGGTGTTTTCAATCCCCAGGGATTTTCGAAATCCTTTCCCATGAGAATCATACCCCCTCTGGGTCCTCTCAGGGTTTTATGGGTAGTGGTGGTGACCACATGACAATATTTGATGGGATCGTTCAGTAATCCTTTGGCTATCAGTCCTGCGGGATGGGCAATGTCGGCCAGCAGGATGGCATTCACCTGGTCGGCAATAGCCCTCATTTTTGCATAATCCCAGTCGCGGCTGTAGGCAGAGGCCCCGGCTAAAATGAGTTTGGGTCTTTCTCGTAAAGCGATCTCCTCCATTTTTTCATAGTTGACCCTTCCTGTTTCCGGTTCAACACCGTATGCAACAGGTCTGTACAGAATACCTGAAGAGTTGACCGGTGATCCGTGGGAGAGGTGTCCGCCATGGGCCAGGTCGAGTCCGAGAAAGGTGTCACCAGGTTTCAGGACGGTCATCAGCACGGCCATGTTAGCCTGTGCTCCGGAATGTGGCTGGACATTGGCCCAGACCGCACCGAAAAGTTCTTTTGCACGGTCAATGGCGAGCTGTTCTGTTTGGTCAACTACCTGGCAACCACCATAATACCTTTTTCCCGGATATCCTTCTGCATATTTATTGGTCATGACGGACCCCATTGCTTCCAGGACCTGTTCGCTGACAAAATTTTCGGAGGCAATTAATTCGATGCCATGCATCTGCCTTTCTTTTTCCTTGGTAATCAATTGAAAAACCTGTTCATCTCTCTTCATTGTAACTCAGTTTTGAAAATAGTGGTGCAAAGGTAGAAATTATTTGTAGAGGGCTTGTGAAGAAAGTAATTTTGTCGGCCACTGTATACCTTAGTTTTACTTATGATCCCATACGAAAAGTTCACCCTGCCGAACGGTTTGAAGGTGATGATTCACCAGGATAAATCCACGCCCATTGTAGCGATGAACATCCTCTACCATGTAGGGGCAAAGGATGAAGACCCGGAACGGACTGGTTTTGCCCATCTTTTTGAACATCTGATGTTTGAAGGCTCGGTCAACATTCCGGTGTATGATGAGCCGCTCGAGAAGGCAGGCGGGCAAAACAATGCTTTTACCAACAACGACTTCACGAACTACTACCTGAGCATTCCAAAGCCAAACCTGGAGACAGCTTTCTGGCTGGAATCCGACCGTATGCTGGGCCTTGACCTGAGTGAAGAAAAGGTCCGGATCCAGAAACAGGTGGTCATGGAGGAATACAAACAACGATACCTGAACCAGCCTTACGGAGATTTGTGGCTGCTTCTCAGGCCGCTGGCTTTTAAAGTACATCCTTACCGCTGGCCGACGATCGGGATGGACCTGGAGCATATCAGGAACGCGAAGCATCCGGATGTCCTCCAATTCTTCGACACGCATTATGCCCCGGGTAATGCCATTCTCACGCTGGCAGGGGATGTTGATCCTGATCAGGTTTATCATCTTGCAGAAAAGTGGTTCGGCCCCATTCAACGTCCTTATCTTTACCGCAGGAGTCTCACCCCTGAACCTCCCCAGACAGAGAAGAGAGAGGAGTGGGCAAGGCGGGATGTCCCTCTCGACGGTATCTATAAATGTTTTCATACTTACAAGCGGTATCATGAGGATTATGCAGTGACTGAGGTCATTGCAGATCTGTTCAGCCAGGGTGATTCCAGTATTCTCTATCAGGAGCTGGTTAAAAAGAAACAAATATTCGCGGATGTCAATGCTTTCGTGACCGGAGAAATGGAAAACGGGCTCATGATCTTCGGAGGCAGGGTAAACCAGGGAGTCTCACCCGAGGAAGCCGACCGTCTGTTAACAGAGCAGATCGAGCGCCTGGCTTCAGAATTGGTTGATGACCCTTCATTGGAAAAAGTGAGGAACCAGATGGTGACCACCTTATCTTTCTCAGAATTGAAAGCCCTTGAAAAAGCGATGAACCTCGCTTTCTACGAGTGCCTTGGTGACGCCGCACTTTGGGAGAGAGAAACCTGCTGTTATCTCAACACCAGCAAAGAGAAAATAAGAGAGGTCTGTCAGAAATTCCTGACCGGAAGCAACTCTTCCACTCTTTACTACATCTGTGATCATACTAAAACCTGATAATACCTGCGTTATCTGTTTGAAAAAATTAATTCACAAGGCATACACTTCGGACAACCATTGGAAATCCGCTTGTGTCTTGACAAGGTACTAGGAACTGATGATCTCAGAGGCAGAACTAATAAAAGGGTGTCTTGAAGGCAACAAAGAGATCCAGAAAATGCTGTACCAGAGATATGCTTCAACGATGCTTGGAGTATGTTTCCGGTATTTTAATGACCGGGATGAAGCAGAGGATGCTTTACAGGAAGGCTTTATTAAAGTCTTCACCAACCTGGGGTCATTTCGCAATGAAGGATCACTGGAAGGCTGGATCAGAAGGATCATTGTTAACACTTCGCTTAATATGATCCGTAACCATTTGAAATTTCAGTTCCATACAGATATTGATGAAGCAGACTATCTTATAAAAGATGATGCTGATGTAATAAGTGATCTGACAAGGGAAGAGATGCTCAGGATGCTGAGAGAACTTCCCCCGGGATATAAGCTGGTTTTCAACCTGTATGAGATCGAAGGATACAGCCATAAAGAAATTGCCGATATGATGGGCATATCCGTGAGCACCTCAAAAACTCAGCTGCTGAAAGCCAGAAAATGGTTACAAAAAAGATTGTTCCTGATGAACAAGGAAAAAATATCGGCCTTACGCAACGAATGAACATGGAAAACGAACGCAGTCCTTTAGGAGAACTCTTCCGGAAATCGTTTGATGATTTTCAACCGGAACCTTCACCGGCAGTTTGGGAGAAGATCAGTTCCCACCCCAAACTGAACATACCTGCAAAAAAATCATCCTGGTCTACAGCCAGGTATGTTTACTTATCAGGAGTGACGCTGGTAGTGATTGTTGGCACTTATTTCATTTTCCAGCAATTCAGGCCTCATGAACAGCCCCGGCCCCAAAATCCGACCAGCGCCGTTCAGCCAGATGCTAAAACTGTTGGAGCCCTTCCTGAGATTATCTCCCAGCCGAAACCCATCAATCCGGTCCAACAGTCTCATAATCAGCAAGAAAATGCTGTTCAGGCTTCATCAAAACCTGAGCTCGAAGGGGCCAAGTCCAAAAACAACCCATCAATCGCGATGACCCAGCAGAGCAGGGAAAA
The DNA here is from genome assembly GCA_964605655.1 of uncultured Bacteroidales bacterium. Taxonomy (GTDB): domain Bacteria; phylum Bacteroidota; class Bacteroidia; order Bacteroidales; family CAIXZF01; genus JAKLIX01. The sequence goes on from CAZSDK010000007.1 coordinate 7,036, forward strand.
TGCAGGCAACATTCCCGGAGCCATTACCCAGAATGCAAAGATGGCCGGGGAGAACAGCAGCAAACCAGCCGGCAACCCTGTGGCCCAGGTGAAAAACAATCCCTCCTCCAACAACAAGCCCGTACCGACAGCTTCCGGTCATTCCGGGGTTATCCCTGACAACAAACCCATTGGCAATGTGGAAACTATTGAAAACCAGAAGATCTGTCGCGGAGAAGCGGTTACCCTCTGGGCCTCGGGTGGAACGACTTATGAGTGGAGTACGGGTGAAACGACCAGTAACATCACCGTTAACCCTTCCAATACTACGACTTATTACCTGACCATCACTGATCATACCGGCCAGCCTTCGGAAAGTTCCGTCCTGGTAGAGGTATTTGAATGCAAGTCGATTTATATTCCCAATGCCTTCAATCCATACAGCGATGTAAACAGCAACTCCAGGTTCAGGGCTTACGGGACCGACATCAGCCAGTTCACGATGAGGATCTTCAGCCGTTCCGGGCAGATCGTTTACGAAAGCAACGACATCAATGAGGGATGGGACGGGCGCATCAAGGGGAAACCTGCAGAAATGGGTGTTTATGTTTACCAGGTCATTTATACGGATGTCGTTGGAAAGAAACAAACAGTAACTGGTCAGCTGACACTGATCAAATAAGGAAGAATTTGACTACAGATACCTTAGAAAGAAAGGTGGCCCCAAGGCCGGTCAACCTGACCGGCCTTTCCTCCGAAGATCCGATTTTCGGACTCGACAGGCTGAATGCTGTCCGTTTCCGATTGTCTAACGGTATCCCTGTCCATTGGATCCAGTCAGGCATAGCCGACCTGTATAAGATTGAAGTGATCTTCCATGCAGGATACATTTTTCAGAACAAGAACCTGCAGGCATCTTTTACCAATCAGTTGCTGAAAGAAGGCACCCTGAAGCACAGTTCCGGGCAGATTGCCGGTTTGCTCGACCAATACGGTGCTTACCTGAGCAACGATACTGACAAGGACCGGGCCGGCATCACACTGTTTGTCAGGTCGGAACATTTCAATAAGGTGATGCCCCTGCTCGGAGAAATTCTCTGTGAACCCACCTTTCCTGAGGAGGAATTACAGCACCTGGCTATCAATAAGCAACAGCAGTATCTTGTCGATATTCAGAAAGTCAGTTACCTGGCCACCAGAAAGTTCCATGAGAAGATCTTTGGTAACGACCATCCCTACGGAAGTGTGGTTGACTTTGATGATTATACAAATCTTACGCGGAATGATATAGGTGCGTTTTTTCAGGACCATTATACAGCGGCTCGATGTCTCATCCTACTTGCCGGACCGGAGCACGCCGACCTCATCCCCATGCTCGAAAATGCGCTGGGCGGGATGAAACAGGGTTCCATTGTCCAAACACCTGAGGTTGAAAAATATAGACCCAGGCCTGAAGATCTATTTTGTTATATTGACAAGCCGGATGCCGTACAAAACGCCCTTCGCATCGGGATGCGGAGCATTCTTCCAGCACATCCGGACTATAACGGGTTGAAGGTGTTGAACACTTTGCTGGGAGGATATTTTGGTTCCAGGTTGATGAAAAACATCCGGGAGCGGAAAGGATACACCTATGGAATAGGTTCCGCCCTACTATCTTACGAAAAAGCAGGTGCCCTGGTGATCTATTCTGAGGTAGCCTCGGAAGTAGCTTCCCTGGCGATGCAGGAGATCCTCCATGAGGTGAGGGTCTTGTCAGAAAAAAAAGTGGATGAGTCTGAACTTGACCTGGTCAGGAATTATCTGCTGGGATCCTTTTTAAGGAGCATGGATGGGACCTTTGAAGTTGCATCACGACTAAAAAACCTGCTCATCTTCGGACTCAATGACCATTATTATTCCAAGTATATTAATGATATCCAGACAATAACATCCGGACAAATCCTTCAGCTTGCCGGGAAATATCTTTCTGCCGAGAATATGATTCAACTGATGGCCGGAAAAAAAAAGGATCCAGAAAATAATTAATACATTTATACATTGATAGCAATACCACAATGATTATGATTAAAAAGCTATTTATTTCCATCGCGCTTCTTCTGGGACTCCTGGGATCCGCTTCCGCCTCCCATTACATGGGTGGTGAGATATACTGGAAGTGCCAGCCCAACGGACAATATAAATTTTACATGCGTGTTTACCAGGAATGTGCCGGTATCTTGTACAGCACTGGTTCAGAGCAGTTAAGCACCAACGTGCCTGGGTTAACTACCATCACGTTGTATTATGTGGATTCCACCGATATCTCGCCCAATTGCTACCCGGGTACAGGTCCGTTGTTCCCCCACCTGAATTGTGAAACCACGACCGTATCCAATACGGGAGGTGTCAGGGAATGGATATACGAATCCAATCCGGTCAGCCTTCCGGCGGGACCTCCCCCTGCCACGGGATGGGTATTCTCTTATACCGGGTGTTGCAGGAACCCGTGCACCAATATTTCAAACACTTCATCGATGGACTGGTTCCTGAGAGCTATCATGTATCCCTATCCCTCAGCCACATACAATACGTGCTGGGATAATTCACCCAGTTTTTTGGAGAGACCCTCCACCGTCATTTGCACGGGTTACCCTTTCTCCTATAACCCCAACGCCTACGACATAGAGCTGGATTCTCTCGCCTATGAATGGGCACAACCCTGGACAGGTAACAACACTCCGATTCCTGCAGGTAGTTATAACGGCACCTATTCATGGAACTCACCGCTGCCCGGTCCCGGGTTAAATCCGAACAATGTTGCCGCCACGGTGAACCCCAACACAGGAGAGGTTTCATTTACCTCATTTACCTCAGGGGCTTTCGTGACTGTCAATAAAGTATCCGCATTCCGTTGCGGAGTGAAGGTCGCTGAGATCTTTCGCGAAATGCAGGTCGTGTTGCTCCCCTGCCCCGGTAACGATCCTCCGACGGTCATCATCCAGTATCCCAATGGAGACACCCTTTCCAATTATGTCGACACCGTTTTTGCAGGAGCTATGGTATCCTACAATATGTGGGCCTTTGACGGTCAAATGCTCAATGACACTTTCACTCCCCAGACTATCAAGGTTACAGCCACCGGCACGCAGCTGGGACTTAACGGTATCAGTACCACCACCGGTTGTCTTAACCCACCCTGTGCCATCATTTTCTGGGGTGACACTATCAACCCAATGCCACTTCCTGCCTTGGGAATATGGGCCCTGAACACCCAGTTCCGGTGGCAGACATCCTGCTCCCACCTCGCCACCGATATAGGGTGTGGCGGGGTTTCCAACGTTTATAACTTTATTGTGGCGACTTCTGATGATTATTGTCCGGCGCCTGCGATCCGATGGACCACCATTACCATTGTGGTTAAAAATGCGATCATGCCGCCTCCCAGTCCGCGATGTATCACGACAGAGCCGAATGGTCATCTCAAACTCTCATGGGTCATACCGGACACCATCGTTATTCCCAATACCTGGAATGCCTATCTGATATACCGGTCGACAAACATCAACGGACCTTATACCCTTATCGACAGCCTTAAGACAGCTAACAACTACTATGTCACTTCCACCAACTGGACCGACCTGACTGCCCATGGAAATGATACCGTTTACTATTACTATATGCAGACGCGGTCAGGATGCTACGGGAACTACTTTTCTGCCTACTCTGACACCCTGAGTAATATGCTTTTGAACTCGACAAACACTCTTGATGGTCATGTACTTAACCAATGGAACCCGATTTCAAATCCGCTGCCTCCCACCAGCACGGGAAAATACTCAGTACTCTTCCGGTATAACAGTGTATGGTCGGAACTGGACACTTCCTACGACTGTTCAGCCTATTCACTGGTGAATGGCTGCGGGTATATCAAATTCAGGATCAGCCTGGCCGATGCCAGTGGATGTTCTTCCATGTCGAACATTGACAGTGCGCTCTTCCAGACCGCCACACCTCCTTTTCCCCATTGCCTGGCAGTGGAGCCCAACGGAAGCGTCACAGTGACCTTTGAACCCCCTGCCGACACCAACCTTACCTTTTTCAGTGCCTACCTATTCTATTCCTCAGACACACCGACTTCCGGTTATAATTTGGTCGACAGCATCACCAACCCGGCCCAGTTCGTCAAGAACATCAGCGCCATTAATGCCAACGATGCTCCTGAATATCTTTATATTATCAACAGGATCTATTGCGACGGCTATTTCTATTCCAATACTTCCGACACCCTCAAAACACTTTTCCTGTCGATCACCAGCCTTAATCCTCTGAACAGCCAGCTCTTCTGGAATGTGATGCATGTGCCTCCCATTCCCAGTGCCTCTAATCAATACGACATCTACCGGGGCTTTCCGGTAGGGGACTGGAATCATCTGACCCAGACCCCCTTACTTACCGCCACCGACAACCTGGTCTTGTGCGACGATACCATCCCTTACCGCATTGAAATGGCAGATGCCATTGGTTGTGTTTCTGTATCCAATGTTGCCAAGACGAGGTATTACGACAACATTCCGCCTCCCATTCCGCTGCTGGACACCGTTTCCATTGACTCCATCACCGGATTCACTCATATCAGCTGGCTGCCCAACAGTCCGGAGACGAGTGGGTACCTCATTTTCTGGGATAACGGAGGTACGCTTACCTTGTTAGACACGGTCTGGGGTACCAATACCACTCATTATGTCGATAATACCAGTCCTGGTAACGGTTGTGACGCTCCCAAATCCTATGTTATCGCGGCTATTGATTCCTGCTGGCTGACCAGTGGCATGGGGATCGACAAACCTCACAACACCATCCATCTCGAGATTGCTCACATCGATCCCTGCGGAGCCAAGATCACATTAAGCTGGAATCCATATCAGAATATGGTTGACACCTTGGGAGGGTACAGAGTGTACGTCAGTGACAACGGCGCTCCCTGGACCTTACTGGGGAATGTACTCCCTGCAGGGCCCGGGTTCCCGGTACCAACGACCTTTACTCATGAAGGATTTGTTCAGGACCGTTATTACTGCTATTCCGTGCAGGCATACAACAACAGCAATACAAGAACATCCAGTTCATGCAAGGCCTGTATCTTTGCCACCAAACCCAAACAGCCTCAGTTTATTTTCCTCAGGAATGCCACGGTTAAACCTGATAATACCATCGATCTGAAACTGCACACCGACACATCGGCCTATGTGACGGAATACCGCATCCTCAGGGCATACGACAAGCCAGGTCCTTACCAGCTTGCAGGTAAACTGCCATCAAGCTGGGAACCCGATTTGATCTACAACGATGAATCGGTTGATCCTGCTAATTTCAGCTACTACTATGCCGTTACAGTCATTGACAGTTGTGGCCTGGAGGTTCTTCATTCAGATACGGCACGAACGATACTGCTCACCGTTGAACCGAAGGCTAACTTTACCAACCGTCTCGACTGGAACGATTACGAGGGCTGGACATGGTCGTTTGTCAAGGGATACCAGTTATACCGAAGCATTGACGGCATGACGGATCCTATCCCCATCGCCACGGTGCCTTACGGAAAGCAGTTTTATGTCGATGATGTTTCAGGATATTTCGACACCCAGGGCAAGTTCCAGTATTATCTGGAAGCTTTGGAAGGGCCCGGATCACTGGCTTTCAATGACACTTCCTATTCTAATGCTGCGGCAGATGTCCAACCATCTCATACCTATATACCCAATGCCTTCTCTCCAAAGGGATATAACAACATCTTCAAACCTATCAGCATCTATGCCGATACCAAGAATTATTACTTCGTCATCTATAACCGGATGGGTGAGATGCTTTTCGAGACCAGGGACCCGTCGGAAGGATGGGATGGTACTTACGAAGGAGACTATGTACCCCTGGGTGTTTATATATATTACGTCAAGTTCACCACCTCAGGAGGTGAGAAATTTGAAAAACGTGCTACCGTGACGGTAATTAAATAGCCGAAGTTGCATTTTGAAGAACCCCGGATGGATCACTTTTCCCCTTCCGGGGTTTTTCGTTTTTAATCAGAGTGTTGGTACTTGGCGTACAATAATTTTCTGTTATTTTGCAAAACTTTTTTTTGACCATGGCACAGAAGAAATTCCCCTCATATAACGAGAAATTTACCGGTGAAGGACTGACTTATGATGACGTGCTTCTCATACCGGCCTATTCTGAGGTTCTCCCCAGGGATGTGGAGATCTCTACTTATTTCTCAAGGAACATCAGACTGAACATCCCTATCGTTTCGGCAGCCATGGACACCGTAACCGAATCGACCATGGCTATTGCCATGGCCCAGGAAGGTGGTATCGGGGTGCTCCATAAAAACATGTCGATTGAGGATCAGGGCAATGAAGTGAGAAAGGTGAAGCGAGCTGAGAACGGGATGATCCTTGACCCGATTACCCTTGTGGTGGATGCCAAAGTGGAGGATGCACTCAATATCATGCGTGAGTACAAGATTGGTGGCATACCGGTAATCAACAACCGCAAACAACTTGTTGGCATCGTCACCAACAGGGACCTGCGTTTCGAGAGGAACCTGGAAAGACCTATCCGGGAAGTAATGACCAGTAATGTCATTTCAACAACCGAATTCACTGATTTTGAGAAAGCAGCTGAGATCCTCCAGGAGTACAAGATCGAGAAACTCCCGGTCGTGGATTCCAAAAACAAGCTGATAGGGCTCATCACTTACAAGGATATCATCAAGATCAAGGCCAGGCCTAATGCCTGTAAGGACAGTCGTGGAAGGCTCCGGGTCGCAGCTGCCGTCGGGACCTCTCCTGATACCTTGGAACGGGTGGCAGAGCTGGTCAGAAACGAGGTGGATGCCATCGTAGTGGATACGGCTCATGGGCACTCCAAGAATGTGATAGAGACTGCCAAAAGAATCAAGAAAGCCTTTCCACAGGTCGATATGGTCCTTGGAAATATTGCCACGGCCGACGCTGCCAGAGACCTTATCCAGACAGACGCTGACGGGCTTAAAGTAGGCATAGGGCCCGGGTCCATCTGTACCACCCGTATCATTGCAGGCATAGGATTGCCGCAACTTACCGCCATTTTCGAAGTCGCCAGAGTCACCCAGGAAGTCCAGATACCTATCATTGCTGATGGTGGTATCCGGTACACCGGCGATATCGTAAAAGCCATGGCTGCCGGTGCGTCAAGCATCATGGCCGGCTCTCTCTTTGCCGGCGTCGATGAGAGCCCGGGAGAGACCATCATCTTTGAAGGAAGGAAATTTAAGACCTATCGCGGTATGGGATCCATTGAAGCCATGCAGAAAGGGTCTAAGGACCGGTATTTCCAGGATGATATCATGGAAGAAGGCAAACTGGTGCCTGAAGGTATCGTCGGCCGTGTACCTTACAAAGGAACCCTGTCGGAAGTGATCCACCAGCTTAAGGGCGGCCTCCGGTCGGGGATGGGCTATACTGGTGCCTCCAACATCCGCCAGCTCCAACAAGCCAAATTCATTAAAATCACCCAGGCAGGTGTGGTGGAAAGTCATCCCCACGACATCACCATCACCAGAGAAGCCCCGAACTATAGTCGATAATATTTGTTTATCAAACAATCCAACAAATTCTAAAGGAAATGAATGGTCTCAGAACATCTTTAATTGCATTATTCGCATTTCTCTGCTTCACCGCAGCCGCCCAGACCCAGGATGATCCCGTCCTCATGCAGATCGCAGGATCCAAGGTCACTCGTTCGGAATTTCTGAATATCTACCAGAAAAACAACGTGAAGGGTGAGGTGATCGACAAAAAGTCACTCGATGAGTACGTGGAACTGTTCATTAACTTCAAGCTCAAGGTAAAGGAAGCTGAAGAACTCGGTATGGACACCATTACCTCGTTCGTAAATGAACTGGGTGGCTACCGGAAACAACTGGCTCAGAAATACCTTGTCGATGAGGAAGTTGACAGCCTTCTCATCAAGGAAGCTTATGACCGGATGCAAAAGGATATCAGGGCCAGTCATATCCTCATCAAGTGCGATGCCGGAGCCTCACCCAAAGATACTCTGGCGGCTTATAATAAAATTGTTGAATTACGTAACCGCATACTTAAAGGAGAAAAATTCGACAAAGTGGCCCGGAAAAGTTCCGATGACCTTTCAGCCCGAGACAGGGAAGCAGCTCAGAACAGGCCTTTTGTCAAAGGCAATGGCGGTGACCTGGGGTACTTTACTGTTTTTGATATGGTATATCCTTTTGAAACAGCTGCTTATAACACCAAGGCAGGAGAAGTATCCAAACCTATCAGAACCGAATACGGATATCATATCATTTATGTGACGGATGTCAGGAAAGCGATGGGCAAGGCCAGGGTAGCCCATATCTTTACCAACCTGCAGCAGAAAGTGAATGCAGAGGACTCTGCTCTTGCCAAGACCCGGATCTTTGAAGCCTACGAAAAGATCAAACAAGGTGCTGACTGGGACACCATAGCCAAGCAGTATTCCGAGGACAAGGGTACGGCTGCCAAAGGCGGAATCTTACCCTGGTTTGGAGTTAACCGCATGGTGCCGGAATTTATTCTTGCCGTGGCAAAATTGAAAAAAACAGGTGACATCTCGGAACCTATCACCACTCCATTCGGTTGGCACATCATCAAGCTGCTCGACAGAAAAGAAATCGGGAGCCTGGAGGACGTGAAAGCAGACATCAAACAAAAAGTGTCGCGTGATACCCGGTCGCAGCAAAGCAAGGAAGCCGTCGTGGCCAAGATCAAAGATCAGTATGGATTCCAGGAATTTCCGGCAAGGAAGACGGAAATCATCCCCTTCCTTGATTCGACGTATTTTCAGGCCACCTGGAAAGCCGGTAAAACAGATCACCTGAAAGGGACCTTGTTCACCATCGGTGACCGTTCTGCCACCACCGCCGATTTTGCCCGTTTCCTTGAAAAAGAACAAAAAGCAAAGACAGCAGAAGATTTTAATGTTCTTGTAAACCAGATGTACAAGAAATTCGTGGAAGAAACCTGCATGGCTTACAAAGACAGCAAACTGGAATCTGAGTTTCCCGACTTTAAAAACCTGATGAAAGAATACAGGGACGGCATCCTTCTGTTCGACCTCACTGATAAAAAAGTCTGGTCGAAGGCAGTGAAAGATACTGTCGGCCTCCAGTCATTCTATGATAAAAACAAGAACAACTATCTTTGGGGTGACAGGGCAGATGCCGTGATCTTTAAAGGGAAAGACCCATCGCTGATGGAAAAAGCTTTTGGTCTTATCAGCAAACAGCTCAAAAAAGACAAGCTCGACACGGCTGCATTCAATAAAAAAATAAATAAAGATCCCAAAAACATCGTCAAACCGGAATTTGGAAAATTCTCCAAAGGGGATAACAAATGGGTGGATGCCGTTACCTGGGAAAAAGGAATTTATCCCGTTACGGCAGCCGACGGCTCCTATTATTTCATCGTCATCCGCCAGAAACTGGCGCCCGAGCCCAAAACCCTGAATGAATCGAGAGGGCTCGTAACGGCCGACTATCAGAACTACCTTGAGAAGATCTGGATCAAGGAACTCAGGGATAAGTATCCTGTGTCGGTTAACAAAGATGTACTCTCTACCATAAAATAATGAGACTACCGGGCTTGTTTCTGTGCGTATTCCTCTTTCTGCTGGTCTCCTGTAACCGGCCTGGAAAGGATGCCAGCAACCCGGTTATTGCCAGGGTCTACAGTTCTTATCTTTACCAGAAAGACCTGGTTGGAATGCTGCCACCCGGAACCTACGGCAAAGACAGCGTCGACTTTGTCAAACAATATATACAGAACTGGGTAAAGCAACAGTTGGTCCTTCACCAGGCAGAAGATAACCTGAGCAAGAGTCAAAAAGACTTCACCAAGGAACTGGATGAATATAAGAACTCCCTGATTGTTTATGCTTATGAATCAGAGCTTATCAGTCAAAAACTGGATACGGTTGTGACTGAAAAACAGATGGAAGAATATTACCGGTCCAATCCGGATGATTTTGAACTTAAAGATAATATTCTTAGAGTGTTATATGTGAAGATGAACAACGGCGATGCCCAGATCAGGAATATCAGGAACCTGATCAGATCGGGTAATCAGAACGACCGCCAGCGATTGGTTAAACTGTGCGCCACCTCTGCCGTAAATTCTTTTCTTGATGACTCTACATGGCTCTATTTCAACGACATGATCAAGGAGATTCCCATCACTACCTACAATCAGGAAGAATATCTTCAAAACCACCGTTACGTTGAGTTTTCGGATGAAGTTTACACCTACCTGATTAATATCCTCGATTTCAAGATCAAGGAAGGGAGTTCCCCTTATGATCTTGAAAAAGACAACATCCGCCGGATTATCCTGAATAAGAGAAAAGTGAAGTTATTGAATGACCTGGAACAGGAAATCTATAACAAGGCCTTGAATAATAAGGACTTTGAGGTTTATTAATCCCCGTGTGATGCAATTTTTAAAGGCTTTTCCAGTTATCTGTTGATCCGATGCATCAGTTTATGAGATATATAAAATACGGGCTACTCTGTTTTGTTACGATTTTCATGACAGGCCGGACTTTCTCACAGGGAAAAGTCATCGACCAGGTGGTGGCAGTGGTGGCCGGCTATGCCATTCTCCAATCCGACATTGAGAACCAATACTTGCAGTATAAAGCACAGGGACAGATTTCTGGCGGAGAAGAAATAAAATGCAAGATCCTTGAAAATCTTCTCTTTCAGAAACTCCTCCTTAACCAGGCTGAAATTGACAGCGTGGAAGTCACCGATGAACAAGTGGAAAACGAACTCAACCGCAAGCTAAGGTATTATATTACCCAGTTTGGATCGGAGGAGAAATTTGTGGAATTCTATAAGAAACCCATCGTTGAGTTTAAAGAGGAGTTCAGGGATGTCATCCGGGACCAAAAAAAGATAGAACAGGTTCAATACACCATTACGAAAGACGTAAAGGTGACCCCATCAGAGGTGAAGAGCTTTTTCAACAGCATGCCGACCGACAGCATTCCGCTCATTAATGCTGAGGTGGAAATCGGTGTGATCGTGAAGAACCCGCCCGTAAGCCTGGAAGAAAAGGTCAGGGTAAGAGAAAAACTGCAGTCAATGAGGGACCGTATTCTCAAAGGAGAGGATTTTGCCACTCTGGCCATCATGTACTCTGAGGATCCGGGATCTGCCAGGAAAGGCGGTGAACTGGGATTTGTCGGGAGAGGAGAGTTGTACCCGGAATTTGAAGCCGTTGCCTTCAATCTGAAAAAAGGCGAAGTATCTGACATTCTGGAAACCAAGGCAGGATTTCATATCATACAGCTTATTGAAAGGAAGGGAGAATACATTAATGTGAGGCATATACTCCTCATTCCGAAAGTCTCCTCAGAAGACCTGGTCAAGGCTAAACAAATCCTCGACAAAGCTTACAATCTGATCCAAAAAGATTCCCTCTCCTTTGAAAAAGCAGCACAGGAATACAGTGACGATCCCTCAAAGGTCAACGGTGGCCTCATGGTAAACCCAAACACGGGGACTACCCGTTATGAGATGGATGAAGTGGAACCTGCCGTTTCTTTTGCCATCGATAAAATGAATGTGGGAGACGTCTCGCAGCCGCTTCTGATGAAGACAGATGACGGCAAACAAGCTTACCGTCTGGTGTATCTCAAATCGAGGACCGCACCCCATAAAGCCACGCTGAAGGAAGATTATGACCGTATCCATCAGTGGGCCCTGGAAGAAAAAAACATGAAAACCATTGATAAATGGATCTCAGGAAAGGTAGACAAAACCTATATCAACATTATTGATTCATTTCAGCAATGTCCATTTAACCATCATTGGATGAATTAATTACACGAATCAAACCCAACTATCTATGCAATATCAATCGGATGTAGAAGCGCTGGATGCTTTTGTCGGAAAATATCAAACCCTTAAGAAAGAAATAGGAAAGGTAATCGTTGGCCAGGATGAAGTGGTCAAGATGGTGCTTATCAATATTTTCAGTCGCGGACATGGTCTGCTGGTCGGGGTGCCCGGCTTGGCAAAGACGCTGCTGATCAACACTATATCTAAAGCATTAGGACTCACTTACAACAGGATACAGTTCACCCCTGACCTGATGCCCTCAGATATTGTTGGTACCGAGATCCTCGACGAGACCAGGAAATTCAGGTTTGTGAAAGGGCCGATTTTTGCCAATATCATTCTTGCAGACGAGATCAACCGTACCCCTCCCAAGACCCAGTCGGCCCTTCTCGAGGCCATGCAGGAGAAGGCCGTGACCGTCGCCGGGGTCTCTTACAAGCTGGATGAGCCCTTTTTTGTACTCGCCACCCAGAACCCCATTGAGCAGGAAGGCACCTACCCCCTCCCTGAAGCCCAGCTCGACCGTTTTATGTTCAATATATGGCTCGATTATCCATCCTTTAACGAAGAGATCGACATCGTAAAAACCACCACAGCCGACATCATCAACGACGTAAATGTGGTACTGGAAAAGGAAGAGATTAGATACTTCCAGTCGTTGATCCGTAAGATCCCGGTGCCCGATAACGTGTACCAGTATGCGGTGAACCTGGCCACCATCACCAGGCCCCACACAGCAAATGCCCATGCCTGGGCTAACGCCTACCTTACCTGGGGTGCCGGTCCCAGAGCCTCACAGTACCTGGTGATCGGTGCTAAATGCCACGCAGCACTGCACGGGAAATACTCTCCTGACATTGAAGACGTTAAAGCAGTGGCGGAAGCCATCCTCAGGCATCGTATCGTGAGAAACTACAAAGCGGAAGCTGAAGGCATGACTGAGAAAATCATCATTGAAGAACTCCTGAAATAAAGGCACTCGATCATCTCTACTTCATATTTTTCTGTAACGCGTTCTTTCATTTCTGACTTCTCTCTCTAATATTTTATACATGAAGAAGAAGAAACTGTATTTCTACCTGGGTGGCCTTATCGTCCTTGTCATTTTGATTTGGTGGCTTACCAGTCTTAAAACGGGTAAAGAGGACACCATCGTTGCCAAGGTGAGCTACGGTGATTTCAAGATCGCCGTTACCACCACCGGTGAACTGGAAGCTAAAAGCTCTGAGAAGATTTATGGCCCTGCCGGATTGAGAAGAGTCGGCATCTGGCAGGTGAAGATTGAAAATATGGTCACCGAAGGCACCGTGGTTGATTCAGGGCAGTTCGTAGCCAGCCTCGACCGTACAGAGATCAGCAATAAGCTCAAAGACAAGCAGACCGAGCTTGAAAAGCTGCAGTCTCAATATACCAAGACAAGGCTGGATACCTCCCTGGAACTCCGAAGTGCCCGGGACGAGCTGGTAAACCTCAAATATGCCATGGAAGAGGCGAAGATCACCCTCGAACAGTCGAAGTTCGAACCTCCTGCCACCATCAGACAGGTGACCATAGAAATGGAAAAACAGGAAAGAAACTACGAGCAGGCGCAAAAAAATTACAAGCTCAAACTCGAAAAAGCCAAGGCCAATATGGCGGAAGTCTCAGCCTCGCTTCAGCAGGTGGAACGTAACTACCAGGACCTGATCGAAGTAGTGGAGGAATTTACGGTGAACGCCCCGAAATCGGGAATGGTCATCTATAAAAGAAACTGGGACGGAGCCAAACAAGGCGTGGGCTCGACCCTCAGCGCCTGGGATAATGTGGTGGCCACCCTGCCTGACCTTTCGGAGATGATCTCCAAAACTTACGTTAACGAAATCGATATCAGCAAGATAAAAGTCAACCAGACCGTGGAAATCGGTGTTGACGCCTTCCCTGAAAAAAAATTCACGGGCAAAGTGATAGAGGTGGCCAACATCGGGGAACAAATGCGGACCACCAATGCCAAGGTATTTGAGGTAAAGATCAAGGTCAATGAATATGATTCCATCCTCAGGCCGGCCATGACAACTAAAAACGCCATTCTTACCGCCATCGTCCCGAAGGTACTTTTTCTACCTATTGAAGCCATCCATAATGAAGACAGCCTGACCTTCGTGTACAAAAAAGACGGAGGCAGGGTTCACAAGCAGGAGGTAATAGTGGGTCAAAGCAATGAAAATGAGATTATTATACAGGAAGGGCTGAAGCAGAACGATGAGGTGCTGATGAGCATTCCTGAAAATCATGAGAAGCTGAAAGTCAGCAAATTGCCAAAGAAAGCCAAAAAGTGAAGCGGTACCTCTACACCCTGAACATCTCACTGGAGGCGGTTTTCATCAACAAATCCAGGTCTCTGCTCACCGCTTTGGGTATCATCTTTGGAGTGGCTGCCGTCATCTCTATGATGGCTATTGGAAGCGGAGCGAAACAGGAGATCCTCGAACAGATAAAGCTGGTGGGGGTGAACAACATCATCATCAAACCCAAGATCAAGGACAGCAAACAATCGCAGGAAGAAGAATCTCAGCAAGCGGACAAAGGGAACAAGGAGAGTTTCTCTCCGGGGCTCACCCTCAAAGATGCTGAGTCAATACGCAAGTATGTGCCCACAGTGACTAAGGTCAGTCCGGAGGTGAATTATGAGACCTTTACCATTAAAGACGGTGTCCGCAGCCCGGCCAAGCTATCGGGCGTGACGCCGGACTTCTTCGAGATGTTCGGACTGAGCCTTCAGCAGGGACAGATGTTCAACACAGAACACCTGGAAATGGGAAAACCTGTATGCATCATCGGGCCGGTGGTGAAGACCAAGCTCTTCAAGCAGCAGAATCCTATCGGCCAGTTTATCAAATGCGGTCACGTCTGGCTACAGGTGATCGGTGTGCTCGACAACCGGAATGTGACAAAAAATGCCACCGAAAACCTCGATATCAGCGATTATAACCAGACCATCTACGCACCCATACAGACCCTTCTCCTCCGGTTCCAGAACAGGGCAGCCATCAGTTCGGAAGACCTTGGCGGTTCAGAGCTGGTGGTAGGCGAAGACTTTATCTCATTTTCTTCGTCCGGTTCAGAGGAAGGGAATACCAATGAACTGGATAAAATCACAGTCCAGGTCACTGACAGTAAATGGATTACAACAACCACACAATTGCTGAACAGGATGATCAAACGTCGTCATTCCGATGTGGAAGACTTCGAGATCAAGATTCCCGAGCTTCTTCTTAAGCAGGAGCAACGTACCAAGGACATCTTCAATGTGGTTTTGGGCGTTATTGCGGGAATTTCCCTCCTGGTGGGCGGCATCGGCATCATGAACATCATGCTGGCCAGCGTTATGGAAAGAATCAAAGAGATTGGGGTGAGGATGGCAATGGGTGCAACCCGCAGGGACATCATCCTCCAGTTTCTGATGGAAGCCACCCTCATCAGCCTCACGGGAGGGGTCATCGGTGTGATCGTGGGGATCGTGCTTGCCAAGACCATCACCAGTGTCACTGACATCCTAACAATTATATCAGGGTTTTCCATCGTCATTTCCTTTGGAGTGGCTGCCACCATAGGGATTTTATTTGGTTATATGCCTGCTAGGCGCGCTGCTTCTCAGGACCCCGTTGAATCTTTACGTCATGAATAAGCTGGACTCAATAATGCTGAAGAACTCAAGAAAACTGAGGATATACCTTACCGGGATCATGATGTTGCTCCTTCTGCTACCATGCCAGGCCCAGGATAACAAACGCCCCCTTACCCTTGAGGATGCCCTGGTGCTTGCACGTCAGCAAAGCCGTGACGCGGTAGCCGCCAGGAACAGGTTCCTGGCCAGCTACTGGGAGTACCGGACCTTTAAGACCCAGTATCTCCCCATGCTCAACCTGAACACAACCCTGCCCTCCGTCAGAAGGTCTCTAATCAAATACACCACCTCCGAAGGGAATGACATCTTTGTTGAGCAGAAAGTCTCCAGTTATTCGGCCGACTTCACCCTGTCGAAGATCCTGGGATATACAGGCGGACAGATCTTTGTACGGTCAGGACTTGAACAGATCGACAATTTCACCGACACCACTTTTTCCACTTTCCTGTCGAACCCCGTCACTATCGGTTTTTCACAGCCTGTGCTGGCTTATAATCCTTATCGCTGGGACAACAAGATCCAGCCGGTAAAATATGAAGAAGCAAAAAGAAAGTACCTGGAACAGGTGGAACAGATCAACATCAACGCTATCAATACCTATTTCAATCTTTTACAGGCACAGCTGGCTCTTAAGATTGCTGAGACCAACTTTGCCAATTACGATACCATATATAAAATTGCCCAGGGAAGGTATAACCTGGGCAAGATCGCAGAAAATGAGCTGCTTCAGCTCGAACTCAGCTATCTCAACTCCAGAGCTGATGTGGAGACCTCTCAACTCGATCTGGAAATGAATATCTCCAGCTTCAAATCCTACTTCAGGCTGCCTGAAAACTCCGTGCCGGAGGTGAGATTGCCTTCGGGTATACGGGAGTTGAAGGTCGATGTTCAGAAAGCACTGGCCCAATCAAAAAGCAACCGCTCCGATGTGTTCGGCTTTGAACGGACCCTGCTGGAGGCCGAAAGCGCCGTACACCAGGCAAGGCTTCAGAACCGTTTCAACGCCAACCTGTATGCAGAATATGGTCTTACACAAAGCGCCCGCGACCTGGAACATGTGTACCAAAATCCGCAGGACGGGCAGGTCTTTTCCTTTGGCATTCAAATACCGGTACTCGACTGGGGCCTGGCAAGGGGTAAGATAAAAATGGCCGAGTCAAACCGGGAACTCATACGAACCACCGTCGAACAGCAACGTATCGACTTCGACCAGGAGATATACCTTAAAGTGATGCAGTTCAATATGCAACAAAACCAGCTCATGCTTGCAGCCAAAGCTGACACTGTCTCACAGAAACGTTATTATGTGACCAAACAAAGGTATCTGATCGGTCGCATCGATATCACTGATCTCAACATAGCCCAGACAGAGACCGATAATGCCCAGCTTTCCTATATCAACGCCTTGAGGAACTTCTGGAAGAGTTATTATGATCTCCGAAGACTTACCCTGTATGATTTCATGCAGGATCATACCATCGAGGTGGATTTCAGGGAGTTGTATAAATAGCAACCTATCAGCACGTTCTGAAACATTTCCCCTTCCCGTTTGTTATTTAGGTGCCGGCAGGAAAACAGCCTTTGTGGCCGGCGACCATCGAGCATCCTTACATTGAATTTTCATTAATTTATACATTTCAACAACACAACGAATTATGTCAGTACTTACAGGAAGAAAGGCCCCTCATTTTGCAGCAGAGGCAGTAGTTAACGGAGGTGAATTTGCAGAAAATTTCAGCCTCGATCAGTATCTGGGAAAGAAATATGTGGTTTTCTTTTTCTATCCCCTTGATTTTACTTTTGTTTGCCCTACCGAGATCCTGGCTTTCCAGGAGAAGATAGATGAATTTGAGAAAAGGAATGTGGCAGTAGTGGGTTGTTCCATCGACTCCAAATTTTCACACTGGGCCTGGTTGAATACCGAGCTGAAAGATGGCGGAATCAAGGGAGTCAAGTTTCCCCTGGTGTCGGATCTTTCGAAAACCATTTCCACTAATTATGACGTCCTTGCCGGCGACTATGATTACTCCGATGACGGCGAGATGTTGTTCAGAGGAGCCCCCGTGGCTTACCGCGGATTGTTCCTTATCGACAAGGCCGGCGTTGTACGTCACCAGGTCGTGAATGACCTTCCCCTCGGAAGGAGCGTTTCTGAAACCCTTCGCATGATCGATGCCTTACAGCATTTCGAAGAGAACGGGGAAGTCTGCCCGGCCGACTGGCACAAAGGTGAGAAAGCCATGAAAGGCACCCACGAAGGAGTTTCCGAATACCTGGGTTCCAAATAAGGACAAGGTTCGATTTTTATTCTTCCTGCTTCAATCCCTTCTTCTGCAGAATGCTCCAAAACATTTTGCGATAAGACTCACCGATGGGAATCCGGTGCTCCAGTATGCGAATATGATTTCTTTCTATGCTGATGATCTTATCGAGGGAAACGATAAAGGATTTATGGACCCTTACAAACAATTCGGGAGGAAGGATCTGTTCCATCCTGGTAAAGCTCATCAGGGTCATTATTCTCTTGTCGGGAAGGTGGATCCTGAGGTAATCCTTCATCCCTTCGATGAACAGTATTTCTTTGAAATTCACCTTCTCCAGCCGGTATTCCGTCTTAACGAACATGAAATCATCCCTGGACTGTTGTGACTGGGGCACTGCCTCTGACGGGTAGACCGGATGTTGTCTCACCTGGATGATCTCGTAAACCTTGTCCACAGCCTTAAGAAAACGCTCAAATGAAATGGGTTTCAGGAGATAATCAGAGACGTCGAGTTCATAACCTTTCAGTGCAAACTGGTCGTAAGCCGTGGTGAGGATCACCTTGGGATGCACCTTCAGGGTCTCCAGCATCTGTATGCCACTGAGCCCCTCCATCTGAATATCCAGGAAGATCAGGTCTATTTCATGCTGTTTAAGGAATTCTATGGCAGAAAGGGCATTATCGAACCGGGCCTCCAGCTGCAGAAAAGGGACCCGGCTGATATAATCCTCCATCTTATCCAGAGCCAGTGGCTCGTCATCAATGGCAATACAATGGATCTTCATCGGATGAATAAAATAAGTTCCACATGAAATTTCCCGCTGTCGCTTCGGATTGTCAGCTCATGGGCATTGGGATACAGCAGTTCCAGACGGCGGGTCACATTCCTTAGTCCGATACCTCCCGTAGTATCTTTAACCGCTGATTTATCATTCGGAATGAAATTGACGATATCAAAAGTGACTTTCAACTCCTCTATGATGAGATTGATCCCTATTCCCTTCTCCAGCGACCTCTTTTCGCCATGCTTACATGCATTCTCAACAAAAGGGATCAGTAACATGGGTGAGATCACCTTACCATCCGGATCCCCTATCACCTTAAAACTACAGATGTCAGGTTCTTTCAGCCGGAGTTTCTGCAAGTCAATATAACTGTACAAATAATCAATTTCCTTCTGCAGCGGCACTTTCTCGGAGTTGGCGTCATACAGCATATATCTCATGATCTCCGACAGTTTCACCACGGCATCGGTAGCTTTTCCGGCTTCCTTGGTGATGAGGGTGTGAATGTTATTGAGGGTGTTGAACAGGAAATGCGGACTGATCTGGCTCCTTAATAAGGCCAACTCACTGGCTTTGTTCTGTATTTCCAGTTCATTTTTGATCTGTTGGGTCACATACCAGTGTTTTAACAGCTTGATGGAGGCAGCCAGGAACACAATGATGTTGATGTTGATGGCCAGCTCAAACATGGAAACATGCCAGAAGGGGTATTCTTTCACCTTTGAACCCCAGTCCAGCATCTTATCGGCAATATACAGGTTGATGGTCCTTTCGAGAATCACGATCATAAAATCCGAGACCAGGAAGGTCATCAGGAAGGTCAGATATTTATTATTCAACAAATACCTGGGGATCAGCACATAAAGAACAAAATAGGTAAATCCTATGTCTAACGGAAGGGTGGTCAACAGGGCCTGAAAGGTCTTGAAATACTGGTGCTGGTTGTACAGTCCGAAAATGAAGGTAAAGGATGATACCACGCAGACCCAGAAGAGCAGATGGAAGAGAAATTGATGTTTGAATTTCAAGGCAGCAGGATATTGGTTCGTTTCATTCCATACAAAAATAAGAAAGCGGGAATCAAATTAAAAGGCCTGAATCCCTGAAATATACCAATAGGCCTAAATCCGGTATCAAAGCCCGCGTATCGTCTATGATTTAAGTGGATTATTCGAAGCGTTTGGCCTCATTCCAGAAGACATCCATCTCCTCCAGGCTCATGTCGTGCAGCGACCTGCCCATCTCCCGGGCTTTTCCTTCAAGGTACTGAAACCTTTTGATGAATTTCCTGTTGGTCCGTTCCAGCGCATCTTCAGGGTTCACCCCTATGAAGCGGGAGTAGTTGACCAGGGCAAAGAGGATATCGCCAAACTCCGATTCAATGGTCTTCAGATCGGAATGGTCATGGACTTCCTGATCCAGTTCCGCCAACTCTTCTTTTACCTTATCGAAGACCTGGTGGGTTTCTTCCCAGTCGAAGCCCACGCCCCTGGCTTTCTCCTGTATGCGGTAGGCTTTGACCATGGCAGGCAGCGAGAGGGGAACCCCTTCGAGCACCGACTTTTTACCTTGTTTCAGCTTGATCTTTTCCCAGTTACCTTTCACGGCCTCAGCATCTTTCGCTACCACGTCTCCATAGATGTGAGGGTGCCTGACCACCAGCTTCTGGTTAATGGCTTCCAGCACATCGGCGATGTCGAAGGAGCCAAGCTCTGAAGCGATCTTGGCATAAAATACGATATGAAGCAGGAGGTCCCCCAACTCTCCTTTCATTTCCTGGAGGTCATTCTCCAGGATGGAATCGGACAACTCGTAGGTCTCTTCTATGGTAAGATACCTGAGAGTATCGAAAGTCTGACTTTTATCCCAGGGACACTGAGCCCTGAGCTCATCCATGATCTCCAGCAGCCGGGCGAAACCTTCCAAACGTTTGTCCATGATCCAGTATTAATAAGCCCTGGCAAACACCACCCTTCCCTGAGAAGGTTTGCCTGAATAAATGCACTTGCCTTCTTCCTTCTTCTGATCGAAAGGGATAAGACGGATGGTTGCTTTCGTCTCTTCCTTGATCTTTTGTTCGGTCTCGGCCGTACCATCCCAGTGGGCATAGATAAAACCTCCCGTACTGTCGAGCACCTTGTTGAATTCCTCCCAGGTGTCTATGACAAAAGTATTTGACTCCCTGAAAGTCAGGGCTTTGTTAAAGAGGTTGGTCTGGATGAGTTCCAGGAGGTGCGTCACCTTATTTGCGATATCAGTGATTTGGTAGATCTCTTTTTCAAGGGTATCTCTTCGTGCCACCTCGATGGTACCGTTTTGAAGGTCCCTGGGACCAATGGCAAGGCGAAGGGGCACACCCCTGAACTCATGTTCTGCGAATTTAAAGCCGGGAGTAAAGGTATCCCTGTCGTCGAACCGAACCCGGATGCCTTTGGCTTCCATATTTTTCTTCAAAGGTGTCACCACCTGGCGGATGGCGTCCAGTTCTTCAGGCTTCTTATAGATTGGAACGATGACCACCTGCACCGGAGCCAGCTTGGGTGGAAGCACCAGACCCTGGTCGTCGGAGTGGGTCATCACCAGGGCACCCATCAGGCGGGTCGACACCCCCCAGGAGGTAGCCCAGACAAAATCGAGCTTGTTCTCGCGGTTCAGGAATTTCACATCAAAAGCCCTGGCAAAATTCTGTCCCAGGAAATGTGAAGTTCCAGCCTGCAAGGCTTTCCCGTCCTGCATGAGTGCCTCGATACAATAAGTCTCCTCAGCACCGGCAAATCGTTCGTTGGGTGATTTAAAACCCTTGAGCACCGGCATGGCCATCCATTCCTGAGCAAAGTCGGCATAGACCTGTAACATCTTTTCGGTCTCTTCCACGGCTTCTTCACGGGTGGCATGTGCCGTATGCCCTTCCTGCCAAAGAAACTCGGTAGTGCGGAGAAAGAGACGGGTGCGCATCTCCCAGCGCACCACGTTGGCCCACTGGTTGACCAGGATGGGCAGGTCGCGGTACGACTGGATCCAGTTACGATAGGTGTCCCAGATGATGGTCTCTGAGGTCGGCCTTACCACGTATTCTTCCTCCAGCCTGGCATCCTCGTCCACCACAACCCCTTTGCCGTCGGGTGAGTTCTTCAGCCGGTAATGCGTCACCACGGCACATTCCTTGGCAAAACCTTCCACATGACTGGCTTCACGGCTGAAAAAAGACTTGGGAATGAAGATGGGGAAATAAGCATTGGAGTGCCCGGTGTCCTTAAACATGCCGTCGAGGATCTGCTGCATTTTCTCCCAGATGGCATAACCATAAGGCTTAATTACCATACATCCCCTCACTGCCGAGTTCTCAGCCAGATCTGCCTTGATAACCAGATCGTTGTACCATTGAGAGTAATTTTCATTCCTTGTTGAAAAATTTTTAGCCATGTCGCTTTGTGGTATAATATTTGCTTTTAACGAATTGCGGTGTGCAAAATTAACAAAAGACACCGTAACATTCATAAAGGAGGACCAAGCCATGAAAACTTTAACCTACTTTTCCGTGATAGCAGCCTGCTTCCTTGCTTCATGCAGCGCCACATACAACGCCGGTATCCCATACGACGATGTGTATTACAGCAAGAATCAGACCCAAAAACCGCAAGCGGCCCCTCAAACCACACAAACCCCTGTATATCAGCCGGCTCAAGCGACCCAGCCGGCTCAAGCTGACCCGGTCCCGTCTACAGACCAGAACCAGGCAAATTATACCGAATACTCCGGCAACGAATACGTCCCTCAGGATTACCAGGAACAGCCCGCCTATTCGAACAGCGAAACTTATGCCGATCCGGAAGGCAACACCACCATCAACAATTATTACTACGGTGATTACAACCCCGACGACTATTACGACTATGGTTACTCTGCCCGGCTGAGAAGGTTTCACAATCCTTATTACTTCAACAACTACTGGGATGACTATTACACCAATTCATACTGGTATTCTTACGATCCTTTTGACTGGGGACTGAGCATCTATTTCGGATACAACTGGTTATGGCCTTCCTGGGGATTCCACTATGGTTTTAATTCCTGGTATAATCCTTACTCATACTGGGGATGGAATTATGGCTGGGGGTATCCCTACTATTCACCTTATTGCTGGGGGATGGGATATCCTTACTATTACGGTTATTATGGCGGATACTGGGACAATTACTGGTACGGCAGCTATGATTACTACTATAACAGTCATGACAACAACACCTATTATGGCCCCCGGAAACCCCGTTCAAGCAACAGCGGTTCAGGTAAACCTTCAGGAGGCAGAGACTATGCCAGCAGAGACATGAGCTTCGGAGAAAGATATGAAAAAGCCATCGCTCTGAACACCTCTCCCACAGGAAGGAACACCAACCAAGACAACAACAATACCTACCAGACTACCCAAACCACCAGCCCTGTAACGACACAACCTTCATCCACCGGAAAGAACACCAACAATGACGGCAAAACCGCCGCTCCTTCGGTCAATAACGTCCAGAACCAGACCCGGCAGACCGACAACAACAACAATCAAAACAGCAAGTATAACTACGACACCCGGACCAACCAGAGCACCCCTTCCGACAACCAGAACACCCGGACCTACACCCCTGCCGGGACAGGCCGGACCACCAACGACAACCAGGTCGTGCAACCCGCACAGAATGACCGTCAAACAGCGCCTGCCGTAACCAGGAAACCTGTTGAAAACCGCACCAACCCAGGCTACAGTGCCCCTCAAAAGACCCAGGAGCCCAGGGTGGTCAACGACCCGGGAAGAACAACCCAGGGTAACACTCCTGGCAAGACGAGCTATGAACCACAGAACAACCCCTCCAGCCGCAGACCGGTGCAACAAACCCAGCCATCGACCCAAAACCCAAGGACTGACGGTAACAAACCGCAGTACAGCACCCCTCAGAAGGAATACAAAGCTCTGTCTCCCGAAAAATACAACAAGCCCAAGACCTATAACGCACCCAACTATACCAGGCCCAAATCCAGCCAGGAGTATGTAAGTCCTAAGACCGAAAATGCACCTTCTACGGGAAGGACCAGAGATAACAACAACATCAATTACAGCAGCCCTGACAGGTCGACGAAAAACCAGTACAACCCTCCGGCAAGAAATGAAAACCATTATACGCCTGCCCCGCAAAATGATTCCAGAGGCAGCTATTCACCACCGGCAAGAAGCGAATCTTCCGGCAGAGGAAGTTATTCCGCACCCAGCTCCGGAGGAGGATCCAGATCCTCGGGAAGCTCCGGCAGTTCTGGCGGCAGCTCCGGTGGCAGCTCCGGTGGCGGCGGTTCCAGAGGCAGACGTTAATTATTCCTTCTTTACTACTTAAAAGAACTCAACCATGAAAAAGCTATATTTTCTCCTGACCGTCATTCTCCTGCTTCCCTTCACTCTTTCTGCACAAAATGAGGATGATGCCCTTCGTTACTCCTTTCTGACCTTCGGAGGGACAGCCCGCAGCCTGGGCCTTGCCGGTGCCTTCGGAGCCGTCGGGGCCGACTTCTCCACCCTCAGTACCAATCCCGCAGGTATTGGACTGTACAAGAGCTCTGAATTTACCTTCACGCCTTCTCTCTTCGCAGGCAAGTCGAGCACCAACTTCGGAAAGACATACGAGGACCAGAGGTATAACTTTAATTTCAGCAATGTGGGCATGGTGCTGGCCTTTCCCGCCAATACCGAACTGACCCGTTCCGGATGGAAGTACTTCCAGTTTGGATTCGGTATCAACAGAAACCAGGATTACAACAACCGCATGGTCATCAACGGCGAGAACCACCAAAGCTCATTGCTCGATCAATGGGTGAAGCTGGCCAACGGGAAAGCCTGGGATGAGCTCGATGCTTTTGACGTGGACCTGGGATACTGGACCTACCTGATCAACCCGGATTCCGCTGCAGGTGAAAACCAGTGGTCGACGGCTGTTCCCGCGGGAGGACTGTTACAAAGAAAAGATATTGATGCCCGTGGTTCGATGAATGAATGGGTGTTTACCCTGGGAGCCAACTATGACGACCGTCTGTATTTTGGCGCCACCCTGGGTTTCCCTTTTCTGAACTACCACGAGGAAAGCACCTACCAGGAAGAAGCCCTGGCAGACGTCATAGGAACAGACCAGTTCAGGAACTTCTCTTACCACCAGAACCTGGATGTCGACGGTTCCGGGGTCAACTTCAAGTTCGGGATGATTTTCAAACCCGTGGATTTCATCAGGATAGGTGCTGCCGTGCATACCCCCTCCTACTTTTACAATTTGCATGAGAACTATTCTTCCTCCGTCAATTCCGAATTTGATGACGGAAAGACTTATACCAAGGACTCTCCGGAAGGAAAATACGATTACAAGCTGAACACCCCCATGAGAGCCATGGGTAATATAGCCTTCATTTTCGGGCAGTACGGACTGATCAGCGTGGACTATGAGTTTGTTGACTATTCTGAGTCCCGTTTTCGTTCATCCGATGCCGAGGTGTATTTCGATGTGAACGACGCCATCAGGAACAAATATACCACGGCTTCCAACCTGAGGGTGGGAGGAGAATACCGCATCGACCAGTTCACCCTCAGGGGTGGCTATGCCTTGTATGGCAACCCCTTCAAATCGGGGATCAACGACTCTGAAAGGACTTCCTATTCTGGCGGCATTGGCATGAGGCAGGACAATTATTTTCTCGATTTTGCCTATGTGTACACCGGCTGGAAACAGGATTATTATATGTACAGCTCCAAGCTGGTGGGCCCCTCCAAAAACGAGTACAGCGCCCACAACTTCCTGATGACACTCGGGTTTAAATTCTAAATACGGGGACTTCATCCCTGAAAAGAGGGTGTCTCAAAACCGAGACACTCTCTTTTTTTTAGTTAAGCTTTTCCGATCACATTAGTTTTTGCTCAGGCCGCATGGCCTCGTCTTGGCGCCGCAAAGAGGGATTTCGCAGGCTCAACTTGCAGCGGGGTTCATACCTGTGATTTCGGCAAGATGCCGGTATTGATGAAGAGCGTAGCGGGACGCTACGCCCAACTTTTAGTGGCACAGAGCGCAGCTTGACGCTACGCCCAGCAGGGACTTCATCCACTTTCTTTATTTATTTTCTGTGTTAATAATTGATTCAAATCAAGACATGGGCTGGTTCACAATTAGCCTGATCGGTATTTGAACGGCAGCTTTTTTAATGATTCACAAAAAAACTTGACTTTAATAGAAAGAATCGTTATATTTGATGCATATTATTTTACAAGATACTTTTAAGAAATTGCATATTTAACATCTTGATTATGAAAAGTTTTCAATAATTAAGAATTGTATTTACAGCCGCATTTCTATTGATTTTTAATCAGTACATTTATTCTCAAGTACATTGTATTGGGATTGATGTTGAGGACGATTGCATAACATCATGTACAGCACCTATTAAATTTTGTGCACATGTATACTTAGGTGAGGGCGAAGATATTTGTATTGAGTATGCTTGTGACAGTGAGATACCAACAGGAACCTTTTGGGTTTGTTTCCCAGTAGAGTGTAATCCAAGTTTTCCAAATGAGTACATTACTATTCTAATCTATACAAATGATGTTGATAGCGAAATATGTTGTATGGGAGAATATAATGGGCATGCACATTATTGGAATGAGGTATTTGATGTAACATTAGAAGATTGGCCATAATGTGTTATTAATGAGTCTGTTGAAAAATTGGCTTTTTCGAAATTTGGTTGTTTTCATTTTTAGTTTGTTTACTGGAACTTTGTTTTTCGGTACACTGCATTCCCAGACAGTCATTGAGTGGACCAATCACACTGCGTATTCAAACATCACCTGCCTGCTGGAAACCAACACAGCTCTTCTGGCTGGCACCAACGGAGGAATCGTTGTCATCGACACCAGTTCTATCCAGGTTCAGTTTTACAACAAATCTATTTCAGGGCTCCCCACCAACGGGGTAAACTGCCTGGAAAAAGATCCGGCAGGAACCATCTGGATAGGGACTAAATGCGGCCTCACCCAATGGCAGGGTAACAGTTGGTTCACTTTTACCCCACAGAACTCCATTCTGACAGTGAGCAACGTAAGTGCCTTAAAATACTCCTCAGTGCATAAAGCCTTGTTTGCCGGTCTTGAAGACGGTAATGTGCTGAAAATTGACAGCAACAATTGGAGCTACCTGGTCGATACTATTGGGAATAAGCCTCAGTCGCCTATTACTGATATAGAATCAGAACCAGACGGAAATATCTGGGCCGGTACCAGGTCAACGGGTGTTTACCTTTTTGATGGCATGGTTTGGCAGGTCTTTAACTCTTCCAACACCAGCATGTCAGATTTCATACGATCCATTGCAGTTGATCACAATGGAATCGTGTGGGTAGCCAATCCCATTATCTTGTGGAGTTTTGACGGAAATAACTGGACCAGTCATATTTCCGGTCCCTATATCAATGGTGGACTTGGTTATATGACGGTCGATTCATCAAACAACCTATGGATTTCCTCCTTAAACGGATTGAAAAAGTTTGACGGGAACTCCTGGAGCTATTATCAGGGAAATAACCTGTTTACCAGCCTTAAGGTGAACTGCCACCTGTTGCATGATCCCCAACATTTATGGGTTGCTATCTATCATAATGGATTGGAGAGGGTCGATGGTTCAACAATCTCCCATCTGCCACTTGAAAAAGGACTCATCTCGCAGGAGATCTGTGATATTGATTTTGATCCTATTGGACACACCACCTGGGTTGCGGTTAAATGGCAGGGTAAATTGGTTTACGCAAGCTTTTTCAACGACACAGTCTGGGATCATTTGACGGCATTGAATTCCCCATTGGCCACAGCCATTGTCAGTTCCATTGCCATCGATACCAATGCCACTCTTTACATAGGGACCACTGACCAAGGTCTGTACATACGACAGGGAAATGCCTGGTCCCATTATACCATGTCAAACAGCGGCCTTTGCAGTGATCAGATCACTACAGTATGCATAGACAAAAATCAAAACCTGCTGATAGGTTCTTTGACAGGCAATGTACAATTACTACACAACCAGTTGTTTTTCAACCTAATACAAAGCCCATTGATTCATAACAAAATTAATCATTTCGAACCTGTTAACAGTAATGCATTTTGGGTGTCCACCGATTCAGCAGGACTAGTTTGGTGTGATTACAACTCCTTTTTAGTGTATAATACAGGGAATTCGGGGCTTCCGTCCGATCATGTGGAGCAATCCAGGACCGATACTGACGGAACCCTATGGATTGCAACTGACCAGGGCGTAGCAACTTATGACGGAATGAATTGGGTGATTTATAACACGCTTAACAGTGGCCTTCCGGACAATCAGACCACCTGTATCACTTTTGCTCCCGACTCAAGCGTTTGGATCGGTACCATTCATGCAGGTGTTGCGGTGAAGGATGGTGCTACCTGGAGTAACTTCAGGGAATGTGAGACCGAGGTGAGCAGTGACTATATCCTGGCCATGGCTACCGGTCCTGACGGAAGAATCTACATTGGAACAACACATGGATTAAACATAGTGACGGTCGATAACATCACAATGGTCCCAACCAATACCTCTCCACAGGTCAATGTCTTTCCAAATCCGTCCACTGGGCAGGTTACCATCACCGTTCGAGGAGCAGAGACAGAAACAGTGACCATGGATTTTTTCAACTCATTAGGCGGGTGTATTCTTCATGAGGCTCTTGAATTGCATACCGACTCTGACGGGTTACAGAACGTTGAACTGAACATTAAAGCTCTTTCACCTGGATTGTACTTCTACAGGATTTCCCGCCAGGAAAGCATCCACAATGGGAAACTGCTGTTGGTGAAGTGAGAGGGAGTCTATAGTTTTCCCTATCTTTGCCCGGTATGAAGATCGTTCAACACCTGGTAAAAAAAGATATCTTGCTCGAATGGAAGCAGAAGTATGCCATCAACGGTATTCTCCTGTATATCGTCTCCACTATCTTTTTATGTTCCCTTGCTTTTGAAGGACTGCTGGAACCACGCACCTGGAACGCCCTGTTCTGGGTAGTGCTGTTGTTTGCCGCGGTGAACGCCATCTCCAAAAGCTTTGTACAGGAAAGTCCGGGCCGGCAGATCTACTACTATTCCCTGGCCCGTCCGCAGGATATCATCCTGGCTAAGATCATTTACAACATCCTGTTAATGATCGTATTATCCATCCTGTTCTTTGTCATCTTCACGCTTTTTCTCGGAAACTTCGTCAGCAACCCCGGCTTGTTCTTTCTTTCATTCCTCATCGGAAGCGCCGGCCTGGCTTCGCTGTTCACCATGATCTCAGCCATTGCCTCCCGCACCAGCAACAACTTCTCCCTCATGGCGATACTCGGGTTTCCCATCATCCTGCCCCTGCTCCTGCTGCTTATCAAGATCTCGAGGATTGCACTCAACACTTCGGGATGGGAAGGGACAGGCGGGCTGATCTTTGCCATGGCAGGCATCAATGTGGTCATCATTGTGCTGTCTTACCTGCTTTTTCCCTACCTCTGGAGAGATTAAGGCAAAGAGTACCTGAATCCTGAAAATCTTTTTACCTTTGCACCCCAATTTCAAGGTATGGATCCCTTTGTCAAGCTATTAAAAACGCACTGGTGGAAAGCGCTGGGAGTGCTTCTGCTGACCTATGTGATCATAGCCGGCTTCCTGATCCCTGTGCCACCCCTGGGCATCATCAGGGAAAGCATCCGTAACCTGTTCTTTCATGTGTGCATGTGGTTCAGCATGATCTTCTATTTCGGGACCTCCATGGTATACAGCATCAAGTTCCTTTCATCCTTCAGGGAAGAATACGATGATGTCGCCAACGAGGCCTCCCATGTGGGTTTGCTGTTTGGTGCCATGGGTATTGTCACCGGAATGATCTGGGCCAACTTTACCTGGGGAAAACCCTGGGTGAACGACCCCCAGCTGAACGGTGCCGCCGTTTGTATGCTCGTTTACCTGGCCTACAGGGTATTAAGAAATTCACTCGATGAATCTCATAAAAGAGCCACTGTATCAGCCGTTTACAACATATTCGCCTTCGTCATCCTCATCATCTTTCTCTTTATCCTGCCGCGTACTGCCGAAGGGTCGCTTCACCCCGGAAAAGGAGGCGATGAATCGATGACGGTAAAAGGCCTCGACAATACCATGAGGCTGGTTTTCTACCCGGCTATCATCGGATGGATCCTTCTGGGAGGTTGGATATTGAACCTCAGGCTGAGAATAAGAAAAGTTAAGAATCATCTGCTATCAAGCTGACATATCATGGAAAAGGAAAGTTTAATGTTTGTCGTGATCACCGTCCTACTGGTCATTTTTACAGGTATCGTCGTGTACCTGGCCACCATGGACCGGCGTATCCGCAGAATGGAGAAAGAACTGAAGAACAGGGAAAGAAAATAACATGAAAACAACTGTCATCCTGATCATCCTCGTCATTGCCGTGATCCTCGGCGTGATCATCAGCACCTTTACCAATACCAGCACCTATTCCGATTTCGCCGAAGCGAGGAAATATACCGGAAAAGAATTTCATATCATCGGCAAACTCGACACCACCGAACCCATCATCTACGACACCAAGGTGAATGCCAACCAGTTTACTTTCTATATGACCGACAACAAAGGTGAAAAGAGAAGGGTGGTTTACAACAACAACAAACCTCAGGACTTCGAAAAATCAGAACAGGTGGTGGTGGTCGGCAAGATCGAAGGCAATGACTTTAAGGCCAGCAGCTTACTGCTCAAATGTCCTTCCAAATACAACAAGCAAAACAAACCGGCCTCGTTCGGTGATACTGAATTCAAAGGCGGGCAGGCACCTGCTGCCCAATAAAACTTAAAACCCGGGTAATTTTTTCCCCATGTGGACCCTACTTGTAAGATTTATCCTTCGTAACCGCCTCGGTATCCTCATTGCCATCGGGCTGATTACGATTGGTATGGGATATATGGCCACCAAGGTGGAATTGTCATATGAGATGGCCAGGGTGTTGCCTCAGACCGATTCGACGAGCATCAAGTA
Source organism: uncultured Bacteroidales bacterium (assembly GCA_964605655.1). Taxonomy (GTDB): domain Bacteria; phylum Bacteroidota; class Bacteroidia; order Bacteroidales; family CAIXZF01; genus JAKLIX01. The sequence continues at coordinate 37,733 of CAZSDK010000007.1, forward strand.
CGAGCAGTTCAAGAAGCAGTTCGGAGAGGACGGGAGCGTTTTATTTATCGGAATACAGGATCCCAGGCTGTTTTCCCTGAAATTCTTCAACGACTGGTACGATCTGACTTACCAACTCAGGGAACAGGACGGGATAGAAGAGGTCGTCAGCATCACCAGGCTCTACCAACTGGTTCGCAACGACAGCACCCATAAATTCGATTTCAAGCCCGTCATCGACCGGAAACCTGTCAACCAGACAGAACTCGACAGCATTAAAAGAAAAATTTATTCCCTTCCCTTCTATGAAGGGCTGGTCTTCAATAAAGAGACCCATGCCACCCTGATGGCGGTGACCCTCGACAAGACCAAACTGAATTCCAAGAGCCGGGTAGGACTGATCCAGTCGATCAAAGAAAAGACGGATGCCTTTGCAAAAGCCAACCAGGTGACGGTCCATTATTCCGGGCTGCCCTACATCAGGACGCAGGTGTCGCAGAAAGTGCAGCATGAGCTGATCATCTTTGTGCTGCTGGCGCTGGTCGTCGCTTCCCTGGTGCTGTTCTTCTTCTTCAGGTCTTTCAAAGCCGTGATCTTCCCCATGTTCATCGTGCTGATCGCCCTGATCTGGGCTATGGGAATCATCGCCTTGTTCGGATACAAGATCACCATTCTCACCGGCATCATCCCCCCTTTGATGATCATCATCGTAGTGGAGAACTGCATCTTCCTTCTCAACAAATTCCATTACGAATACAAGAGCCACCGCAACAAGGTAAAGGCATTATCCAGGATCGTTCAGAGGGTAGGCTACGCCACACTGATGACCAACCTGGCAACTGCCACGGGGTTTGCCTCTTTTATTGAGACCCGTAACAAGCTGCTGGTGGAGTTCGGCATTGTGTCTTCCCTCAACATCATGGTGGTCTTTATTCTCACCCTTTTCCTCATCCCTATCTTTTTCAGTTATCTTGACCCACCCAAGACAAGACACACCCGTCACCTGGAAAACAAATACACCCTCGGGATTCTTGAAAAAGTGGTCACCCTCGTACAGCACCGCCGCCGCCCTATTTATGTGATCTCTCTCCTGGTGACCGTCGTAGGCATCGTGGGAGTGCTCAAACTTAAAACCTCAGGAAATGTAGTGGATGACGTACCAAAACGGGACCCTCTGTATGTCGACCTGATGTTCTTTGAAAAACAATTCAAGGGTATCCTTCCTTTCGAGATCAGCATCGACACCCAAAAGAAGAAAGGGGTGCTTCAGCTTAGCACCATACAGAAAATCAATGATCTGCAGGACACACTTAGCAAGTACCCCGAATTTTCCCAGCCCTTGTCCGTAGCAGAGGTGGTCAAGTTCGCCAAGCAGGCCTATTATAATGGTAACGACAGCATGTACCTTCTCCCCAACAACCAGGAGAAGAACTTCATACTCAGTTATGTGCCTATTAAAAAGAACTCCAAAAAGACCCTGCTGAATTCTTTTATCGACACCAACCTGCAGATCACCCGTATCAGCGTTCAGATGGCCAACCTGGGCACCAATGAGATCCAGCGGATCAAAGACCGGCTGAAACCCGCCATTGATTCCATTTTCCCAAAAGACAAATATAAGGTGGAGATGACAGGGACCAGCGTGGTATTCCTTCAGGGAACCAATTACCTGGTAAAGAACCTGATGACTTCACTCATCCTGGCCATCATCACCATCGCCCTTCTGCTCGCTTTGCTGCTCAATTCCACCAAGATGGTGATCATCTCACTGATACCCAACCTATTACCACAACTACTTACCGCAGCACTGATGGGATACCTGGGTATCTTCATCAAACCATCCACCATCCTCATTTTCAGCATTGCCCTTGGAATCTCAGTTGATAACGCCATACAGTATCTCTCGAGATACCGGCTCCACCTGCATCAGACCAACTGGAACATCAGGGAGTCAGTGGTGGCTGCCCTGAGGGAGACGGGTTACAGCATGATCTATTCATCCACCGTTCTTTTCCTGGGTTTTGCCATGTTCTCGCTGAGTTCTTTCGGAGGCACCCAGGCCATGGGATTCCTGATATCCTTTACGTTGTTGGTGGCCGTACTTTCCAATCTCTTCCTGCTGCCGTCCCTGCTTCTATCGTTGGACAAGTTCACCACACGCGATTTCAACGAGCCCTTGCTGGATATACTGGAAGAGGAAGGGGAAGATCCCGAATTGTCACCCCGGGAATTAAAGAATAAATCTTCCTAGAACGCCGACTGCTGCCGGGTAACTTTATTTTTCTGTTACGTATAACCCGGTGTTACCCCAATGCTATGAAAGGAATTATTTTAGCCGGAGGCGCCGGCACCAGGCTGCATCCCCTGACCCTGGCCGTGAGCAAGCAGCTGATGCCCATTTATGACAAACCTATGATCTATTACCCCCTGTCGGTGCTCCTGCAGGCAGGTATACGTGACATCCTGGTTATCAGCACTCCCCATGACCTGCCCCATTTTGAAAGGCTGCTGGGAGATGGTCGCCAGATAGGTTGTTCATTCCGGTATGAAGAACAGGCTGTCCCCAACGGGCTGGCCCAGGCCTTTGTCATTGGCGAGTCATTTATTGGAAATGACAAAGCGGCGCTGATCCTTGGTGACAATATTTTTTATGGCACAGGTTTACAGGAGTTACTTCTGGCTAACAACGATCCGGATGGAGGCGTGGTGTTTGCCTATCATGTGAACGATCCCCAGCGCTATGGAGTGGTGGAATTCGATAAAGACATGAATGCCATCTCCATAGAGGAGAAACCGGTCCAGCCTAAATCCAATTTTGCGGTCCCCGGACTCTATTTTTACGACAATTCTGTCATTGATATTGCGAAAAACATCCAGCCCAGCAAGAGGGGAGAATATGAGATCACCGATGTGAACCGGATCTACCTGGAGATGCATAAGCTGAAGGTGGGGATATTAAGCAGGGGTACCGCATGGCTCGACACGGGAACCTTTAATTCATTACTACAGGCATCACAGTTTGTACAAGTTATTGAAGAACGGCAGGGCCTGAAGATCGGTTGTATTGAAGAGATTGCGTACCATATGGGTTTTATCACTGCCGATGAACTTATTAAGGCTGCTGAACCCCTGCGAAAAAGCGGCTATGGAGAATATCTGGTCAAACTCATTGAAAACCAATAATAATGGTCAATTTCAGCAACAACGAATACCGGCGTAAGATTCTGATCACCGGAGGGGCAGGATTCATTGGAAGTGCCCTGGCTGCCAAGCTCATCAGCGACCCGGAGAATTTTGTGGTGGTGGTCGATAACCTGGTCACCGGCTCCCTGAAGCGTCTACCCAGCTTCCCTAAAAACAACTGGAAGTTCATACGCTGTGATGTGAACTATTATAACGACATCGCCGAGGTCATGCACCCCGTACCCTTCGATTATGTTTTTCACTATGCCGCTTTTGTCGGGGTTAAGAGGACTCAGGCACAACCGGTGAGAGTGCTACAGGACCTGCATGGGATTGAGAACATACTCAATCTGTGCAAGAATGCCGGGGTACGCAGGGTGTTCTTTGCCTCCTCCTCAGAAGTGTATGGCGAGCCCATCAACTTGCCACAAAATGAATATACCACACCTCTCAATTCAAAGATCCCCTATGCCGTAGTGAAAAATGCAGGTGAAGCCTACCTGAGGTCCTACCACAAAGAATACGACCTGGATTATACCATCTTCAGGTTTTTCAATACTTATGGCCCAATGCAAGACAAGGATTTTGTTATGTCCCGTTTCCTTTATCTTGCCATGATGAATGAACCCATCACCATCTATGGAGATGGTTCTCAAACCCGTACTTTTTTCCATATTGATGATAATATTGAATCGACGGTCAATGCCTTTTACAACGATTTGGTGGTGAATGATGTCATCAATATCGGGGGGGACAAGGAAATCAGCATGCTGGAACTTGCCAGTCTGATCAAGGAGATGACCGGTTCCACATCGGAAATTGTCTTCTTACCTCCATTGGAGGAGGGAGATATGGCAAGGCGCTATCCTGATACCACACAATTGAAGGCCTTGCTGCAAGATCATAAGACACTTTCGCTGAAAGAAGGGATACAGTCTATCATTGACAATCCTGATTTCCTGCTTCAACAGTTCTCACCTACGAACCAGTAAAAGAGACTATGCATTCCGTTGCATACTTGCACGACAAGGTTAGGAATACGTTCGACGCCCTGAAGATTCACGGTCATCCGGCTGAACTCTATGAACCCATACAATACGGCCTTACCATGGGGGGAAAACGAATCAGGCCCTTTCTGACCCTGTTAGCCTGCGACCTTTTTGAAGGAGACCCGGATGCTGCCATACCCGCAGCCATAGGACTGGAGATGTTCCACAACTTTACACTGGTGCATGATGATATCATGGACCATGCCCTGCTTAGAAGAGGACACCTGCCAGTGTATCTTAAGTGGGACACCAATACTGCCATCCTGGCCGGTGACACCATATTTACGCTGGCTTGTGAATATCTGAACAAAACCAGGCATGGAAAAACCGGGGAGATGATGTCTCTTTTTTACAGGACCGCCAGAGAAGTATGTGAAGGACAGCAGATGGACCTGATCTTTGAAAAGAAACCCAGCGTTCAGATTGAGGAATACCTCAACATGATACGATTAAAAACCGCCGTGCTGCTGGGATGTTGCCTGAAGACCGGCGGCCTGGTGGCCGGAGCCGGAGATGAGGACGCCGATCTCATCTACCAATACGGACAGAATCTGGGCATGGCCTTTCAATTGCAGGACGATCTGCTGGATACTTTTGGTACGGAAGCGACCTTCGGTAAGAAGACCGGAGGAGATATCGTGACCAATAAAAAAACCTACCTCTTTATCAAAGCATCAGAGCTTGCCAATGAAAGTCAGAGACAGGCATTGCTGGGTTATTACAGCACCACTGAAATGGATAATGAAGTTAAGATCGAGAGGGTTAAAACCTTGTTCACGGAACTCCACATCCAGCAATATCTGAAGGAGGAGATGGAGAAGTATTATCAAATTGCACAGGTTTCACTCAGCCAATTATCACTGGGTCCCGATAAAAAAGAAATACTGCTGGCTTTTGGTGAGCAGTTGATGAACCGCACCTACTGATCCTGCTGATTATCAGCCTCCTTCAGCTGAATATGTAACATTTCCCATTCTTCCATGGAAGCATCCAATTGTTTTCTCAGGTCCTCGTACTTTTGAAACAGCCCATGGTCATTCACGGCTTGAGGAAAACGGACCGGGTCTGAAAGCATCTCGTTGAGTTTTTGAATCTCACCCTCCATACGGCTGATCTCTTCCTCACAGCGACTTATCTGGTTTTCGATCTTTCTGACTTCCTTGTTTTGCTGCTTTTTCTTCAGGTAATTGATCTTATTACCGGAGTCAATGGTCTCTTTGGCAGCAGCCGTAGCTTTATTCTTTCTTTCAAGCTCAGACAAAGACTTTAGTTTCCTGGATTCCAGAAAATCATAGATATCTCCCAGGTACTGTCTCACCTGTTGGTGACGGAATTCGAAGACCTTGTTGGTGAGTCCCTGCAAGAAATCCCTGTCATGGGACACGATGATCACGGTTCCCTTGAACTGCAGGATGGCATTTTTGAGAATGTCCTTGGAAGCCATGTCAAGGTGGTTGGTTGGCTCATCGAGGATGAGCAGGTTGGCCGGTGTGAGCAGCAGTCGGGCCAGGGCCAGCCTGGATTTCTCACCCCCCGAGAGTACCTTGACTTTCTTGTCGACAGTCTCTCCGCTGAAAAGAAACGACCCGAGAATGTTCCTGATCCTTGGTCTGATGTCGCCCACGGCGACTTCATCAATTGTCTGAAAAACAGTAAGTTCAGGATTTAACAACTCTGCCTGGTTCTGGGCAAAATAGCCGATGATCACCTGGTGACCCAGCTTGCACTGTCCCTGGTGGTCCAGCTCACCAACGATGATACGGCTCAAGGTAGTTTTCCCCATGCCGTTTTTTCCGACAAAAGCGACGAAATCTCCCTGAATTATACTGAATTCCAAATCTTTAAGAACTAAATGACTGCCATAGGATTTTGACAGATGCCTTGCTTCGACCACCACTTTACCTGAATGCGGAGCCGGAGGAAACTGAAAACGGATGGCAGAACGGTCCACCTCATCCACTTCAATGCGGTCCAGTTTCTCGAGGAGTTTTATCCTGCTTTGTACCTGACTGGCTTTATTGGCTTTATACCTGAATCTCTCAATAAACCTCTCAATCTGGGCGATCTGTCGCTGCTGGTTACCGAAAGCTGCCTGCTGCTGCTCCAGTTCCTCCTCCCTTTTGACTGCATAATCAGAATAAGACATGCGGTAGTCGTATATCTTTCCAAGGGAGATCTCGATGGTCCTTTTGGTGACATTATCGAGGAATGCACGGTCATGAGAAACCAGGACCACAGCCCCCGGATAATCTTCAAGGAAGGTCTCCATCCATTGAATGGATTCGATGTCGAGGTGGTTGGTCGGCTCATCGAGGAGCAGCAGATCAGGTTTCCGCAGAAGAATCTTTGCCAGCTCCACCCGCATCTGCCATCCTCCGCTGAATTCTCTCAGTGGCCGGGCAAAGTCGGAGGGTTCAAAGCCAAGTCCCGACAGCACCTGTTCTGCCTCGGCTTCCCTGGCATGGCCGCCCAGTATCTGGAAGCGTTCACTGGCTTCGTTCAGCCTGCTGATGAGCTTCAGGTATTCAGCGGAATGATAGTCGTGCCGGGCTGAGATCTGGTCTGTAAGGTGATGTATGGTCTTTTCCAGTTCCAGTACTTCATGAAAAGCAGTCATGGCATGCTCCAGGACCGTTCCGACAGAGGTCAGCAGCATCTCCTGTTCCATAAAGCCCAGGGTAAGGGCATTGGGTTTGCTGACATACCCGGAGTCAGGGTTCATCATGGCTGCTATGATCCGAAGGATGGTGGTTTTACCGGCTCCATTTTTCCCAACCAGACCAATACGGTCTTTTGGATTAATGATGAAACTGATATTATCGAACAGGGGAACCCCCGAGAACTGGACCGATACGTTGTTAATCCCTACCATAATTTTAAGAACCGCGCAAAAATACTATTTTGGCCTGATCCGTAGTTGGTTTGGTCAAACAAAAAGGGGTGGCTTTTGCAAGTCACCCCTTTCATGCAGAAGGAATTTCGTATTATCTGCTCACGTTGATCTTCCTGGATGAAACCCCATTTTCGGTTTCAACCGTCACGAAGTAAACGCCAGGCTGATAATCACTGGTATTCACCTGAGTTTTCTTACCGTCGACCACGAACTCTTCCATCACCTGGCCGAGAAGATTGGAGATCTTCACCCTCTGGATGTTGGAGTTAGCTTCGAGATACATGGTTTCTTTTACAGGGTTCGGATAGATATTGAAGGTCACGTTGTTGTGATTCTCAACACCCATAACGCCTGCACCAACTTTCACCAGGTCAACGAAAAGAGCTGCTCCATTGGTTTGGTTGTCAGCAATTTTCTCACGGAAAGCGATATAGATGCTTTTTCCGCTGTAGGCTGAGAGGTTGAAAGCCTTGAAATACCAACCGGAGTCTGCTGCAGACCATCCCGTGGCATTCAGAGTAGCGGTGAAGGAGGGGATGGTGTTGCTGGTTTCAGAAACCAGGATGAAAAGTGAATCCAGATAGGATCCGAACTTCCTGACAAAGAATGACATACCATAGTTGGCGGTCACAGAGATCTGGGGAGTAACCAGCCACTGGTCGTTAGAGGCTGTACCACCGGTTGTCCATGTGCAGAATGCCATCTTAGTTCCGCCGGTTCCACCGGGAGTAGGAGTTACAACGCCACCGTTCCATCCGGGGATCGGGGTTGTTCCAACATTTTCCTGGTACCAGCCTGTTCCTCCGTCGGGGCTATATAATGCCCAGCCGGTGGGGGGGAAAGTGCCTTCGAAGCTTTCATTCACACTGGTAACCAGTGTTGCTTCGGTGTTTGAGGAAACAATGGGTTTGGGTTTGACCGCATTGGGATTCCTGGTTTGTTGTGCGAAAGCCACTGACATGGCAAACACAACCAATAAGAAAATTTGAGTAAATCTTTTCATGCTTTATAGGTTTTAGTTAATAATTCGTGGTTCAAAATTATCAAATTATTTGACAATGCCCAAAGATATTAAAATTTTCAATAAAAAAGTATTCCATGCCGTTCATTTTTCAACATCAGCAAATCCCTTTAACGACGCAGTCCTTATGCACATCAGTCCATGTTTTTAACCATGAGTCTTGGTTCCATCATATCCAGAATGGCATACTTGATCCCTTCCCTTCCGAATCCAGAGTTCTTGACACCGCCGTAAGGCATATGGTCTACCCTGAATGTAGGCACTTCATTGACCATGAGTCCGCCTACCTCTATTTCCCTGAATGCCGTGTTCATCTCATGGATACTGTCGGTAAAGATACCGGCCTGCAGTCCGTAGGCACTTTGATTGATCCAATCCACTGCCTGGTCGAAATCATGATAAGGCTCGATCACAACAACCGGACCAAAAACCTCAAGATGGCAGACTTTCATTTCGGCTTGTGTGTTGGTGAGGATGGTGGGCTCAAAAGCGCTTCCATTACGGTGGCCGCCCATGAGGACTTCAGCACCTCCCACCCGGGCTTCCTGTATCCAATTTTCTATCCTGATGGCATTCTCTTCATTGATCATGGAAGAGATATCGGTATCGTTTTCAAGCGGGTGCCCCTGTTTCAGGCAGGCAACCTGTTCCATCATGATGTCAGTAAATTCCTTAAAAACAGATTCATGAACATAAATCCTCTGGGTATGGATACACACCTGGCCTGCATAAGAGAACGCACCGGCAGTGCATTTCGCGGCAGCCATTTTCAGGTTGGCAGACGGAGCAACGATCACTCCTGCATTTCCGCCCAGCTCAAGGACTACTCTTTTCCTGCCGGCTTCCTTTTTCATCTTCCATCCCACGGCAGGGCTTCCCGTAAAGGTGATCAGCTTGATGCGGTCATCCGTAACGAGCTGATTGCCAAGAGTCCGGTCAAAAGGGATGATAGAGACCATCCCTTTGGGAAGCGGTGACTGGTCGATGACCTTCGCCAGCTCAAGGGTTGACAAGGGCGTGGTGGAGGAAGGTTTAAGGATGATGGGGCAACCGGCGGCGATGGCCGGAGCGATCTTATGGACTGCCAGGTTGAGCGGAAAGTTAAAAGGAGAGATTCCTCCAACCAGTCCAACAGGAAAATACTTAACGATCCCTTCCTTGCCTGTGCCACCCGGAGTCCAGTCGAGGCTCAGCACTTCACCCGGAAGGCGTTTAGCTTCCTCGGCTGCCGCCACAAAGGTGGCGATCGCCCGGTCGACTTCACCCACCGCCAGTTTCCAGGGTTTGCAGGCTTCACTGGCAAGAATCCGGGTGAAGCGTTCCTTGTCCCTTTCAATTTCCTGTGCAATGAACATCAAAGCCGCGTACCTGACATGTGAGGGCAGATCTCTGGCAGTCTTCTCGAGGGCCAGCCCCTTCCGGACAGCAGCCTCAAAATCACAGGCCCGTCCCAGGGCTGCCTGGGCAAAGACTTCGTTATTAAATGAATTTTGAACTTCCAGATACTCACCTGTATCGATAAAATCTCCGGCAGCATAGATGAGAAACTTTTCCATAGCAAGATCCTTGATGGTTTTGACTTCTTTCTCCAAAATTATTGATTCCTTGTAAATTTTATTGATAAAATCTCTTGGGGTTAAAAAAATTATCTCTATCTTTGCCGTCCCAAAAATCGAAGGAAATAGATTCAGAAATGTACGCAATAGTGGATATAGCCGGACAGCAGATGAAGGTCGAAAAAGACCAGAAGCTGTATGTACACCGTCTTCAGGGTGAAGAAGGTAGCCAGGTTACATTTGAAAAGGTGCTGCTTCTTGACCAGGATGATAAAATCTCTGTCGGACAGCCAATCGTTAATGGTGTGAGCATCACCGCCAAGATCATTGCCCACGTCAGTGGTGACAAGGTGTTGGTTTTCAAAAAGAAAAGAAGAAAAGGATATCAGAAACTGAATGGTCACCGTCAGCAATTCTCGCAGATCCAGATCGAAGACATTGTGACCGGTTCTGCCAGGAAAACCTCAAAAGCAAAAGCTGAAAAGCCTGTTGAGGCAGAAGCTCCTGTTATCGAGAACCCTGAAGTTGAACCCACTACAGAAAATTAATTATTTGAATTATGGCTCATAAAAAAGGTGCCGGTAGTTCCAGTAACGGTCGCGAATCAGAAAGTAAGCGACTGGGAATTAAAATTTTTGGCGGACAGTTGGCCAAAGCCGGAAACATCATTTTACGTCAGAGGGGCACTGTTCATTTCCCCGGATTGAATGTAGGCATGGGTAAAGACCATACCCTTTTTGCACTGACCGACGGTATCGTTGAATTTAAAAAGAAAAAGGACGACAAATCTTTTGTTTCTGTCTCTCCTCTTGAAGGAGGTTCGAACTAAAGCCGTCCGGCCTTTTAATATCGTCTTGTTGAAAATCTCCCGGCATCCCGGGAGATTTTTCGTTTTTAGAAGCTATATTCCATATATTTTTGCACTCTAATTATCAACTATGTTACAGCTCAACATCCTCCGGGAAATTCCTGAACTGGTCATACAGCGACTGGCTGTTAAAAACATCGATGCCCGGGAAACGGTAAACCAGATCTTATCCCTCGACAAAAAAAGAAGGGAAATACAAAAGCAACTGGATGACCAGCTTGCTGAATCGAACCGCCTTGCAAAAGAGATCGGGAACCTCTTCAAACAAGGGAAACAGGACGAGGCCACTCAGGCAAAACAAAAGACCGCAGAGATTAAGGAGCAGTCGAGGCTTCTATCGGAAGCCCTGGAATCTGTTCAGATCCAATTGCAGGAATCACTGGTACAGCTTCCCAACATGCCCCATACGTCAGTCCCTCCCGGAAAACACAGCGAGGATAATGAGATCGTACTGACAGAAGGAGATCTGAACATGGGTGAAGTCCCGGCATTGCCCCACTGGGATATCTGTACGAAATATGACCTGATCGACTTTGAACTCGGAAGTAAGATAACAGGAGCAGGATTCCCGGTGTATAAAGGGAAAGGGGCACGCCTGCAAAGAGCCCTGATCAACTTCTTCCTGGATGAAGCACTGAAAAACGGATATGCCGAAGTTCAGCCCCCCTATATGGTCAATGAGGCCTCGGCGTTTGCCACCGGACAATTACCCGACAAAGAGGGCCAAATGTATTACGCTCCCCTTGACAAATTCTATCTAATCCCCACTGCTGAAGTACCTGTTACAAACATATACCGTGACCTGATCCTGAAAACGACTGATTTTCCCATAAAAAATGTGGCCTACTCTGCCTGTTTCAGGAGAGAAGCGGGTTCCTACGGTAAGGATGTGAGAGGGCTCAACCGCCTGCACCAGTTCGATAAGGTGGAGATCGTCCAGATCGCGCATCCCGGAAAATCTTATGAAGTCCTTGAAGAGATGGTGCAATATGTTACAGGACTGCTGCGCAAGCTCGAACTGCCTTTCCGCATCGCTAAACTTTGCGGTGGTGACATGAGCTTTGCCTCGGCACTTACCTATGACATGGAAGTTTTTGCCAAGGGACAGCAAAAATGGCTGGAAGTGAGCTCTATCAGTAATTTTGAATCATTCCAGGCCAACAGGATGAAATTGCGTTATAAAAATGAAGACGGTAAAACCGAACTGGCTCATACACTAAATGGAAGTGCCCTGGCGTTACCCAGAATTGTGGCCGCACTTCTTGAAAACCATCAGACCTCCCAGGGTGTTTATATTCCAAAAGCTTTGGTACCTTATACCGGATTCGAAATCATCAACTGATATGTATAAATACCTGATTTACATCACATTAGCTTTCTCGGGGATGTTGATCCTCTTCTCTGGATGTGGTCGCTCTAAAGAAAAAGCTATGATGAACACCCGGCTCGACAGCCTGGAAAATGTCATCAAAACCCTGGAATCAGACTTACAACAGCTGGATCCGGAAAACCTGAAGACGGTGTACCTGGGTTGTAAGGAGGACCTCGAGAAGCTTCACCAGGTCTTCCAGAAAAATCCTCTTCGGGTTAAAGAAAACACCCTCCTCCAGTATGAAGCGCTCAAAATAAGCCTGAACAAACTGGTCGTCGATGTCGAGTCCATTGACAAGGAAGTACAGCTATCTCATCAACAGCTCAACGAATGGAGGATCAACCTGAACAAAAAGGGATATTCAGGCGACGATTTCAACCAATATCTCAAGACAGAATCAGGAGCCATGTACACCCTTGGAAAACTGCTCAACGGACATAAAGAGACCTGGGCTAAAGACCAGGAGTTGCTTAACCAGTTGAACCCGGAGGTCGGGTCCCTCATCGGGAAAAAATGATCCTTCAGACTCGGTCATATCATCGGTTCAGATCTGTTAAATGGCCCCTGTTACTGGCCGGAGTCATGTTCTTTTTCCCTTTGTTACTCAGGGCACAGCAGAGCACAGACGATCAGCTGGCCTCCATGTTTATGCAGGATAAGGATTATGAAAAAGCAGCAGGCATCTATGAGCGCCTTTTCGAACAAAAACGCAACTCGTACTATTATAACTACCTCATATTCTGCTACCTGGAGCTCAATGACCTAAAAAAAGCAGAAAAACTAGTGCGATCGCAGATGCGGCAGGAACCCAATTCACTCCGTTATGCCGTCGACCTGGGCTATGTTTATAGCCGTCTTGATGAACCGGAAAAAGCGCAGAAACAATACGATGAGATACTCAAAGATCTTCCTGCGGAGAAGGCGCAAATCATAGAGGTGGCCAACGCCTTTCTCTCCAGGAGAGAAACCGACTGGGCTATGAAGGTCTACCAGAAGGGGCGTCAACTGATGGCAGGGAGTTATCCGTTTTTCATGGAAATGGCTTTCCTTTACCAGTCGGCGGGCAACGTACCTGAAATGATAGAAGAGTATCTGAATTATGTCGATTTTGATGTTACCAAACTTGGGTTCGTTCAGGACAGGATGCAGGATGCCCTCTCCAATGATATCGACGGGGCTAAAAATGATATATTCCGAAAGGCCTTGCTGAGAAGGATCCAGAAGTATCCTGAAAGAACCTATTACAGTGAAATGATGATATGGTACTCCCTGCAAAACAGGGAGTTTGACCTGGCCCTCAGCCAGGCTAAATCATTGGATAAAAGGCTTGGAGAAGATGGCAAAGGAGTGTATGACCTCGCTAAGTTGTGCGTAGCCAACCAGGCTTACGACGTTGCCGAGGAGGCATTCAGATATGTGATCAGCAAGGGCCCTGAGAACTTCTATTATGCCAACAGCAAGATGGAATTGCTGAATGTCTCTTACATTAAGATTACCAGGAACTTCAAACATACAACCGAAGACATTCTGCGCCTTGAGAAAGATTATGAGGCCTGCATACTGGATATGGGGAAGACACCCGGGACCATCAACATGAGTGAAAACCTTGCCCACCTTTATGCCTTCTATTCTTCAAGGGTCGATGATGCGGTGAACCTTCTTCTCGACGGACTGACCACACCCGGATTGACGCCACAACAAATTGCCGGATGTAAACTGGAACTGGGTGACATCTATCTCTTTAAAGGGGAAGTCTGGGAAGCTACCTTGTTATATTCCCAGGTGGATAAGACCTTTAAAAACGATCCCCTGGGTCATCAGGCCAAATTTAAGAACGCAAAACTCTCTTACTATATCGGTGAATTCAACTGGGCCAAGGCTCAGCTCGATGTGCTCAAAGCAGCCACTTCCAAACTCATCGCCAACGATGCAATGGAACTTTCACTGCTTCTGGGAGACAATTTGAGCGTTGACACCACGGGAGCAGGGTTGAAACTCCTTGCCAGAGCAGAACTGCTGGCATACCGGAATCAGGATTCAAAGGCACTTCAGTGCCTCGACAGCATTCAGTTTGTACCGGACGGACTTAGTCTTTATGATGATGTCCTGTACCGCAAGGCTGACATTGCCATGAAACACGGAGACTACCTCTTAGCCGACAGCCTGTACGGCAAGATTGTTGAATTTTACCCTGAGGATATTCTTGCTGATAATGCACTGTATCTCAGGGCTGAACTTAATGAGAACCATCTCTCCAACACCCCCAGGGCCATGGAACTGTACCAGGAACTGATGACCAAATACCCGGGCAGTCTCTTTACCACGGAAGCCAGAAAAAGGTTCAGACAGCTTCGTGGTGATCAGGTCAATTAATACAGCCAGTTGTGGTCCGTCCCAAAAAACATCTTGGTCAACATTTTCTCACTGATCATAATATTGCCCGAAAGATAGCGGGACAGTTATCCTACCGTTATCCTGTGCTGGAGATCGGACCAGGAAAAGGGATCCTGACCCACTATATTCTGGAACACCCCTGTTCCCGGTTCTTACTCATGGAGATCGATACGGAGGCCGTTGATTTTCTGAAACATGTCTTCCCTGATCTGAAGGAGTCGGTTGTGGAAGCCGACGTCCTGAAATCGGATCTCAGTTCATTGTTCGAGAGTGATTTTTCGGTCATTGGCAACTTTCCCTATAATATTTCCAGTCAGATCTTTTTCAGGATTCTGGAGTACCCTCATCAGGTGAAAGAAGTGGTCTGCATGCTCCAGAAAGAGGTGGCCCAGCGGATTGCTTCAATCCCGGGCACCAAAGAATATGGGATCCTCAGTGTGCTACTTCAGACCTTCTATACCGTTGAATACCTTTTCCAGGTTAATGAGACGGTTTTCTTTCCCCGGCCTAAGGTGAAATCGGCAGTTATCAGGCTTATCAGAAATGACAGAAAGGTGCTTCCTGTGGCTGAGACTTTTTTCTTTCACCTTGTAAAAACTGCCTTTAACCAGAGGCGTAAAACCTTGCGCAACGCATTAAAGAGTATTCTACCTGACAATCATACTGTTCCTGAAAGGTTCCTGGAGAAAAGGGCGGAACAGCTCAGCGTGGAGGATTTCATCGAGATTGCTGCCTTCTCAGGGACTCAATTATAAAGGGACTCAATCCCGCTCACGGGATGGAGTCCCTGAATTTTCAGGCAAAGAAAGATTCTTCTTGAAGGGACTCAATCCTCCTCAAAGAGAGAAGACCATGGTTTTTAGACTGAGACAGATTAGTAGGGACTCCATCCCGTGAGCGGGATTGAGTCCCTATTAATCTTCGAGACAAAGAGATTTTGCCATCTCTTCTTGCCTCAAAAACATATGATAATCAACAAATTCACCAATCCCACCAAACCAATCCATCATCTCCTCTCTGTTAAAAATCGTATTTCCTGATTCGATTAAAATTTGATAAATGCTTCATTTATGGTAAGCAGAATATTCAACCATCTCATCTCTCAGGATTGACCTTAAAAGGGACTCCATCCCGTGAGCGGTATTGAGTCCCTATTAATCTTCGAGACAAAGAGATTTTGCCATCTCTTCTTGCCTCAAAAACATATGATAATCAACAAATTCACCAATCCCACCAAACCAATCCATCACCTCTTCTCTGTTAAGAATCGTATTCCCTGATCCGGTCAAAATTGTATAACTACTGTATTTGTAGCGGACAAAATTTGCAACAATCATGTGTTTCTCTGGGTTGTGATGTATATAGTACACCAGCCTTTTCAGGTAGTCCATGTTGTTTATCTCGACCCTTTTAAAATATCTCAAAAACAAGCTACCTCTTTGACCTCGTTGCCAGTTGATTTTATTGGTAAAACTTAATAGAACCTTCCTGAATTCATTGCTTGCATCATGAGGATGCCTGTCAGTATCCTTGACCCTCATTAAAAGGTGGTAATGATTGGGGAGCAGACAAAATGCGTAAATATCAACACTATCAAGCATAAACTCTGCAAATATTTCAAGGAAAAGCAGGTAGTCGCCATCGTTGTAAAAAACCTTCTGACCAAGATTCCCCTGATTATAAATGTGATAATACTTTCCTGGTTCGAGGGGTGTCTTGACTTTCTTTGAAGGCATAGTATCAAAAACAATTCATTAACAAAAACATGTTATCCTCAGGGACTCCATCCCGTGAGCGGGATGGAGTCCCTGGGGATAGCAGCCCTATTTTTTCCAATCCGGTAACCTCCCCGGGGTCCAGGGAACAGCAGCCTTGTCGAGGGCAGTCTCCAGATCCCTGATGGTAACATCACGGATCTTTTCGACCGATGACCTGACTCTTCCATACTCATCAGCAATGACAGAGTAAGCATCCCTCATGGTCTGGGTAGGTGAAGAACTGATACTCCAGAGACTCCAGGTCAGGTCATTGATCCGGTCCATCAGAGCCGGAGGCTGTACCTGGTTTCGTGACGACAAGGTGGGATCCCCTTCCATCTGAAAAACAATAGCATTCAGCTGCTGATGCAGCTCCCTGGCCTTCATCTGTAACTCTGGAGGTGCGTTAATCGCATAATTCAGAGCCTCCCTCATGGCCTTCACCTTTTCTTTCATCAAATTCACCTCCCGGTTGGTCCCATAAACAACCCTGCCCAACTCGGAAACCTTTTGCTGAAAAGCAACGAGCGCCTGGCGATCGGTGGAGGGAAGGGTGGAATTATTGAGCAGGACCGTATTGAACGCAGCGGCCACGCCCAGATCTGTCTCCACACCATCGACCACTTTTGATAAACTAACCGTATACTTTCCCGGTAAGGCATAATAACCTGACTTTCCGTTATCGAATGGCAGGTTCCCTGAAGAAACGGGGAAGGTGGAAGCATATCTGAAATCCCAGGTGATACGATTCACACCTTCGGTGGCAGGAGCTTTCAATTTCCTCACCAACTGTCGTTGGGCATCCCTGATCGTAAAAAGCAGATAAGGAGCTTCCTCCCGGTCCTCGGCTCTGAGCTGATCCCAACCCGGATAGGCCAGGGTCTCTCCCTTTTTATCCATATCCTTTTCCTTTTTCTGACGCTCCTTCTTCAAGGTAGGAATGCTCTCCCTGAAATAATAGGTAAACGTAGCCCCTGCCGGCGGATTCGGTGCAGCATAGTAGGTCTCGCCCTGGGAATACTTACCGCCTGCTGGGTGAAACATCAGGGCATCTTTTACAGGAAATAGGGCAGCCTCCGCTTTCAACACACTGTCTGAAAGGTGCCTGAGAGGCGAATAATCATCCAAGATATAAAAGCCCCTCCCAAAAGTTGCCAATACCAGGTCATTCTCTCTCTTCTGGATGGTCATGTCTTTTATGGCATTGACGGGCAGTCCGGATTTCATGGGAATCCAGTGTTTCCCGCCATTGAGAGTGGTGTATGCACCAAATTCTGAACCGAGAAACAACAGATCCGGTTTCACGTGGTCTTCAGCAAAAGCATACAGTGGTCCTCTTTCCGGCAGATCGGAAGAAACGGATTTCCAGGTCTTGCCTCTGTCGGTGCTCTTCAACGCATAGGGCTTAAAATCAGCATTCTTATGGTTGTCGAAAAGGGCATACACGGTATTCGGATCATTCTGGGAAGCAAAGAGACAACTTATATAGGTCATCTCCGGTATGCCTGGGAATTTCTCTGTCCTTCTCCAGTTTTTTCCACCATCTTCTGTAACCTGGACCAGTCCGTCGTCGGTACCCACATAAAGCAGACCTTCCACCAGGGGTGACTCGGAAAGTGAAACGATATTGCCGTAAAAAGAAGTCGATGCATTTTTGGCCACGGCATCTACACTCTGGATCTTTCCCATTACCGGCAGGGTATTTCTGTCGATCTGACGGGTGAGATCCGGACTGATGACTTCCCAGGAATTGCCACGGTCCTCGCTTTTGAACAGGACATTGGCCGCAAAATACAGGCGGATATGGTTGTGAGGGCTGATGAGCAGGGGTGAATCCCAATTCCAGCGGTAGGAAACCCCACTGGGAGGTACCGGCTGTATTGGGAGTTCCTCTCCGTTTTTGCGATCATACCTGACCAGGTCGCCATGTTGTGCCTGGGCATACACAATATCAGGATCTTCAGGATCAACCTGAGTCTCAAAGCCATCACCACCATGGGTGACGGTCCAGTCATCGTTGATAATTCCAATGGCACTAAGGGTCCTTGAAGGGCCGAACATACTGTTATTGTCCTGGGTACCACCATAGACGTTATAAAAGGGCAGATCGTTGTCGACAGATACCCGGTAGAATTGCGTCACAGGCAGGTTGGGTTTGAACTGCCAGTTTTCGCTGGCATCCCAGGTCTCATAGATACCCCCGTCGCCACCAATCATCAGGTGGCGTGTATTCCGGGGATCGATCCACAGCGCATGGTCATCCACATGGCGGTGGCTGAGACCAAGATTTTTCCATGTCCTTCCTCCATCAGTCGTCACTTTGCTGTATGTGTCCATGGAATACACCTTATTTTCGTCGGCCGGGTCACAGTAGATCCGGTTGTAATATTGGGGGCTGACCGTTACAAGTTTGCTTTGTTTTTCCCAGGTCATACCCCTGTTCACCGATCTGAAAAAACCACCTTGATCAGCCTGAGCCTCAACAATGGCGTACAATATATCAGGATTCACCGGGGAGATGGCAAGACCGATACGTCCCATTTCCCCTTCCGGCAGGCCTTTGTTGATCTTATTCCAGGAGGTGCCTCCGTCGTTAGATTTATAAATACCACATTCAGGGCCACCGTCGATAAGGGTATAGACATGGCGCCGGCGCTGATAGGCCGATGCATACATTACATCCGGGTTCCTGGGGTCCATGACCACGTCGGAGACACCGGTATTATCGCTGATGGTAAGGACCGCTTTCCAGGTTTTGCCCCCGTCGGTGGTTTTGTACAAACCTCTTTCGCCTCCGGGACCCCACAACGGTCCCTGAGCCGCGACATAAACGACATTGGAGTTGCGGGGATCGACCAGGATCCTGCCGATGTGTTCCGATTGCTTCAACCCCATATTGGTGAATGTTTGCCCACCGTCTTCCGACTTATAGACTCCATCACCAAAACCCACCGAGCGCTGACTATTGTATTCTCCGGTGCCCACCCACACCAGCTGGTGGTTGTTGGGATCCATCACCACCGGTCCAATGGAATAGGACCCATAACGATCGAACACAGGTGAGAAGGAGGTGCCGCTGTTCGTTGTTTTCCATACGTTACCGCAAGCCACTCCCACGTAATACTCTGACGGGTCAGCAGGATTGACAGCAAAATCGGAGATTCTACCTGAACTGAATGCTGGTCCGATAAGACGGAATGAGAGTCCTGAGATCGTTGAAGAAGACAGAGAATCAAGGTTTTTCTTTCCTTCACCCCTGGCATTACTGCCATGAAAGAAAGAGATGAGGAATAATACAAGACATAACTTTCTCATATTCAATTATTTTTTGAAATTAATAAGAAACAGTACCACTGAGAACCTCATCAACCTTATCAATGCATGATCAAAGCGCCTGATTCATTCAGGGACATAAGGTAAAATTAGATAAAAGAAGGGAAACCCTGCATTGACAGCAAGAAAATCCAAAGGTCAGCCAACCTGACCATGATAAGAAGAAGGAATTTATAAGTTGGGCTAAAAAGGGTTGAAGGATGCATTCACATCCCCCACGCATAATCCCCTGATATTCTGGACTACCGGCTGGTCATTCGACTCAAGGGTGAATTCCTCAAAAACCCAGTCACCTGAAGGGAAGGTTGAAATCATACCCACAAAACGTTTTGCAATCATGAGGGCATCCACAGGGTTGACGTAACTATTATTGTCAACATAAGCTGCTTTAAGCCTCAGACCAGTTAAAAGAGGTGGCATCCCCACAAAATGTCTCAGAATCAGCAAAGCATCCGTATTACCTCCCCCACCCCATGCTTTGTTGCATAACGTCACTTTCAACAGGTAGGTACCAGGATTCAGGTTCTCAAACAGATAATTACCCTGGCTGTCCGTATTCGCGACAGCAACAGGATTCCCATCGAGAAAGAGCGTCAGCTGGCAGCTGTCGATCCGGGCTGTAAAATTGGTCTTGTCATACATCACTTTTCCGCTGATGGACCCTGTTTGTGCCATATTTTGCGACGAAAGTAAAAAAACAGAAATACAGAGTAGAACAATGTTTTTCATAAAAATGGGATTAGGATGGTTTACCGATTTGCGTGAGTAAAAGTGAATACAATGGTTGGAACCGGTGAAATTACGGATTTATCTCTTCTTTTTCACGCTTCCAGGAATTATTCTTGTTTTCCTGCCCGGGGATGAGATCCCTTTATCCCAGAAAAAACAGTTCTTCTGTTGGTCCTTCTCCGCACGGCTTCTGGCCACATAAATAGTTTTACCGGTATAAGGATCCATTCCGGTATAGAACATGACGGAGGAAAGGGTCATGGGTGTCGGGGTCAGGTCCTGCACCTGTTCGAGGTGAAGGCCCAGACTCCTGGCTTCCCTGGCAAGGTCCTGCATATCCTGAAGCGTGCACCCGGGATGACTGGAGATAAAATATGGAATCAGCTGCTGTCTTAATCCGAACTTCTGGTTGAGTTTTTCAAATGATCTTTTCAGCTCGTGATATAGTGAGAAAGAAGGTTTCCTCATGATTTTCAACACCTTATCAGAAGTGTGTTCCGGTGCCACCTTCAGGCGGCCACTGACATGAAACCTGACCAGACGTTCAAAATACGCCTCATGAGATCCCTTCTTCCGTTGATCTTCTCTTCCGAAAAACAGGTCGTACCTGACACCACTTCCGATAAATATTTTTTTCACTCCTTTCCTGGCGGATGCCAGCTCGTACAATCGGAGCAGATCCGTATGGTCTGTGCTGAGGTTGTGGCAGATGGAAGGGAAGATACAGGATGGTCTTTTGCATTTGATACACAGATCTTGCCTGATCCCTTTCATACGGTACATATTGGCGGAAGGGCCTCCAAGATCTGATATATATCCTTTAAAATCAGGCATCTGTGTGATATCATCCACTTCTTTTAGCACAGATACCTCCGACCTGCTGCTGACAAATTTACCCTGATGGGCAGAGATGGTACAGAAGGAACAACCACCGAAACATCCCCTGTGGATGTTGACGGAGTGCCTGATCATTTCATAGGCAGGGATTTTCCCTCTTTTCAGGTATCTGGGATGAGGAAGCCGGGTAAAAGCCAAATCATAAAAAGAATCCAGGATGGACTCCTCCACAGGGGGAAAAGGCGGATTTACCACGATCCAAGATGCTCCGGTCTTCTCAGCAAGCCATTTGGGGTACATCCTGTTGGATTCGGTTTCTATCAGACAAAAGGCCTTCCCGAAAGTCTTGATGTCTTTTACACATTCCTCATGAGAGGGAAGTTGGATCATGTTGTTTCCCGACAAGGGCAGTTCTGTTGACAACCAGGCCACCTGAGTTAGAGTATGTTTCTCAACGATACCTTCTTTGGTGTCCAGTCGTCTGGTCAGTTCTACCACAGGCTGCTCTCCCATACCATAAATAAGGTAATCGGCTCCGCTGGAGATGAGGATACCTGGTCGAAGGCTGTCGTACCAATAGTCATAATGGGTGAGGCGGCGGAGAGAGGCTTCTATCCCTCCTAACACCACAGGGACATCAGGGAAACACTTTTTTAAAGCCTTGGTGTACACGATGGTAGGATAATCCGGTCTGAAACCGGAAACACCGCCCGGAGTATAGGCATCATCCGACCTCAGTCTCCTGGTAGCAGTGTAATGGTTCACCATGGAGTCCATATTCCCGGCCGTGACTCCGAAATAAAGCCTGGGCCTTCCCAGTTTCTTAAAATCACGTAAGTCGTCCCTCCAGTTAGGCTGAGGCACAATAGCCACTTTATAACCCTGATGTTCAAGAACACGGCCGATCATCGCGGTACCAAAAGAAGGATGATCTACATAAGCATCTCCCGTGAACAGGATGACATCGGCCTGGTCCCATCCCAGACGATCCATCTCTTCCCTGGTGGTAGGTAAAAAACGGTCTGTTTTGGGATAAGGCAGGGTCATAGCTTCAGAGGAGGTTCAGGCATTCTTCCACCTTTGAAAAAACACCTCTTTCAGTGATGAAAGCAGTGATGAGGCGAGCCGGAGTCAGGTCAAAAGCCGGATTATAAACAGAAGAACCAGGGTTAAGAATCTGTATCTCCCTGACAGTTCCCTCTTTATCGATCCCTGATGCATGGGTTACTTCTTCCGCAGAACGTTCTTCAATAGGAATCCCTGCCCCGGTGGGACAGTGCTGGTCGAAAGTGGACCAGGGAGCAGCGACATAAAAAGGAATTCCAAATTCTCTGGCCAGCAGTGCTTTTTCAAAGGTCCCGATTTTGTTGGCTGTGTCACCGTTGGCTGCAATCCTGTCGGCACCGGTTATGACCATGTCTACCGCTCCCTTTGCCATGAGAGAAGCTGCTGCATGATCAGGGATGATGGTATGAGGAATTCCCTGATGGTAGAGTTCCCATGCTGTGAGCCTGCCTCCCTGGTTTCGGGGCCTGGTCTCATCGACCCATACATGAAGTCGTTTCCCCTCTTCAAATGCCCTGTAAACCGGTGAAAGAGCGCTCCCGTAATCGACCAGTGCCAGCCAGCCTGCATTACAGTGTGTGAGAATATTCATCCCATCCTTTATGAGAGATTTCCCATGTTCTCCTATGCTCCTGGCTGCCGTGATATAGCGGTCTGCCATTTTCAGAGCTTCCTTTTCAGCTGCCTCAAAGGCCTTATCAGGATCACCATCATTCCATGCTGCCATACCAGCTTGGTGAACCCTGTCAATGGCATGGAAGAGGTCGTGAGCGGTAGGTCTCGTATTACCGATATCTATTTTAGCAGATTCAATAAAGTCACGACGACCATGTGATTCCAGGAATGCCTGTGCCATGGCAAAACCTGCCGCAGCCCCGATGGTACCTGCACCCCTTACCGTCATATTCCTGATCGCCACGCAGGTTTGAAGATACCCTTCAGCAGTCGTTATTCTGAATTGAAAAGGCAACGACCGCTGGTCAATCATGTGAACTATGTGGTTCTCGAACCAGACTGCCTTATAGTGTTTTCCGTTTACAACCATCTTTTTGAAATTACATGGAGGTTTAACAGATCATCAATCTTTTAACTCCATGAGTGTGAGCCAGGTCATGAGACCTACGCCGGTCATCAATGACTTCTCATCCACGTCAAAATGGGAAGTATGCAAGTTGGTTATTACCCTGGTGGCCGGATCCATGGTTCCCAGGCGGAACATACAGCCGGGTATGATCTGGCCGAAATAAGCGAAATCTTCAGCGGTCATTCTCATGTCGAGTTCAACGACATTCTGCTCACCGAGGAAAAACCTTGCCTGGTCCCAGGCCCTTTGAGTCAATTCTTCGTCATTATGAAGACTGGGATATCCTTTATGTATGTCAACCCGGCACCGGGCACCCATGCCTTCGGCGAGGGTAGTGGCGATGGTTTTAATTCTCTGATGCGCCTGTTCTCTCCACACCTCGTCGAAAGTACGGAAGGTACCGGCAAGGTGGACCTCATCAGGGATGATGTTCGTCCTGCCATCGGCGATGAACCTTCCGAAAGACAACAAGGTAGGAGTTGCATTCTTGGCATAACGGCTGGTAATCTGTTGCAGGGCCGTAACAATATGTGCCGAGATGACGACGGGATCAATATTCAGTTCAGGTGTGGCAGCATGACCGCCTTTTCCCTTTACCACAATATAGATCTCATCTGTCGAAGCCATATATCTGCCTGGTCTCATCCCCACTTTCCCTG
Organism: uncultured Bacteroidales bacterium; assembly: GCA_964605655.1. Taxonomy (GTDB): domain Bacteria; phylum Bacteroidota; class Bacteroidia; order Bacteroidales; family CAIXZF01; genus JAKLIX01. The sequence goes on from CAZSDK010000007.1 coordinate 61,512, forward strand.
CTTCCAGTTCAGGAAGGGTATGCTGGGCAAAGATGGCTGCCGGGCGGGGATTATCGAGGGCCCCCTCCTGAATCATGGGCAAGGCTCCACCCGGAAACGTTTCTTCAGAAGGTTGGAACAAACAACGCACGCTCCCTTGTAATTCAGGCTTAAGATCATTCAAGACCCTTATGCTTCCCAGCAAAGCAGCCATGTGCACATCATGGCCACAGGCGTGCATAACGCCCGGGGTGATGCTTGAGTACTCTTTTTCAGAGGTCTCATGAATGGGTAAGGCATCCATATCTGCCCTGAGAGCAATGGTCTTACCCGGTCCCGCCATCCCCTCTATCGTGGCAACCAGACCGGTATTTGCGATCCCTTCCCTGAAAGGCACTCCCCATGACTGCAGCGTCTGGGCGATGAACTTTGCAGTATTGAATTCATGCAGCGACAGTTCCGGGTGCCTGTGAAAATGCCGGCGAAGCCGGATGGTCTCTTCCTGGTACTGAAGGACCCTGTTCTTTATTTCCGTAACTTCCATCAGGACTTTTTCAACATCTGTGTATAATACAGGTAGAAATAAGGGATGGTTTCTATCCCTTTGAAGAAGTTCTCCAGGCGGAAGTTCTCATTGGGAGAGTGAATAGCATCACTCTCAAGTCCAAAACCAAGGAGCAGCGATTTGATACCGAGGATCTCCTCAAAGGTGGAGATGATGGGAATGCTGCCGCCACTTCTGAATGGGATGGGCTTTTTACCGTATGTCTCTTCGAAAGCCTTGCTGGCAGCCTGATAAGCGATACTGTCGGTAGGGGCAGCATAGGGTTTTCCACTATGCATGGCCGTCACCTTCACCTTGATACCAGCAGGTGCTAATGATTTAAAATGATCTTCAAAAAGCCGGGCAATTTTCTCGTGTTGCTGATTGGGGACCAGCCTCATGGAGATCTTGGCAGAGGCTTTGGACGGGATCACGGTCTTGCTCCCCTCGCCTGTATATCCCCCCCAGATCCCGTTGCAATCAAGCGAAGGCCTGATGCCAGTCCTCTCCATGGTGGTATACCCTTTTTCACCTGCCAATTCATTAATATCCAAAGCCTTTTTATATGATTTCAGATCAAATGGTGCCCGCGCCATGTCATCCCTTTCCGCTTTGCTCAGTTCCACGACATCATCATAAAAACCAGGTATGGTGATCTTTCCATCCTCATCGATGAGTGAGGCGATCATTTTCGCCAGCATGTTGATGGGATTGGCCACTGCCCCGCCAAATAATCCTGAATGAAGGTCTCGGTTCGGACCGGTGACCTCCACCTCCATATAGGCCAGTCCCCTGAGGCCGGTAGTAACGGAAGGGGTATCGGCAGCGATCATCCCGGTATCAGAGACCAGGATGATATCGGCTTTCAGCTTCTCTTTATTATCCTTCAGGAAGGCAGCCAGGTTGGGGGATCCAATTTCTTCCTCTCCCTCTATCATGAACTTGACATTACAAGGCAGGGTGCCGGTGTTCACCATCATCTCGAAGGCCTTGGCATGCATAAAACCCTGTCCTTTGTCATCATCAGCGCCCCGTGCCCAGATCTTCCCGTCTTTGATGACCGGCTCAAAGGGAGGGGTCAGCCATTCCTCCAGAGGATCAGCCGGCATCACATCATAATGGGCATATACCAACACGGTGGGTTTTGTGGCATCCACCATTTTCTCTCCATAAACCACGGGATTTCCGGCTGTGGGGATTACCTCTGCGTGGTCGGCACCGGACCTGAGTAAAGATTCTTTCCAATAGGCAGCAGCCCGGTCCATGTCTTCCCGGTGGTCAGGCAGAGGGCTCACAGAAGGAATGCGCAATAATCCAAAAAGCTCCCGGATAAAAGGGTCTTTATTCTTTTCAAGATATTCTTTCCATTGTTTCATAAACACTTCACGTTAATTCATTACTACTTTTTTGGTCTTCTCTGAAGGCAAATGTAATGGGTTTTATAACATAATTGGCATTACAGACAACTCCTACATTTCGTTTTGAGTCTTATCTTTACCTGCTAAAGCGGGGTGAAAATCTATTATATTCTTCAATCCGGAAATATGATCAAATCATTGATATTCAGGATTTTAATTACAGTATCATTCATTTTCAGTTTCCAGACGGAATGGGTGTTTGGTCAACTCCAGGTGACTCAAGGAGGAAATCCAGTCGATTTGGTGAATGATGTGTTGATAGGGACCGGAGTTGTCGCCAGCAATATTACGATGACGGGAGGCAGTGTGATGTACGGTTCTTTTACCACCGGAGCTAATCCCACCAATCTGGGTCTGGCCAGTGGTCTGATACTGACCTCAGGCAGTGCCACCAATGCCATTGGTCCGAATATATCAGGAGGGATTACGACCGACCTGCAACTTCCGGGAGACTCATTGCTGACCAGCCTTATTCCGGGTTACCAGACACGTGATGCCTGTGTTCTCGAGTTTGACTTTATTCCGCAGGGTGACACCATGCGTTTCCGTTATGTGTTTGGTTCTGACGAGTATCTCGAATGGGTGGGTTCCAGCTACAATGATGTTTTTGGATTCTTTGTTTCGGGTGTTGATCCGATCACCTATAATTACTTCACCAATAAAAACATTGCCATTATCCCCCAAACGGTGAATACACCCGTATCGATCAACAATGTCAATAATGTCTCGAATTCCACCTATTTTGTAAACAATCCTTCAGGGTCCCCGACGATTGAGTATGACGGCTTCACCGTGGTACTGACTGCCTGGTGTCATGTGGTCCCCTGTTTGAATTATCACATCAAGATCGCCGTCGCTGATGCCGGGGATTGGGTTCTCGACTCAGGAGTCTTTTTAGAAGCCGGCAGTTTTTCCAGCAACGGCATCACCACGAACATCACCTACACCAATCCGAATATCCCTTTTCTTTCAGCTATTGAAGGATGCAATGATGCTATTGTGACCATAAAGTTGCCTCATCCGACACCTGACGGCTATGTCATTCCATTCTCCATCCTTTCCACAGGAACAGCCCAGTATGGAGTGGATTATGATTCTATCGTGAGCCCTTTGATCATTCAACCCGGAGCTGATTCAGGCAACATTGTGGTCCATGCCTTTCTTGACGGACTCACCGAAGGGCCGGAAACGGTCGGACTGATCATCCCCAACACCATCTGCCTGAGTTCTTATGATACCATATATTTTACTATTCTCGATTATACCCCTGTGGCATTGCATACCACCTTTGATGACACCCTGGTCCCTTGTGGTGACCAGGTAGACCTGGTGGCCCAGCAATCCGGGGGAATAGGACCTTACTCTTTCTTATGGAGTACCGGAATAAGCAATGATACCCTCATCATCAATCCGAATATCACGACACTTTTTCATGTCTCGGTGACGGATGCCTGCGGATACAGTTCATCCGACAGCACCCTCATCGAGATTTTCGGGCCGACTGCAGAGGCGGGGAGTGATACAAATATATGCACGGGAGGAGCGGCGACCCTCACCGCCACCGGAGGGACCAGCTATGTTTGGAGCAATGGGATGACAACCTCCACTATTACCGTTTCTCCGACAGTTACCACATCCTACATCGTCACCGTTACACAGGTCTGCTCCGACGTGGATACCGTCAGGGTCTTTGTCAATCCCCTGCCTACCCTGTTGATCAACGCTACCCAGGACTCCGTATGCCCGGGTGAAAGCACCACACTCGTAGCCTCGGGAGCACAGAATTACTCCTGGACCTCGAATATTCCGGACCCAAGCCTGACGCCTCAATCCAATTCAGCGGCCCCTGTTGTCACACCACCTTCCAGTATCCTCTACACTCTCACTGGTACCGATACCAATACCTGTACCAGCACCACCTCTCAATTCATCACCGTAAAACCTGTTCCCACTGCTGACTTTACTGTTTCCAACCTTTTCCCCTGCGATGGGAACAGTACCGTACTCACCTATATCGGGAACGCCCCCGCCACCTCCACCTTCCTGTGGCAGTTCGACGGCGGTACGGCCTATGGTAACGGAAGCGGGCCCTACCAGGTGATCTGGGACCAGAGCGGTGATTATATCGTTCAGCTTCAGATCGACAGGAACGGATGTCTTAGTTTACCCTTCAGCGACACCATACATGTGATACAAACACCTGATGCCCAGTTTGATGTGGATCAGTATTCCGGATGTATCCCTCTTGAAATCCAGTTTACCGATTTTTCCTCCAACGTGATCGCAGGAAGCACTTATGAGTGGTCATTTGGCAATGGGGACCATATCATCACACAGCATCCTTTCTATACATACAATAACAGCGGTATTTATACCGTGACCCTGGTGGTTTCCAACACGTACGGATGTAACGACACCCTCAAGAAGACCGCACTGATCCATGCCAATCCCATTCCAACTGCCTTGTTCGAAATACATCCCAGGAAGGTGAGCATACTGGACCCCATCGTAAATTTCTGGGACCGTTCCCTGGGCGGGGTGGTCGACTGGGACTGGGACCTGGGTGACGGTACCCTGTCAGATCTGCCAGACCTTACCCATACTTATGCTGATACCGGAACCTTTGATGTTCAGCTGGTCGTTTACAACCTTTATGGATGTGCCGACACTGCTTTTGGAGAAGTGAAAGTGACCCCTGAAAACACCCTGTATTTTCCCAATTCCTTCACCCCCAACGAAGACCATGTGAACGACGTGTTCATGGTATACGGGACCAACATAAGGGCGTTTCACATGAAGATCTTCAACCGCTGGGGAGAGGAGATCTTTACCTCCGATGACCTTTATGAGGGATGGGATGGCAAATTCAAAGGCGATTATGCCCTAACCGGAGTTTACACAGTGGTTGTGTTATGGATTGACGGGGACGGCAACAAGCACAACTATAAAGGCATGATCAACCTACTCCGCTGAGAAGGAAAAAACATCTACTTTTGCAGCATAAAAATGCTGCATCATGAGTAACATCAGGCTTGCCATTAACGGATTCGGGAGGATAGGCCGCACGGTTTTCCGCCGGATGCTCCTGAACCCCAACATCGATGTTGTTGCTATTAACGACCTGGCGGACACCCGGACACTGGCCCATCTTTTAATGTATGACTCGGTACACGGTAAACTCCCGGCAAAAGTGGAGTATACCACCAACACCCTGATCATCAACGGGAAACCAACTTTTATTTATAACGAACCTCAACCGGAGAGGCTCCCATGGGGCACCCTGCGCATTGATATGGTGCTGGAGGCTACCGGTATCTTCAAGTCGAAAAAGGATGCCTTCCAGCATATCAAGGCCGGGGCCGGGAAGGTGATCATTTCTGCTCCTGCTGAAGGAGAAGGAGTGAAATTCATCGTCCTCGGGATCAACGAAAATGTTCTCAACCACAACGACATCATCATCTCCAATGCCTCCTGCACCACCAACTGTGTAGCACCGTTGATACAGATCCTCGATGAAAAATGGGGCATAGAGAAAGGATTCATCACCACGGTTCACTCCTATACTTCCGACCAGAACCTCATCGATGCCCCTCATAAAGACCTGCGCAGGGGGAGGTCCGCTGCGTATTCCATCGTCCCTACCACTACCGGAGCCGCCAAGGCCGCCACCCATATCTTCCCCCACCTGGCTCATAACCTGGGCGGTTGCGGAATCCGCGTGCCTGTGCCTGACGGCAGTCTCACCGACCTGACCTGCACCCTGGAAAATCCGACTACGGTCGAAGAAATCAACCAGGCCTTCCTGGAAGCCTCCAGGGGAAAATTGCGCAACATCCTGGATTATACCGAGGATCCTATCGTCTCCATCGACATCATCGGAAATACCCATTCCGCCGTGTATGATGCCGGACTCACTGCCGTACTGGGCGACAAGAACAAACTGGTGAAGGTGGTGGCCTGGTACGACAACGAGATGGGTTACTCCGCCAGGCTGGTGGAACTGGTGGAGTTGTTTTACAAAATATGAAAGGACCTATCGGTCCTTACTCCTTCCTAATAAAACAAGGACTCCGGAAATCAGAAGAACTTCAGGGTAACTCCTGATGGTTCTGCCACCACATAGGAAAAGTTATTGATCCAATCCCCGAGGATGAGGCAACGGGATGTTCCTGAAAGTTGAAAATCCAGGGGCAGATGCCGGTGTCCAAGGATAAAATACTCAATATCAGGATTTTTACCCAGGTATTCCTTGCTAAAGATCAACAAAGGTTCCGTTTCCATGTGGTCGGTGCTTTCCTTTTTCCCTTCTTTTGCCATGTTAGCGACCCTGCTTTTTCTTGAGAAATACAGGCCAAGCCTGGTTCCCCAGTCAGGGTGAAGCCAACGGAACAACCACTGGTTAAAGGGGTTGGCGAACACCTTCTTTAGAAACTTGTATCCATGGTCCCCGGGGCCATATCCATCCCCATGGTTGAGATAGAATTTTTTACCATTGATCATGACTTCCTCAGGATGACGAAAAAGCCGTATTCCTACTTCCTTATGAAGATAATCAAAAGCCCAGACATCATGATTTCCACGAAACAGGAAGACCGGCAACCCGGCATCCGTCATTGCTGCCAGCTTTCCCAGCAGCCTGACAAACCCTTTGGGTACGACCGTCCGGTACTCAAACCAGAAATCGAAGATATCTCCCATCAGAAACAGGGCAGCCGCATCCTTTTCCACCCTATCGAGCCATTCGATCAATTTCTTTTCCCTGAGCAGGCTGCTTTCATAATCGGGCACCCCGAAATGAAAATCAGAGGCAAAATACACTTTACCCTGAATGGGAGGAATGGAAGGCTCTGTTTTTACCGGCATCTGACAAAGATATGAAATCCCGCCTGACTATTGAGAGATCAGCCGTAAGACCCCTTCTTTCATTTCCTTGAATTTCTTCCCCTTACTGACGATACTGCCCTTCTTGTCGATCAGGTAATAGGTGGGAAGCTCATTGTCAAGATCATAGACTGTCCACAGGGAAGAAGACTCCCCCTGGGGGTCACGTAAGTTGATCCAGGGGAGGGCATCCAGCTTGAGAGCGGCCCTCCACATTTCCTCATTGGCATCGAGGGAGACCGAAAGAATTTCGAACCCTTTCCTGTGATGTTCTTTGTAGAAACTCTTCATCAGGCCGTGGTCCTGACGGGCCTGAGCTGCTGTGCCTTTCCAGAAATACAACAACACATCCTTACCGGCCATCGAAGAAAGCTTCAGCTCCTTACCAAACTGGTCAGGCAGGGTGATCTCCGGTGCAGTCTTCCCGGCAGCAAGCCTCTCATCAGCGAGTTTTTTCTCCGCTTCCTTACGTAACACCTTGCTTACCCTTTCATGATGATCCAGTACATGTTTGTTCTTTGGATATTTAGCGATCAGACAGCTGTCAATCATCCTGAAATACTGAAAATCATTCCTTTCATTCATGATCTGGTTAGGTCCCAGCCTCTGGTTGAGTACAAAGATGGAAGCAATGGACTGGCAGTTCATCCTGGCAAAATCGATGACCAGCTTTCGCTGAGCATTAAAAATCTGGCGGTAAGCAGAATCCAGCTCCTCTCTTTTAGCTATAAAGCCGCTGGTGTTACGGGCTTTATTGAACTCTTCCCTGAGAGAGTCTACTTTAGCCAGATTCAAACGGGTTTTAAAGAAATAATCCCTGAGAAGAGCAGACCCTGGTGAACCTTTAATCTCGTACTTTTTTTGCATTTCTCTCGCATCGGCAACCAGTTCAGCCCTTTCACCGGGAGCGAGAAGCAAGGTGATGTTTTCACCCGGTTTTGCCTCCAGAAGATAAAAACCCGGTTCACCGGGATCTGTCCTGAAGGTATGACGACCGGTCTTTTTGACATTAAAGGAATCCAGCTTTTTCAAATCCCTGATGTTGACCTCATAAAGGTACACCCATTCCAGACCCTTGGTATTGGCTAAGCTAACCTGCAGCACTATATCTTTTTCTTCCTTGGGTTCTCTGGGCATACAAGACACCAGGACCGCCAGGGGTAACAGGGAAAGCCACACTGCGTGCAGACAGCGTTTTCCCTTCATTGAATTTCTTACCACCATTTCTTTCTTTTCAAATAGATGACCATTCCAATAAATACCAGCATAATGACCAACCAGAAAAACAAGTAACCGTACTTCCAGTGAAGTTCAGGGAAATAATCGAAATTCATCCCGTACACAGACGCAATGAAAGAAAGCGGGATGAAGATCGTTGCAATGATGGTGAGCACTTTCATTATGCTGTTCATACGATTGTTGAGACTGGATAAGGCCACATCCATGACCCCCGAGAGGATATCCCTCTCATTATCAACAGATTCTATCATGTGTACCGTATGATCATATACATCCCTGAAGAAAGACAGATTCTGGGGATCCAGGAGGGGATGGTCCCTCTTCTCCAATCGTGACAGAGCTTCCCTGAGAGGATAGAGTGCTTTTTTAAGCGACACCAGGTTTCTTTTCAGATGTTGAAATTGTACCAGTGAAATGCTATTGAATTCCTTAAGCATTTGATCTTCCAGATCTTCGATTTCATCTGAAAGTTTTTCAACCAGGTAATAATGACCATCGACCAGGCGGTCGATGAGAAGATAGGCAAGGAAATCGCTCTTTCTGCCCCAAGCCCTGGTATTCCCGGAAAGAATCCTTTCCCTGATATCATCAAAAATGCTGGAGTCTTTTTCACTGAATGAAATGACATAACCTTTGCCAAACACCACGCTGAACTGGGAGAACCGGAACAAATGACCGCTTTGAGGCGGATTGGCCCATTTCAGTGTAAACAGGATGCAATCGCCAAATTCCTCGTACTTAGGCCTTTGTTCAGTATTGACGACATCCTCCATTAACAGGGGATGCAGATGAAATGCCTCCCCAATGCCTTGAATCTCACTCACATGGTCGACCCCGGTTACATCCAGCCACAGGATATCTCCTTCTTCTCGGCCCAGGTGGTCTAATTCCGACAACCTGGCCAACACATGGGTCTCAGCCCGGTTCTCTGAATACAGGGTCGCCCTCAGGCCTACCTGGTCGGTAAGCGTTCTCCCGATATGAACCATGGATCCGGGGGGCAGGCCTGCTTTTCCAGAATGTCGCATGGGCTATTGTTTTTGTTGGTTCTGATGCTGCAAAAGTAAGAACGTGAATGGAAAATGGTTATTTTTACCTGCATTTAAGTTATTCACAAAGTTGGCTGATTATCAACATCCAAGAGCGGTTACCACCCGGCATGGATTCCTTCCAGGCAGTCTTTCAGGAGCCAACGCAAAACCCTTGCTTCTGGCTTCACTGCTATGGCTGACCTTGTGGCTGCCAGCCCAGTCGATCCTGGTAATAGAAAAATCCGACCATTCGAAAAATTACAAGTACAGAGTCAACGACCGTATCGTTCTTCAGATAAAAAAAAGCAAAACACCGGTTCACGGTGATATCAGCAGGATCAATGATTCTGTCATCATTCTTGACTATCTTGTTCCCGTTGCTCTGAAAGACGTTGAATATGTCTTCCGTCCATACTGGATCAAGCGATGGCTTCCGCAGTTCCTTACCACGGCAGGACTGGGCTATATTGCTCTTGATGTCACCAACAATATTATCGTTGATGTTGGTCCTGTCCTGAACCCCCATGTGCTGCTGACCGGGGGTATTTTAACGGCGGCGGGACTGGTTGTGGCATTCTGGCCTGATAAAAGATATGCGATCCCCGGCAAATGGAACTATAAAGTAATAGATTTCAATCAATTAAAAGAATAGGCAATCATGGCTTTAATAAAGAAAGTGAAAGGAGTGCTTCCCCGTTGGGGCCAAAGGTGCTTCCTTGCTGATAACGCGGTAGTTGTCGGGGATGTGGTGATGGGTGATGATTGTTCGGTTTGGTTCGGGGCCATCGTCAGAGGCGATGTTCACTACATCCGGATCGGGAACAAGGTGAACATACAAGATGGAGCCGTGATCCATTGTACCTACCAGAAAGCGCCCGTAAATATTGGCAATAATGTTTCCATCGCACACAGAGCTGTGGTACACGGTTGCACCATTCACGACAATGTTCTGATCGGTATGGGAGCCATCGTCATGGACCACGCGGTAATTGAAAGCAACTCCATCATCGCTGCGGGATCAGTGGTCCTTGAGAACACCCACGTGAAGTCCGGTAGTGTCTATGCAGGTGTCCCGGCAAAATATGTAAAATCTATTGACACGGACCTACTTGAAGGTCAGATACTTAGAATTGCAGATTCTTATGGAATGTATGCCGGCTGGTATGAAGCTGACGAAAATAAAAAAGATTAACTTTGCCGGTCCTTCCGAAATTCAACTGCCCATGCATTCCTTAAAAAAAACGGGATTCCTGCTCTTCACCTTACTGATGATGATTCTGGGAAGCACAACCCTGTACGGTCAAAACGCCAGTATCAGGGGATTTGTTTACGAGAAAAAGACCGGTGAGCCGATCATTTTTACCAATGTATATCTTTTCCGGACCACTCACGGTGCCGTTACGGATGTCAACGGTTACTTCGTGATCTCCGGTATACCGTCAGGGGATTACACGCTCATGGTGACTTGCCTCGGTTATGATACACTGAGAGAGACCGTTAGCCTGAAAAAAGGAGATATTCTGAACAGGAAATTGTTCCTGGAGCCCATGTCTATCCTGTTGAAAGGAGCTCAAATCTCGGCAGAAAGGCAGGAGGCGAAGACAGAGACTAAGACCTCGGTGATGAAGATTACTCCCCGGCAGATCAAGCAGCTGCCGACTATTGGAGGACAAGCCGACCTTGCCCAGTACCTCCAGGTCCTGCCCGGCGTTATCTTTACCGGAGATCAGGGAGGACAGCTGTATATCCGGGGCGGATCACCGGTACAGAACAAGGTGCTTCTCGATGGAATGATCGTGTATAATCCGTTCCATTCCATTGGTTTGTTTTCTGTGTTCGAAACTGATATCATCCGGAACGCCGATGTTTACACGGGAGGTTTTGGTGCAGAATACGGCGGGAGGATCTCTTCAGTGATGGATATCACCACCCGCGACGGTAACAAAAAAGAATTTGCAGGCAAAGCCGGGGCCAGCGTTTTTGGCTCAAGGCTGCTGCTGGAAGGGCCTCTCAAAAAACAAGTCGGTACCGAAGGCAATAGTTCTTCTTTTATCCTCAGTTTCAAAAATTCTTATCTGAAACAGACCTCCGACATATTCTACAACTACGTAGACACCAATGGATTGCCGTATAATTTCAGGGATATTTACGGAAAGATGTCTTTTAATGCCGCAAACGGCAGCAAGGTGAACTTCTTTGGGTTTAATTTCACCGATAAGGTCGATTATCCCGGAGTTTCCGATTTTCACTGGGGTTCATCAGGCGGAGGGACCAACTTCCTGGTCATCCCCGAACGTTCTCCCGTGCTGATTTCTGGTAACTTTTCCTATTCCAGCTATAAGATGGAGCTGGATGAAAGCGATAATCTGCCCAGGACCAGCGAGATCAGGGGGTTTAACAGCGGGTTGAACTTCACCTATTTCATTAAGAAAGATGAAATTAAATATGGTGTTGAGATGCTGGGGTTTAAGACGATCTTTAATTTTTATAATTCCGTAGGACGTTTGATCGACCAGACGCAAAACACCACTGAGTTGGCAGGATTTTTCAAGTATAAGATGACCCGTGGCAAGTTTCTGATTGAACCGGGGTTCAGGGTACAGTATTATGCTTCCCTGGCCAATGTGTCGCTGGAGCCTCGCCTGGCGATGAAATACAACCTGAGCAACAAGGTCAGGCTGAAGTTTGCCAGTGGTCTATACTCCCAGAACCTGATGAGTGCTAGCTCCGACCGGGATGTGGTGAATCTCTTTTACGGTTTCCTTTCCGGGCCGGATGAGCTCCCCGACGAGTTTGACGGAAAGACCATAAAACACAGGCTTCAGAAAGCCCAGCACCTGGTGGGAGGCATCGAATTTGACCCCTTCAACCATTTCACGGTCAATGTAGAAGGATATTACAAAAATTTTCCTCAGTTGACCAACATCAACCGCAACAAGGTATTTGACGATACCGGCGAATATTCTGACAAGCCCGACCTGTTGAAAAAGGACTACATCATCGAGACCGGGGATGCCAAGGGAGTGGATTTCTCTTTCAAATATGATTTTGACAGGATCTTCCTGTGGGCTGTTTATTCTTTTGCGTATGTCAACCGTTACGACGGGGTGATCCATTACGTGCCCCATTTCGACCGGAGGCACAATATTAACATCACCGGATCATACATGCTGGGTAAAGACCATCAGTGGGAGATCGATGCCCGCTGGAATTTCGGTTCGGGCTTCCCTTTTACCAAGAACGATGGTTACTATGCCAACATTCCTTTTACAGGCGGACTGATGACCGACTACACCACGGTGAACGAGACACTGGGGATCATTTACGGAAGCTTGAACGATGGCCGTATGCCCACTTATCACCGCCTTGACATCAACTTCAAGCGGAGGATCAAATTTTCTGAAGAGAATATGCTGGAGATCGACCTGAGCATCACCAATGTTTATGACCGTCAAAACATCTTTTATGTGAACCGTATCACCAAGGCCAAGGTATACCAGTTGCCCATACTGCCCAGCCTGGGGGTTAACTGGAGTTTCTAATTATTAAGGTAATTACCGTTAATCAATAATTAAAACATTAGGAGCATGAAATGGTACTTGAAAGTATTACAGCAATACGCTGATTTCACAGGCAGGGCAAGAAGAACAGAATACTGGATGTATACCCTGTTCAACATCATCTTCCTGATCATTGCCGTCATTCTGGACAACGTTCTCGGACTGACTGTGAGCAACTTACCCTATGGGGTTTTTTACTTCCTGTATGCCCTTGCGGTTTTGGTCCCAGGATTAGCTGTTGCAGTAAGACGACTTCATGATATTAGTAAAACAGGCTGGTGGGTCCTGATCGCCCTCATTCCCATTATCGGAGCCATCGTGTTGCTGATTTTCATGGTTACAGAAGGTGATCGTGGTGAAAATGAATACGGGATCGACCCGAAGGAGGAGGTGGTATAATTCCATTCCTGTGTGGGCCTGTCTCACAAGGCTGAAAATGCTTCGACGCCGCTCAGCATGACATCTGGTTATCAATATTTTGTCATAATGAGCGCCTGCCCGCCGGCAGGCAGGAAGTCGAAATATTGACAAAATATTGATGGTGAGACAGCCTCTGTCAGATATTCACCTCAAGTTTGAACCCTGTTCCGTGCACATTGGAGATGCTGATGCGGGGATCTTCGCGCAGGTATTTGCGGAGTTTGGTGATGAACACATCCATGCTGCGGCCGATGAAATAATCGTCATCGCCCCAGACCATCTTCAGGGCCACCTCTCTTTTAAGCAGCTGGTTGGTGTTGATTACAAGAAGTCGTAACAAATCGGCCTCTTTGCGGGTAAGCTGCTGCAAGTGATCCGGCGATTTCAGCGACATGTTGGAGTAGTCGAAACTGAAAATCCCGATCTCGTATAGTTCCTTTTCAGCAGGTCTGGCATTACTGAGTTTAAGCTGACAACGCTTTAGCACGGCCTGCACCCGGAGGCTGAGTTCCTCGGTGCTGAATGGTTTACAGATGTAATCGTCGCAACCCACCTTGAAACCCTGGATGCGGTCTTCCTTGAAAGACCGGGCCGTGATAAAGATGATGGGAACCTCCTTATTGATCCTGCGGATCTCTTCTGCGAGGGTGAAACCGTCTTTTTTGGGCATCATCACGTCTACCAGGCAAAGGTCGAACGACTGCCTGTAAAAGGTGGCCAGCCCGCTTTCCCCGTCGTAGCTCCTGACGATCTCATAATCCAGCATCTCCAGGTAATCCTTCAATATTTCGCTGAGATTGGGATCATCCTCAACCAGCAGGATCTTTGCTAACTTGTTCTTCATTGGTCTCCGATTCAGATTCTTTAATTCCATAAGGAAAGAACAACACAAAGGTGCTCCCTTTCCGCTTTTCACTGTGAAGAGTAATCGTTCCGCTGTGTGCTTCCATGATGGTCTTCACGTAATACAACCCCAGCCCTTGCCCTTTCACGTTGTGGATATTGCCGGTAGGTACCCTGTAGAGTTTCCTGAATATATGCTTCTGCGCCTCCTCACTGATGCCTATTCCCTGGTCCTGCACCGTGATCCTGATCCCACCATCCGCGTCTTCGGTCTGCACCGTGATCACCGGTGCATCTTCCGAATACTTTTCCGCATTGTCCAACAGGTTATGGATCACATTGATAAAATGATCCCTGTCGGCGTAAATGCGGCTTTGGGTAGCCTGTAACCGGCTGATCAGGTATCCGTCTCTCTTCCTCACCGCCATTCCGAAACCTTTCAGTATGCCTTCCAGCTCCTGGTGAACATCCATCTCCTTCTTTCTCAAGCTATATTCACCTCTATCTAAAACAGCTATCTGAAGCACTTGTTCAACCTGGTTCTTCAGGCGGTTGATCTCGTTCAGGATGATATCCCCGTATCGCAGGACTTTTTCGGGAGAAGCGACCACGGCAGGCTTGCTCAGCATCTCTCCGGCCAGGGAGATGGTGGAAATGGGCGTCTTGAATTCATGGGTCATGTTGTTCACGAAGTCTCTTTTCATCTCCGAGAGTTTTTTCTGCTTCATCAGGGAGAAGATGGAATAGGCGAACCCGGCAACCAGGATGATGAGGAAAAGCACGGAAACAACCAGCCAGACCCCCATACTTTGGATGGCAAGACTTTGCTGATCAGGGATATAGATGCCCAATACATAGCATTCTGTGCTGTAAAGACAGGAGAGGGAAATGAACAGCTTCGATTCGACCAGCTCCTTATGAAAGAGGTAGCTGGAGGCAAAGATCAGGTTGCCGCTGCCCCTGGAATAGATCCCGTAATAATAATCCTGGTTCAGTTGAAGATGGCTGAACTCGTCCTGCATCAGCGAATCCAGAAGCCTCGGACTGAAACGGCCCACCAGGGAGGAGTCCACCCTTCCGCAGATCATCCCACAGGGAGAATCGTTGAAAGAGTAACGGTTATCGATGGCCACCATGCGGTTGAGCACACTCTTGAGCCCAAGCTCTATCCGGTGGTTAAACTGCTCATCCTTCAGCTCTACGGCATTTTTCACCCAGAAAACCTGGGTGATGATGATGCCAACCAGTGAAAGTGAGGTGATCACAATGATGAGTGAGACAATTTTCTTCTTCATGGTACAAAAGTATTCATAATCCTGCATACCTGACTACCTTTGCCAGACCATGCTGAACCCTGACATCCAAAAAGGTTTTCCCGTTCATCCGCTCCGCTTCACCCTTCTCAGGTTTCAGAAACTCGGTTCCACCCAGGACCATCTCCTTGACCTATTGAAACTTGAAGAACCGCCCGAGGGCACCGTGGTGATTGCTGAGGAACAGACCCACGGTCGCGGGCAGGAGGGGAACATTTGGGAAAGCGAGGCAGGTAAGAATCTCACATTCAGTTTACTGCTCAGACCTCATTTCCTGAGGGCAGAACATCAGTTTTCCCTGAACCGGATGATATCCCTGGCCATGATTCGTTTCCTCAGAAAGACGGCCGGCGGGGAGCTGCCATTTAGCATCAAATGGCCTAACGACCTGTACATCGGGAATAAAAAAGCCGGAGGTATCCTCATACAGCATGCCGTTCAGGGCCCTTACCTGGAATATTCCGTCATCGGCATAGGCATCAACCTCAACCAAACCGATCTGAAAGCTGCGGGGCCCAACCCCACCTCCCTGGCCCTGGAAACAGGGAATTATTATTCTCCCGATGACACGCTGGAGCAGACAATGGAATCGGTAAGCGAGCATTATTCGATCCTGCAGTCGGACCCTGCCCGGCTGGAACAACCTTACCTGGACCTCCTTTACCAGAGGGGTAGCAGGAAAAAGTACCTCATCCGTGACGAAAAGGTAGAGGGGATGATCAGCGGAGTGGATGAATACGGAAGGCTGCTGGTCATGACGGGCAGCGGGATGCTTTGCTGTGATGTGAAAGAGATCGTATACTTGTAAGGGACTCCGGTCAGGAAGCCGGTTCCGGATTGTTCAGAAATCCTTGTTCTGCCAGTTCTTTCAGCTTGTCGACCAGGAGGTTGACGAAGTTGGTCAAAGGAGCTTTTGCCATCATCGCCAGCATGGGGTTCAGGTCGGCTTCCAGGAGAAGCCGGGTCTCAGTCTCCTGCTCCAGGGAATGAAACTTCCAGGTCATGGACAGGGAGACAGGGGTGGAACCCGAGGCCACCATTCGTATCTTCTCGAAGGGCAGTTTTTCTTCCATCCTGAGTTCTATGTCGGCCATGTTCTGAATATTGAAAGAACAGCTGTCGTCGGTCGACTTCCAGCGGCTCACCTGGGGAGGCATGAGGTGCTGAAAATTATTGAAGTTCCCTAAATACTGGTACAGGGTCTCTGCCGTGACGGCAATGAGCACGCTCTTGCTTTCGATGTTGGTCATAGGGCTATTTTCCCCAGGAAGAAGGGTCTTTCCTCCATTCCTTGAGTGAATTCAGGTCCTTATCAGAGATATACTTGATCATCAGTGCTTTCTTGATCAGAATATCATAGTCGGTGAGGGTAAACAGGTTCACCTTCTTCTTGGTAAAGCTTTCCACTGCTTCTGGCAGAAGGTAAGAAAAGATGGCCACCATGCCTTTCACGTAGCAACCGGCATCACGGAGCGCGTCGACAGCCTGGAGGCTTGACTTACCCGTGGAAACCAGGTCTTCGATGACCACCACGGACTGTCCTGACTCCACCACTCCTTCAATCTTATTCTCGAGGCCGTGGCTTTTTTTCTCTGTCCTCACATAAACGAAAGGCAGGCCCAGGTCCTGAGCCACCAGCACCCCGTGTGCGATGGCACCGGTAGCCACGCCGGCCACCATATCCACGTTTGGAAATTCCTCATTGATGATACGAACGAATTCCTGTCTCACATAAGTCCTCACTCTGGGATAGGACAGGATTTTCCGGTTATCGCAATAGATGGGTGATTTTATTCCTGAGGTCCAGGTAAAAGGGTTCGCAGGATCGAGTTTA
Source organism: uncultured Bacteroidales bacterium (assembly GCA_964605655.1). Lineage (GTDB taxonomy): Bacteria > Bacteroidota > Bacteroidia > Bacteroidales > CAIXZF01 > JAKLIX01. The sequence goes on from CAZSDK010000007.1 coordinate 78,574, forward strand.
ATTGCTTTTATTTGCAGTAAAAATTCTGCAGTCGAAAGGGCTGTATTTTCTTGAGAGTTCATGGCACAAAAGTATAATATTTTCCTGAATGATCAACGCATTGTTCTGGAACAAATAGGGGATAATGAAGTAAGGGATCAGACCCCTCATATCACCTGTCCGGAAGAACTATGGGCTTTTGCCAGCGTGATAGAGAAAGATGAAAAGACTGCAGATTACCTGTTGGTTTCACGACTTCCCGTAGCGGAGCTGGCAGAAAAAGCCTTTCCACGGGTGAAGGCGGCAGGGGGACTGGTCTTCAGGGACACGGGAGAGCTGCTGTTAATTTTCAGGAGGGGGTTGTGGGATCTTCCCAAGGGGAAGGCCAATAAAAAAGAAAGCCTGGAGGAATGTGCCCTTCGTGAGGTGTCGGAGGAGACCGGACTCACCGGACTCACCATCACCGGATGCACCGGCATCACCCACCACCTGTTCAAGCAACGGCAGTGGCTGGCCCTCAAAGAGACCACCTGGTACGAGATGGCATACAGCGGTAACGAGACCCCTGTACCTGAGGCCGAAGAAGATATCACTGAGGTCCGCTGGTGTCGCATCGAAGAGCTACCTGTGCTGATGAGAAAGTCGTACCGTTCCATTGCCGAATTGCTCCTGGCATACATGAAGGGGAAACCATCGCAGCAGGAGACAGATACCAGGATCCAGCATCCGTGATCAGCCGGTACTGCCTACCCTGTGGCTGATCCAGTCATAGGTCTTTTCCATGCCGGTCTTCAAAGGTCGCGAAGGTGCCCATCCCAGTTTTTCCCTGATGAGCCTGTTATCGGAATTTCTTCCCCTTACACCCTGAGGTCCTGGGATGTTCCTGATGGAGATGTTCTTTCCGGAGATGCCGATGACCATACGGGCGAGGTTATTGATGCTGATCATCTCTTCCGATCCTATATTAACGGGTCCCTGGAAATCTGAGTTCATGAGTCTCCTTATGCCTTCGAGGCATTCGTCAATATAAAGGAAGGAACGGGTTTGTTTTCCGTCGCCCCAGACCTCTATCTCTCCTCCGTCGGCCGTCATGGCCACCTTACGGCACAAGGCAGCCGGGGCTTTTTCCCTGCCGCCCTGGTAGGTGCCTTCAGGACCAAAGATGTTGTGGAACCTGGCAATACGTATATTCAGCCCGTAATTCCTGTTGAAGGCCCTATAGAGATGTTCACTGAAGAGCTTTTCCCAGCCGTATTCGCTGTCGGGGGCGGCGGGGTAGGCTGAGTCTTCCGAACATTTTGGGTTGTCAGGGTCCAGCTGGTTATATTCAGGATAGATGCACGCTGAGGATGAATAAAAGATCTTTCCCACTTTCAAGGCGGAAGCCTGGTGAGCAATGTTTACATTGATCAGGGAGGAGTTATGCATCACATCGGCGTCATTTTCACCGGTGAAGATAAACTGTGCCCCACCCATGTCGGCGGCAAGCTGGTAAACTTCATCGAAAGGTTGGTCGAGGACTTCCCTGCAAACGAGAGGGTCTCGGAGGTCACCGATGATGAACTCATCGCAGGCAGAAGCACTGAACTCAGGCAGTTTCAGGTCCACCCCCCTTGTATGGTAGTCTCTTGCTTTGAGAAAAGCGGCCAGGTGGCTTCCTATAAATCCACCGGCACCCAGGATGAGAGCTGTTTTCATGACTGCAATGATTTATTGCAAAAATAGGAAAGAATACGGGTTGTCTGTTCAAATCCAGATCCTATATCATGACAACAGCCAATTTATATCATCGATTATCAAGACCAGTGCCACTGGTTTCCGGCACGAGAATGATCTTTATATTTTCAATATAGTCACCCGAGGAAAGAGCTTTGATCTCAAACTCAACCAATTCCTTTTGTTTCATTTTCAGAAACTTCATCTGGTTAACATCGACCATAAGGGAATATTTTCCCGGAGGAAGGTCATTAGTATAGAATTCACCATCAGCAAATGTTCGCAATGTCATCTCAAAAGGACTATCCTTTCCTTTAAGTATGATCCGAAGTCCTCCCTGACCTGTACTGATCCCACTCTTCTCAATCTGAACACTACCTTCAATGGTGCCTCCCCGGTAAAATGGAATTTCGATCTGCTTGTATTGATTCGGGTCGACAATGAAAGAAAATTCATTTTTCAGCGGTACCAGGGTAGGATCTGAAACTGCATTCCGGTTAACACGAAGGTTATAAATAAAGTAGCTTTGAAGCTGATTCACTCGCAGGATACTGTCTCTACCTATCTCCATCACCGCAGTCCTGTCAAGTCTGACAGCTTTATCAGCCAGCAACTGGTCACCCCGGTCATAGGCTCCGGAATTGTTATTGTCGACGAACAGTTTTACGGCTGCAGCTCCCCTGCCGGTCTGTTGCCTGTTATTCAGGACCATTTTCTTGTTGGGCATATCCCAGCCCAAGTTTCCTGATATACTTTGACGTGTATTAACATTATTTTTTGAACTTGCAACAAGAGTGGTGCTCCTGACCCTCTTCAGATCAAGGATCAGACTTACCTGGCTGTCCCATTCACGAGTTACATGGTTGTAACCTGCCATCAGGTTCAGCCTTCCGTTCCTCATAATAGTCTTCGATAACTGAACTCCCGAATTTTGCCATGTCTTGCTTCGGACTTCCATTTCTGACTGAACCCTGACAAAAACACCCCTGAAATAAACTGGCAGACCGGGCGACCGTGATAGGTTATAAGTCAGGGTAGTTGTCAGTAGTCCCCTTCCAAAGCTGCTGACATTCTGAGTAGTAATATAGTTATCCCGGTAATTAAATCTGAGATTAATTTTTCCAATACGTGAATTCAAATCAATCCTGTATTGGTTCAGGTTTGTTTCATTAATGCTCACGAAATCGTTTCCGAGACGTAATCCAGAACTGATTCCCAAAAAGTTAAACGGAAGGTAAATACCACCTGAGAATTCATGGGAAGCCTTCCTGGCATTGAAAATACTCTCACCATCATAACGGGTATAAAGAAAATTGAAATTCATATTACTGGAATACAGAACATTACCAGTAATTCTATAAAAATATCCCGGAGCAATATCCAGGCTTGTCAGATATTGACGTGCAAGCCGGGCAGCGATGCTCCCGTAATAGAAAGGTTGATCCGGAATAAAGTCTAAACCTTGATGTTGAGCACCAGCCGATGCTGTAAGCCACCTGTTGATACCTATGGCCAGATCACCGTGTGAAACTTTAGTCCCCATGAGGGTATCGCTGGTCAATGACTGGTTTGTCTCACCAGCTTGCAGGTGATAGGTAACCACACCTTTGGGGAGGAAGGTGAAAGGCACCTGCATCTGTTTTTCGTTTGTAATGATCTCACCTGAAGGAGTGTAAATGCGGAGGCCAATTCTTGTGGTACCATAGGTCATCGGCACATCGAAACGGTAGTAACCCAGCTCATCCGCTCTTTTATAATCACAGAGCCTTTCATTAAGGTAGAGCTCAACTTCTGACTCTGGCTCGGTATTCCCGTCAACCACGAAAGTTTCATACATTCGCCTGGGTTCAATAGGGTCGTTCGTCACAGTTATCCCGTTGAATGAAAGAGGTTGAAGACCCGTGGTAATCAGCTGTCCGGCTGAAATCCCTGATAGATAGCTATTGTTCAGAAAAGCATATCTCCACCTTACATTACTTGACTTCCAAACATTCTCACCGTTAGAAGACTGCAAGCCATAGACGGTGCCTTGAATATCACCTCCCAAAACCTCCATGCCTCCGGTCAGATTACAGTTGATATCCCTCCCCTCCTCCGAATAATTGCCCGATATATTATAATCTATCATGGTACCAGTGAAAAAGGAGCGTTTCCGGTCATAGGCAAGAGGATAATTTTCTTTCAGGATCTTTTGCTCATCCATTTTGCTCCTGGCCAGTTCCCGGGCCTTTCTCTCCTGAACGGGAAGAGTGTATGGCGTTTCAAGTTCCAGGACCAGTTGTTTAATATTGACAGTGAAATCCAATTGAAAAATTTCTTTAAAAACCCGGGGTGAAATGAAGAGATCAAGCTCACCAACACGGCACTCATCGGCATTGAGATTAAATGACAAATTCCCCAGTTTGCCCTGTTTGGTACTCCAATTGATCATATATGGATTGTCAGCTTTGAGGTAATTTCCTGTGATGGAATAGGATGCGACATCTGGCTGACCATTGATTTCCAGAAGATTAAACAGCTCGATGACAGGGAGAAATGCCTGATTGGTCTTGGAATCATACAGGCTGTTCACGTAAACATGACCGACGGAAGGATAACGAAAGGCAAGCAGGACTTCTTCAGTCTGTGCAATAACAGGCCTTGAAATCCAGATTGAAACAGTGGTAACAATAATAAATACCAAGCGGTATTTGGGAATATGGCTCTGTAACAAGATCTTCAGAATTTTAACGGATACTACAGAATGTCCGTTTTATGTACCAGAAACAAAGGTCTCGTAATAAACTTCTACTTAACTTCTACCTTCATTTCTGTAACAAGCGGAGGCGCTTGCACCAGGTCACCACTCATCATATCGTTGCGACGGGTCTCGAAACGAAGCTCGAGTGTATAAGTACCGGGTATGACATTTTCCACATTAACATCAATACGACGAATGACATCGAAATAGGCTGTAGTAGTGCTCTGGGCTTCTGCAACAACGACACCCTTCTCATCGATCAGTTTGGCAAACATACTACCCAGGAAAGGTGAATTGCCGGTCCTGGTTAAATGTGGCTTTACTACCAGTAACTTTTCCTGTTGCACCACCTCCAGTTTCTTCAGTTCCAGACCTGTACTTACCTTACCTTTATGGTAAAACACGGCAGTCACCTGCTCGAAGTTGAAACTGATTCTGGTTGAAATCTTATCCTTTTCTTCCTTGGCTACCTCGGGTGTCTCAGGTTTCCCTAACACTTTCAGCCGGGTGTAAAAGAACCCTTCCTTACTTCTCTTTCCAGGGATTACCTGAATGCGCACCGTACGCTGTTCACCGGCAGCGAGACTAAAATTCTTCGGAAAAGCCCTTACCATCGGATCCAGTCCAAATTGCCTGAATGCGGAAGTATCTTCGTAATTCATCACAAGATTTCCCGAACTGTCGCTTCCCGGGTATCCAAAAGAAAAACTGAGGGTGACTTCCTGGGGAACGGTTCCTTTGTTACTCACATAAAGGTTTCCCACACCTGTTTTTTCATCGATGAACACAAAAGAAGGAGCAAGTGTAATCTGCGCCGTCAAAGAAAATAAACCGGCCTTAAACACTAAAGCAACAATAAACAAACGGGAAATGGCTAGCTTCATAATATAGCGTTTTATTACAACATCAGGTATACGAAAGTTCTGTACAAAAGTTTGCCTCAGTGATAAATTAACAGAGTTAACATTGACCGGGCAACGAAAGAAACTGATCTTCATCCCCCGGTCAATGTACTCTTGTAGTAACTAATTATAGGTTGCTGTCAGGGTAACAGTACCGGTATAATCACCGGCTGCCTGGCTGGCACCAGGGGTTACTGTTCCTCCAATGAATACATAAATGGCATTTGCACCACTGATATCATTTGTAGGAAAGCTACCAGATTCCACCTGTATACCCGTGCCAGGGGTAAAGGAAGTTCCTGATGCATAAGGATTTACCAAAGCATACCCAGCAGTATAAGTTCCTATCGGCAGATCGTTAGTGAGGTACGTCAGATTGGTAGGCAGTGTCGTGAATTGAAGTTGCACATTGGAACCGACAGCAGCAGAAACCGTGAAGACACCGGTTGCCTCAGTACCTTCTCCAACCTGTCCTCCTGTAGCGGTATTCACCAGATCAATGGTCTTGGCCAGACCAGGTGATACCCATCCGAATTCAAGATCAGCCACCTTTGTAACATTAATACCTTGAAGCACCGTAGCTTTAGCGGTAAGATTGTCATTATCCGTCGACTGAGCCATAATACCAGCACTGATGCCAAACATGAAGGTCAGCGCTGCAAAAAATTTTACGATTTTCATTTTAATAAAATTTGGATTAAAAAATTGATTAATTGGTTGTTAACTAAGTTGTCCACTCATTCGAAACGTTGGTTATTTTATAACCATTGCTTCTCCATTACTTGAAATTTTGTGATAAAATCTCCTCCTTTCTGTTTTAAATGTTACTAATTTAATTATATTCAATTAATACCTCGAAGTTCCCTGAGAATGTCATATCGTTGAATTCAGGAACTTCTATACTTGCTGTAATGAACACTCTTGAATGAAGTTCTTCAGGATGGTCCAACATATTTTGGATAAGCCTTCCTCCATTATTGAGAGGAAAAGTAGCGGACCAAACACCTGGATTAAGGCAGTGTTTTCCCTCACCCGGGTACGGGCCTGCCGCTAAATTGTTGTCATTCCTGTAACAAAGTGTGACTGGGACAGGAATTTTCTGTTGATGGTCTGTCACCAGATATTCATTTTTATTCAAGGTGATCTGCACGATCATGTTTTCGTTTCCGACCAGGGTAAAACTGTAGGTACCGATAAGGGTCGGCTTGCCGGTAAGAGGATCTGCCTGCAGACTCATGTCAAAAGGATCTGAGCTTTCCAGTCCCAGACGTGGCGGTATCTCCAGTTTGACCGTCACCACCTGGGCGATTGTTGAAGGAACAGACATTACTACCGCACAAAGCAGTAAAATGCAATAAAATTTTGAACCCTGTATGGAGGTGAATTTATTCATAGGTAGAATACTCCACTGAAATATTAATATCACCTGAGTAAAGTCCTGTGGCAGCATTGAGCGGAACAGGTCCGAGAGTGCCAAAGATGAAGATATACGCCGTACCTGATGGTGGAGTATATCCGACGTGATCCGGAGTCGGCGGGGGCCCGGGAGGTCCGGAAGAGCGCCGTACCAACGGCAAGGTCACTGAAGAGAACCCGGCTGGCACTCTGACGGCCAGAGTTTTAGCCGTAGTTTCATCGGTCGCACCCAAATTCGAGTACGCATAAGAAATGCTGACCGGTACTTTATTATCGTCATCAAGGTCAAGAGTAACAGGAGCATCGATACTGACCGTAACATCAAGGTCAGCCTGGCCGGTAATAGTAATCACGGCTGCCATATCATCGAGCAGATCAATAGTTGCGACGCTTCCGGAAGTAATACCCCCTTCCTTTTCATCAAAGTCGAGATCATTCACACTGCCATGCATCAGGTTAATTCCACCTGAAGCGAAAAGACCGAAATTGATCCTCTGAGCATACGCGTCAGAGCAATAAGAGCATGCTAAAACGAAGAACAGCAATATTTTTCCGGCCAGCCTGTTCATACTATAATATCTCTATTTCAATGATAAATTCCCCGGAATAGCTACCTGCAAAAGCTTCACTGACGTCTACCCTGCCTCCTACCCAAACATAATACTCACCGTCTTCATTGAACTGAAGAATCCTTTCCACTGCATCCAGTTTTTCAGCAGCCATTTGATTATCACCCGGGTATCCCAACACCTCATAGAAGAAACTGAGTTCACCATAACCTCTGTTATTCGTTAAGAGGACTTCCGGTTGATAGGTAAGGTGAAACGACTCAAAGGGGCTGCCTTTTAACAACAAAATTCCTGTTTGTGCGCTTTCCCTTGGATCTATCCATATTTTACCATCCACTGCCAGGTCCATCATGATTTCCATATTCTTCATGGTCACCATTTCTATCCCGGGGCTTTTTATTACGGTCGCGGTTGCCGTAATAGATACCGAGCTCTGGTCCTGGGCAACTGCCATGGGCCCTAATGCAAGCCGTGCCGACACTAGAACCGTTGACCAGAAATAAATCCAACGGCTGCTTACGATCAATTTCATGGCCTTACAATCACTCCTTTCATGGTTGTTACGGTTTCACCACAGGTAAATCTGAACAAATACACTCCTGAATAATGTGATGGAGGGGTCCATTTCATCTCAGTAATTCCAGCCTGGAAATTACCTGACAAAGCAACATCCAGTAACACCCCTCTTATATCAAACACATCAATCTCAACCTTTGCAGGCTCGGGCAGGCTGAACCTCAAGGTTGTGGATTGTTGCATTGGATTCGGGAAGATTGGAAAAAAGAAAGGCTGCAGGGGAAGATACTCCACCTCCTGATTCGCATCTCCTTTTTGAATGATAATACTGAACGGGGGAAGCAGTTGACTGCTTTTGCCATCCTTAATTTCAGAAACAGATCTTATTATATCCGGAGGAGAGGGAAAATCTCCCGTCCCACTCTTAGAACTCATTGATTTGGAGGGCAGACCAAAAACATACTGAGCGTTATTGATCATAGAAACGGCCTTTTTTGCCTGATGGTCGTGAAGGCTTATATTCCAGTCCGTTGGCCAGTTATCAGGAATTTTCCACGACAGGGTACCGGAGCCGCTGAGGCTTTGTCCTTTTATCTGACCTCCCAGGAACAAAGGCAGATTAATGAGACTGGTCTTCAGGGAAGGCTGGTTGTTTAAGGCTAAAGGCATACAATGGGCAGGAGAACTCAGGGTGTACAACTCGAGCCATGTATCATTAAGGGATTCGAGATGATAGGCATCCATGGGATCCGGACCAATGACCCCGTTATCATTTAAACGGATGAAGGCCTCTGTCTTCATCCATGATGCTGAGAGAGAGAGGTCGATGGAGAGATCACCGCCACTCAGTTTATGATCTTTTACACTTTTCCCCTGCCAGGCACCTTCAATGGTTTTTGCCTGATTACTGAAGATTAACACAGGATCCTCGTCATTGGCTCTTACCCAGAATGACTGGAAAGGGGCGATGATTCCATTCCCCAGGGTGCCTTCACTACCGTTCCAGAAAAGAAAGTCCCCGGCTCCACTGTTGGCAGAAGGGTCCCAAACATAGAAGCTGTTGTCAACATGAGTACGTGTCCATGCTGAAGCAGAGTCCCAGTCGAGAGAGGAAGCGGAAGGGTTTCCCAGGAGGTTCCAGCCCTCGTCGGCAACATTAAGGTCAACATAAGTACCAGGGCCTGACTGACCAGAAGGATCCCTCGGTGTAAAAGTGATCCCAAAATCAAATGAACCGCTGACAAGAGCGTTTTCATATCCATTCGCCGTCATGGTGAGAGGAAGATCATCAGAATAATAGCCACCTGTGGTGATCCCGGCGCCATTAAAAATATAATGGTAATATCCCTGCCCGGTAGGCACATTCCCTGAAAGGGAAGAAGGGGTACGCCAACCCTGCAGAGAGGTTCCACCATCGGTTTCGTCGAACCACATTAAATTGGGTTGCAATAAAGGATAGCTGGAGCCGGGAAAACCCTGGGTCACCAGACTGTCGAACAAGTCGGCAAAAGTAGTGGATACAGGACAACCCAACATTCTCCATCCTTTGTCTCCGTCAATTCTCCGCCTGGCTTCAAGGTAAGGATTGCTGCTGCTCTGATTAAGATAAAATGCATCACTCTCTATGATAATCCTGGAATACCCCGGTGTGCTAACCAGAGCACCCTCAAGCAGGGTCAAATTACCTCCTTCATCGATGACGAGAGTATCGGGTAAAGCCAGAATACTTCCTGTTAAATGGATAAAACTTCCGCCATCCTTTATCACTATATTGTTGGCGGTGGGGTTGATATACCCCTTCAGAATAATCCTTCCTGAAGAAAACACTTCAATATCCGGACCAATAACCAATGACTGAGCCGATAATTGTGAAAAAGGAACTTGTTCAAAGACAAGAATCAAAACAAATACTACCGTATGGAAACACTTTAACATATTTCCCTTAATCAATAACTGTCAGTATACCAATTCAGGTCCTGAATGGTAATTACAGCATAAGAAGCCGGCCGAACCCATACTTCAAAATAATCGTTTTTTTTCACATTCTGCAAATAGACCACTGTTGAGAAGTTTATAGTAGCGGTTTGATACCTGACGGTCATCTGACCGTATGTAGTTGTTGAGTTTCCATTTTTGACAATAGCCACATCTATATTGGTATTGTTGGACCCTGTATTGAGATTTCCAGAAATGAACATCATGCAATCGTCGGTGTAATCCGACTGATACGTCACCCTGTTCCCATTAACGGTAAATTTAGTAGTGATATAACCGAAGACAGGAGAGGTAGTGGTCAGATTAACTTTTGTCCATGTATTCCCATTGCAGGTAGTGGAAGTTAGATTATTGATCACATTAATTTTAACATGCGGCTGAGCATCGGCTACACCGGTATTTGATTTTATCATGACATTGGCATCTCTTCCGTCACTGCGGGTAAAATTGAAACCCTTATGGAAAATCCCGGTGCCATTCCAGTTGTTGTTGGTCACAAATATGTTAGTGATTTCGGTGAAATTAACCGTGTCACGGTTAATAGCCACCTGTGAAGGAGACTGGTTATAATAGCCACCGCTTATTAATGAAACTGACGAGTGTTTTCCCTGCTTGAAATACACACCAATATTGTTGTTGTTAAAATCAACTTCAGAAAGTTTAACAAACAGACCCCCTTCATTGGTAGTGTCCTGCACGTAAAAACCAGCGTCATAACTATCATACACATCACATTCAAAAAACCACAGCTCAACGTTATTTGAAGCGTGAACAGCGTGATAAAACCCTGTAAAGACAATGTCCTTAACTTCATAATATGATTTATCACTGCCATTGAGCTGGATAGCATCCTCCCCCACCTGGGTGCCATAACCGGAAAGCGTCGTTGCATCAAAGATGAGCATCTTAAAATACGCTTCGCTGATGGCATTGAACATGGGTTTCCCTGTAAGACCGGCCGCTGCAACCAAATAAGTAGTGCCATAAGATAATCCCTGCACTACCACCGGATAGGGCAGATCTATTACGATGGTCGTGTCGATGGTATAGGAGCCTCCAGACATTCTCACATCTACTTCTGAAGTCAGGTTACCATTATTCATATGAATTTTGAGGTACTCAAAGGCTTGTTTAACTGATGTCCAACTCCCCGTCGGAGTTACATCCAAAATCCGGCCTTCCCTTGGTGTTTTGTCCTGCGAATACCAGTTTCCGTTCCAGGCCACGAAGGTCAATCCTGCCCAGCGGGTCAGCCTGGACGTGTCAATACCGTCGATGGTAACACCGCTGTAGGCTTTTACAAGAATCAAGTCTTTATGCGAACCTATATTCTTTATTGAAATGGCCAGTCCATTGTCATCAAAGTAATTGAAGGCAAGGTCAGGGTTATAAAGTAATCATTATCAGCTCCTGCACTTGCCAGAATCATGGTCTCTGATTTAAGGACGGTATCTGACTCGCTTTTTGCGACCGTATTCAAATAGCAGGTACTGTTACCTGAACCCAATGATACCCATTCATCACCGTTCCAGTAATAATATCCTTTAGGGACGTTGGTGCCGGTGGTGTCGCAGACCAGCATACCCTCAAGAACTGTTGCCGTCAAAGGGGACGGACTGGAAAGTGATTGAAGGACAACAAAGGGTGGAAGCATCCCTTTTGTTGTACTGCCCAACTCAAGAATAGCATTCTTGTTGATGGTCTCATTGGAGTTATCGGTAATCTTAACCTGTGCTTCTGTCAGGGAAGGGATAGCCAACAGGAAAAGAAACACATAAAATATCCTGACTTTGAACAACATAAATATATCAGTTAAGGAAATATTTTATCTATTCTAATATCAATACTAATTTTTTTTGCAAAGATATAACAAATTTTCCGGAGAGCGATATTGATAATAATATAATATTATATTTAACTGCGTTCAGGTATCAATTTAATCCAATTAAAATACATATTTATACTATATATTACACACATTAACAGCGCATTACAAATTCATACACGACAACCATATTAAAAGCACTCATTATAATCTCTGTTGTCTGAGAATTCTCAGAGACGACTAATAATTTAGGTCTTAAGTGGTTAAAAAGAAGACTAAGAGACTACATTCAACTCAAGGCAGAGGCAGAAAAGCTCCGCGTCTCTGTTACTCTGCGGTAAAATACTTTTATGAAAACCATGAAGGCTGATGTACTATAAGACAAGAATGCAAGATTGCGAGAAGGCAAGAATGATTATCCCGCCATCCCGTTATATTAAACAAAACTCCATGTCAAATGACCATTCATTCCGCAGGAATCATCAGGGATAAAGAAAAAATTGTATTTTTGCAGGCGTTTTCAGAGGTCCCCTCTGAATGTAAGTTGCTGATATGTTTGCATTTATACAAGGAATCCTGGTGGAGAAGACCCCCACTTATGCAGTGATTGACTGCCACGGAGTAGGGTATCACCTTCACATTTCCCTGAATACATTCACAAAACTGCCGGATTCCGGGAGCTGCAAGCTGTATGTTCACCAGGTGATCCGGGAGGATGCCCATCTGCTGTACGGCTTTTTCGACCCGGAAGAACGGATCATCTTCAGAGACCTGATCACCGTGCAAGGCGTCGGTGCCAACACCGCCCGGATGATCCTCTCCTCTATGACCGTACCAGAGATCGTTTCAGCCATCACACGGAATAATGTCTCTGAATTTCAGGCTGTTAAGGGAATAGGTGCCAAGACTGCCCAAAAGATCATTTTAGACCTGAAAGACAAGATGGGCAAGGAGGAGATACAGGGCCAGATTTTCATGCCTTCACACAATACCATTGGCAAAGAAGCGTTATCAGCACTCATTCTTTTGGGTTTCCCAAAAAACCAGGCCGAGAAAGCTGTGAATCAGATCATCAAACAATCCGGGGAAACGGTCGCTCTGGAAGATCTGATCAAAACAGCTTTAAAAATATTGTAGTACATGACCCATTGATTAACAGAACCTAGGATTTTGGAGAAGACCCTAAAATATATTTTATACTCGTTTAGCCTGCTGTTCTTTTTCTCGATCGTCTTCGGCGCCACCCCGGGTGGAAGTCTGCTCACTCATCAGACCCGACCCCTTCCCGACCCCGCCTCTCCCCTGCCCTCCGATCCTGACACCAACGAACCCGACACCCTCAAATACCCCATCCAGAATCCCGACCCCGTATTTAACGGGAGCCAGCCTTCCAACGCCCTCTACCTCCAGAATCCGTCAAACATCACCAGCGGTGTGGATTACGATCCCAACACCAACTCCTATAATTTCACCACGAAGCTGGGCAACAGCAATCTCACCACTCCTAACAACATGTCGTTCGAGGAGTACCTCAACTATGACTTCCAGACTTCGGTCGACAACTATTGGAGATCGAGAGCGGCTGCGCAGGGAGGAGAAAAACGCACGGGACTCATCCCCCAGCTTAAGGTGGGAGGCGAGATCTTCGACCGCATCTTCGGAGGCAACACGGTGGATATCCGCCCGCAGGGTTCTGCAGAACTGACCTTCGGCATCATCTCCAACCGTCGCGACGACCCCAGCCTCGACATCCGGCAGCGCAGGACCACCAACTTCGACTTCCAGGAAAAGATACAGATGAGCGTCATCGCCAAGATCGGTGATAAGATAGAATTCAAGACCAACTATAACACAGAAGCCACCTTCGAATTTGAGAACAAGCTGAAACTCAAGTACGAAGGGAAAGAAGACGAGATCATCAAGCTGATTGAGGCCGGTGACGTGACGCTGCCCCTCAACAGCACCCTGATCAACGGCAGCCAGAGCCTCTTTGGTATCAAGACCAAGATGCAGTTCGGTAAGACCAACGTGACGGCCGTGTTCTCACAGCAAAAGAGCGAAAGCCAGACCATCAACGTGGAAGGTGGTGCCGAGACCCATCCTTACAGCCTTACCGTGGACCAATATGAAGAAAACAAGCACTTCTTCATGGCACAGTATTTCCGCAACAACTACGATGTGGCCCTGTCGACCCTCCCCATCATCAACTCCCCTATTAACATCACCAAGCTGGAGGTCTGGGTCACCAACATCGGCGCTGCCGTGACCGACAACAGGAACATCGTGGCCTTCTCCGACCTCGGTGAAAACCAGCCCTACAACAGCCTGATCCATACCATGCCGGGGTATTCATTCCCGTCGAACAGATCCAACGACCTCTGGCTACAGTTAGACACCGCCAAGGTCAGGGATATCAATACCGTCACAGAATACCTGACCGGAACCTTTGACTTCGTTTCCGGGGAAGACTACATGAAGATCGAGAGTGCCCGGAAACTGAACGCCTCCGAGTATTCTTTCAACTCCAAACTGGGTTTCATCTCTCTGAACACCACGCTCAACTCAGACCAGACCCTGGCCGTAGCCTTCCAGTACACGGTCATCGGTCAGGATTCGGTGTTCCAGGTGGGAGAGTTCTCCGACCAGGGGATCACGTCTCCCAAGTGTTTGGTTGTTAAGCTATTGAAAAGCACCGCCGTGAACACCAAGATGCCCATGTGGAAGCTGATGATGAAAAACGTCTATTCCATCGGGGCCTACCAGGTCAACCGGGAAGATTTCACGATGAATGTGCTGTATTCCGGTAATGACAATGGTATTCCCACCGGTTATCTCACAGAAGGAAAGGTAGCCGGGAAGCCCCTCATCCAGGTGTTGAACTGCGACAACCTGGACCCCATGCTGAACCCTCCCGGTGACGGGGTGTTTGACTTTATCGACGGTGCTGCACGTACCGGTGGTACCATCAATGCTGCCAACGGAAGGATCTATTTCCCGACACTCGAGCCTTTCGGCAAGACCCTGAGGGACAGCCTGGCCGATCCGGAGCTGGCCGACCGGTATTGCTATGACTCCCTGTACACCATGACCAAGAACGGGGCGCAGCAGTATCCCGACAAGAACAAGTTCATCATCGAGGGTTTGTACAAATCAGCTTCCGGGTCCGAGATCTCTCTGAACGCCATGAACGTTCCCCAGGGATCGGTCAAGGTCACGGCCGGTGGTATCCCTCTGACGGAAAATGTCCAATATACGGTCGACTACACCCTGGGCCGTGTCAAGATCATCGACGAAGGCATCCTGAATTCGGGAACGCCCATCAAGATCTCGCTGGAGAGCAACTCCATGTTCAACATTCAGACCAAGAGGCTGTGGGGTGTACATTTCGATCACCGGGTGAACAAGGACCTCAACCTTGGTGCCACCCTTATCAACCTGACGGAAAGGCCGCTTACCCAGAAGGTAAACTATGGTGACGAGCCCATCTCCAATACTATCTGGGGAATGGATTTCAGCTACCAGAAAGAGAACCAGTTCATCACCAAACTGCTGGACAAGCTTCCTTTTTACTCTACAAAGACCCCTTCCAAGATCACGCTGGAAGGTGAATTTGCCCATTTCATTCCCGGCCATTCCAAGGCCGTGGGTGCCTCTGGAACCTCCTATATCGATGATTTTGAAGGAAGTAAATCGACCATCGACCTAAAAAACATCGGCACCTGGTTCCTCGCTTCCACCCCACAGGGACAGAGAGATTTGTTCCCCGAAGCAGCACCAGGGACCCAGCTCAGATATGGATACAACCGTGCCCGACTGGCATGGTACATCATTGATCCCATCTTCTACGACCGTACAGGGACCAACCAGAGGCCTCCCAATGTGTCAAAAGATGAGATATCCAAGAATCTCGTGAGGGACGTGCTGGAGACCGAGGTGTTCCCCAACAAGCAGTCGCAGAATAATATTCCCATGAACCTGTCGGTGTTTAACCTGTCTTTCTATCCTTCCGACAGGGGTCCTTACAACTACGACGTGGAAGGGGTTGCCAACATGTCGGCCGGTCTGAATGCCGACGGTACCCTGAAAGAACCTCAGACCCGCTGGGGTGGTATTATGAGAAAGATTGAAACCACCGACTTCGAAGCCACCAACGTGGAGTTTATCGAATTCTGGATGATGGATCCCTTTACCGACGGCGTGGATCAGTCGAACAAAGGACAGCTGTATATCGACCTCGGGGATATCTCTGAAGACATCCTCAGGGACTCCAGGAAGAGTTTCGAGCAGGGACTGCCTACCTCCACGGAGATCAAGAATGTGGACACCACAATTTGGGGACGGGTCCCCACTCTTCCGGCTCTGGTGCATGCCTTCGACAACGACCCTGCCGCCCGTCTTTACCAGGATGTGGGATATGACGGTTTAAGGGATGATGACGAAAGGACCTTCTTTGAACAAGCTTATATTCAAAGAGTTGCTAACGCACTTACCACCACCTCCCCAGCTTATTCACTCGCAACAGCAGACCCTTCAGGTGATAACTACCACTATTTCAGGGGTACCGATTACGACAATGACAATACTTTTTCCAGCATCCTGGAAAGATATAAGAAATATAACCAGCCTGAAGGGAACTCTCCGTCCGATGAACAGAACCCGGAGACCTATCCTACCCAGGCCACGAATCTTCCCAATGAGGAAGACATCAACAAAGACAATACCCTGAGCGAGGAGGAAAGGTACTACCAATATCGTATCGACCTGGATACCAGTAAGATGAAAGTCGGAATGAACCACATCACCGACAAGTACACGGCTGAAGGCATTCCTTTGGCAAACGGCAACACGGGTTCGGTGACCTGGTACCAGTTCAAGGTGCCCATCTCGAGTCCTGACGGGAAAGTGGGCAACATCCAGGATTTCAAGTCGATCCGCTTTATGAGGGTGTTTTTCAGGGGATTCCAGAAGCCCATGATCTGCCGTCTGGCCACCTTTGAGCTGGTGAGGAGTGAATGGAGAAAGTACCGCTACCAGATGCTGGCACCCGGTGAGTATATCCCTATTGATGACAACAGCAACACCTCCTTCGACATCTCTACGGTCAGCATAGAAGAAAACGGCAAGAAGATTCCTGTTCCTTATGTACTTCCTCCTGATATTGAAAGGGAGATCAACCTGGGGACCACCAACCTGCAGCAACTGAACGAACAGTCGATGATGCTGAAGGTCTGTAACCTGGTCGACGGTGATGCCAGGGCTGCTTACAAGACTTCCGACTTTGACATCAGGAAATTCAAGCACCTGAAGATGTTCATCCATGCCGAGAAGTCGACGGGCAGCCTCGATGATCCCAATCCCAATGTGAATACCTATCCTGACGGCGCCCTGACGGTCTTTGTAAGGTTGGGTGCCGACTTCACCGATAATTATTACGAATACGAGGTTCCGCTGACCTTCACTCCCTGGTTTACCAGTGCATCCGACCAATACGGGATATGGCCTTCGGAAAATACCATGGACATTGAGCTGGAGAAACTGGTGCAGGTGAAACAGGACAGGAACGTGGCCATGAGGGAGTCGGGGTCCATCATCACCCTGTCGACGCCCTTTACCTATCCTGACGGCAACAACAAGATCACGGTGGTGGGTATGCCCAACCTGAGTGAGGTCAAGGCCCTGATGATAGGGGTCAGGAATCCGAGAAAGGGGCCTGGCAGTGAGACCGACGACGGTAAGTCGAAATGTGCCGAGATCTGGGTGAACGAATTGCGTCTTACCGACTTCGACGAAGAAGGAGGATGGGCGGCGACAGCCAGGATCAACACAGCCCTGGCAGACCTTGGTAACGTGGTGATCTCCGGGACGCATAGCACGGCAGGATTTGGAAGCATCGAGCAGAAAGTCAATGAAAGACAGAAAGAAACGATATCGCAGTTCGACATAGCCACCAACATAGAGGTGAGCAAACTCCTTCCGAAGGGTACCGGGCTGAAGATCCCCATGCACGTGGATTACAGTGAAAAAAGATCCATTCCTGAATATAATCCCCTCAACCCCGACGTGAAGCTTAAGGACGACCTTAAGACATATAAAACCAAGCACGAGAGAGACTCCATCAAGGCCATCACCATTGACTATACCCGGAGGAAGAACATCAACTTCATGAATGTCAGGAAAGAAAAGTCAACCGAGAGCAAGACTTCTCACTTTTATGACATCTCCAACTTCGATGTGACCTATGCCTTTTCCGAGATCTACAACCGTAATGTGGATGTAAAATACAATATCAAGAAGACGTACCGGGGAGGCATCGGGTACAACTATACCAATAATCCCAAGAGTGTGAGACCCCTTGCCAAGGTCGGTTTCCTGAATAAATACAAAGCGCTGAAGCTTATCTCCGATTTCAACTTCTTTTACTCTCCCAAACTCATGTCGTTCAGGACCGACATGAACCGGGAGTACACCGAGAAGATGATGCGCAACAAATCCAGCGGGGATGTGCTCATTTTCCCGACCTACGTAAAGAAATGGGACTGGACCAGGGTCTACGACCTGAAATTCGACCTTACCCAGTCGATCAGGATAGATTACATGGCCAATGCTGCCGCCTTCATTGATGAGCCTCCCGGGGCAATCGACAAGAATTCCCCCAACTACAAATCATACAAAGACAGCATCAGGGAGTCCATCATGGGCCTGGGCACCATGAACACCTACAACCAATCGCTCGATATCAACTACACCCTGCCCATCAATAAAATACCCTTCCTCTCATGGCTTAATGTGACACTGGGATACGGAGGAGATTATAAATGGACGGCATCGCCACAATCGATACAGTCCAGGGTCGGTAACGTCGCCGACAACAACCAGGCCAAGACCATCAACGGGACGGTGAACATGACCACCCTTTATAACAAAGTCCCCTACCTGAAGAAGCTGGGTGAAAACATGGGTAACAACAAACCCAAAGGTGGTCCGCAGCCCAAGAAACCAAAACAACCCGAACCCAAGAAAGAGAAGACCAGCAATACACCGGAACCTGATACCCTGAAGAAAGAAAAGACACCCATCCTGAAGCTGGTCATGGACAACACCGTAAGGGTCCTCATCAGCCTGAAGAATGCTTCTATCACATACACCCGCAACGAAGGGACCACTGTTCCCGGTTTCATGCCTTCGCCGGGTATCATCGGTAATGACTGGAAGCTGAATGCCCCCGGGGTAGGATTTATCTTTGGATTGCAACCGTCAGGACCTGAGGATTTTGTCCAGTGGTTGTCGAAAGATACGGTCGTCAACACTGCCTTTGCGACCAAGATGAATGAGAACCTGAATGCCAGGGCCACCCTGGAACCATTCAATGATTTCCGTATTGAACTGACGGCAACCCGTACCTATTCCCAGAACCACCAGGAATATTACACGTATAATCCCGAAACCGGTAAGTTCGTCACCTCCGCTCCTTCCACCACCGGCAACTTCAGCATTTCCTTCCTGACCTTCAGGACTTCTTTCGCCAAAGAAAATGGAGATAATATTTCCGAGGTGTTCGAGCAGTTCAAACAAAACCGCCTGGCCATTGCCGAAAGGCTGGCTGCCCAGAACCCGAACTGGGACCGCACCTATGTCGACAGTACGGGTTTCCCGAAAGGATACGGACCGACCTCCCAGGAAGTGCTGATCCCGGCATTTCTTGCGTCTTACCGCGGAAAGGACGCTGGTGGTTACAATCTTAAAACTTTCCCTTCCATCCCCTTGCCCAACTGGAGAATCACTTACAACGGCTTATCGAAACTGGAGTTCTTTAAAAAATACCTCAAGCAGGTGAACCTCGCTCATGCCTACAGGTCGACCTATAACATCGGCGGATTCACTTCCAACCTCCTCTATGAGTCTACCGACGGTTTTTCAAGCGCTGTCAACGATATCGGCAACTACCGGTCGGAATACGACATCACCATGGTATCCATCACGGAGCAGTTCAGCCCCCTGATCGACATCGACATGACCTGGAACAACAGCCTGCTTTCCAAAGTGGAGATCAAGAAGTCAAGAACCCTTTCTCTCAGCTTTGTGAACAACCAGCTCACCGAGATCACCAGCAATGAGTTCATTGTGGGACTTGGTTACCGGTTTAAAGATGTGCAATTCACGGTCAGGCCTGTAGGAGGTGGAAAGAGGACGAAACTGAAGAGCGACCTGAATGTGAAGATGGACTTTTCCATCAAATCGAACCGTACCATCCTCAGGAGGATAGATGAAGATGTGGACCAGATCTCTGCCGGACAGAAAGTGCTGTCGATCAACACATCAGCAGAGTATATGATCAACCAAAAGTTCAACGTACGGTTGTTCTTCGACAAGGTCATCAACAATCCTTTCATCTCCTCACAGTATCCCAACTCAACCACCAACGCAGGTATCAGCCTGAGATTCACCCTTACACAGTAAGTGGGGAAAATCTTCTCGCCTCTGAGCGTTCATTTTATCGTTTTACATCATTCAGAATTAAATTTTCTTCATAATTTTGAAGAAAAATTCCAGAACTATGAAAATTCAGGAGAACTACCTTTATACCAAAGATCACGAATGGCTCAGGCTCGAAGGTCATGAAGCCTATATCGGAATCAGTGAGTTTGCCACCCATGAGCTGGGGGATATCGTTTATATCGAAGTGGACACCGTAGGTGAGACCATTGATCAGGGAGAAACCTTCGGCACCATTGAGGCTGTGAAGACTGTTGCCGATATGTTCATGCCTGTCACCGGGGAGGTCCTCGAGTTCAATGAAGAGCTGGAAGCCCACCCTGAGCTGGTAAACCAGGATCCTTACAACAAAGGATGGGTCGTAAAAATCAGAGTGCTGGAGCCGGATGAGGTGTCGAGCCTTATGAATGCTGCCGATTACCAGGCACAGCTGCCTCATTAAACCTCATTTTTGACGAATACTTCTGATTTACCGGCAATTGACCGGTTATCACTGTTAAATATTCCAAGCAGGCCTTCAGGCATCTCTATCAAAGGAGGGACTGCCGTTATGGACGTATAAGTAACTGAGTGATCCCCCCGTATGAAAATTGAGCAGATAGGAAGAAGAGGGACCTTGTTCATCTTTGATGAGATCCCCGATTTCATCACCCGTACCTACCTTTGTTTTACCAAAAACCACACCTATGTGGTGGATACGTATTGTGGTCCCGACAGCATGGAGCCCGTGATCAGATACATACGGTCCAGGGCCGGCAACAAGCCCATCAGGGTCGTCAATACCCATTTCCACTGGGACCATGTATGGGGAAATTGTGCATTTCCGGAGGAAAGTATCCTTGCCCATGAAGAATGTTTTAAACAAATGGATCTTCATTGGGAAAAACAACTCCTTGAGAACCAGGTATATCAAACCGGGACCCCCATAAAAAAGCTACCCACCTTATTGATTCAGAATGCCTGGGATGACCCTGAAGACCTCGTCAGGATCTATCATACCCCCGGGCATACCGACGACAGCATCAGCTTCCTGGACCAGGTGGATGACCTTCTGTTTGTTGGTGATAATGTGGAGTTCCCGATTCCCTATGTGGAATCCGGGTCCCTGGAGACTTTTATGGCCACCCTGGACCATTACCTGGCCACCTCACACCGTCATTATGTGTCAAGCCATGCCGTACATACCGACAAGGAGCTGATCCTCCATAACTTAAACTATCTGAGGGATCTGGCTGAGGGTGAGGAGATTCATTTCATCGACCCTTATACTCAAAGAGTGCATCAGCTTAACCTCGACTTTCTGAGAGGTTCCTAAAAGAAGGAGACTCATTTAGTTTCTTCCGGATGGAAAAAGGCCTGCACGATGCCGGCTTTTGCTTTCCCTATCACCTCTGCTATCTCCTCCACCCTGGCATTCTGAATGTTCTTTACCGACTTAAATTTCCAGAGGAGCTTCTGGGCCAGGTTATAACCTATTCCCGGGATGTCGGTCAGCACTGACTTGATGGTCTCTTTCTGCCTTTTGCTCCGATGGTGGGTGATGCCAAAGCGGTGGGCTTCGTCACGTATCTGCTGGATCACCCTCAGTGTCTCCGATTTTTTATCGAGGTATAAGGGGATAGAGTCCCCGGGAAAATAGATCTCCTCCAGCTTTTTAGCGATGCCGATGACAGGAATCTTACCTCTGAGGTCCAGTTTTTCCAGGCTGTTCACCGCTGCGCTGAGCTGTCCTTTGCCTCCGTCGATCACGATGAGTTGGGGAAGCGGTTTTTCCTCATCCATCATCCTTCGGTATCTCCTGTAGATGACCTCTTCCATGGAGGCAAAGTCGTTGGGGCCTTCGACGGTCTTGATATTGAAGTGCCGGTATTCCTTTTTATCGGGTTTGGCCTGACTGAACACCACCAGGGCAGCTACGGGGAAGTCGCCCTGTATGTTGGAGTTGTCGAAACACTCTATGCGGACCGGCAGCTCAGGCAGGCGAAGGTCTTTCTGTATCTGGCCCATGATACGGCGGGAATGCCTCTCGGGATCCACCATCTCCTTTTGTTTCTCCTTATCGAGGCGATAGTAGGTCACATTACGTTCCGACAACTCCAGGAGCTTCTTTTTATCACCCCTTTGAGGTACGATATAATTGATCTCCGGTAGTATGTCTTCGGGAAGAAAAGGCACGATGACCTCCGCGGCATTGCTTTGAAACCTTTCTCTCAGCGAGAAGATGGCTGTACCGAAGAGCTCTGCGTCAGGCTCATCCAGGATCTTCTTCATCTCAACGGTATGTGCCTGGATGATGGCTCCGTTCACCACTTTAAGGAAATTGACGTAAGCGACCTGTGGGTCGGAGACGATAGAAAACACATCCACATTGGAGATATTGGGATTCACCACGGTGGACTTACCCTGGTATTTCTCGAGCAGTTCCAGTTTTTCCTTCACCACATGGGCTTTCTCAAACTCTAGGTCGCCGGCGTAGGTGTGCATAAGCTGTTTGAGCTGCTGGGAGATGGTGTGCAGGTTGCCCTTGATGATCTCCCTGATGCTTCCCATCATCTGTTCATAGTCTTCCGCCGTCTGCAGTCCTTCGCAGGGTCCGCGGCAGTTCCCGATATGGTATTCGAGGCAGACCCTGTACTTTTTGCGACGGATGTTGTCGGCTGAGAGGTTAAGGGTGCAGGTACGGACGGGATACAGCTGGCGGATCAGCTCCAGCAAGGTGTTCATCAGCCGGCCGGAGGCATAGGGCCCGAAATACTGAGACCCGTCCTTTATCATGTTGCGTGTGGAAAACACCCTGGGAAAAGGTTCGTTCTTTATGCATATCCAGGGGTAGGTCTTATCGTCCTTCAACATCACATTATACCTGGGAAGGTATTTTTTGATGAGGTTGTTTTCCAGCAGAAAGGCATCCTGTTCGGTATCGACGATGATGAAGCGGATATCGGCGATGCGTTTCACCATCCAGAACACCTTGCCATAGCCCTGGTTTTCCTTGGAGAAGTATGAAGAGACCCTCTTTTTCAGGTCTTTAGCCTTTCCCACGTAGATGATCACCCCTTTGTCATCGTAAAACTGGTACACCCCTGGCTTGTGCGGCAGGGTCTTGAGTACCAGTTCGAACTCCTTTCTTTTCTTTTTTTCGGGGGGCATAAGTACTATAAGTCCTTTCTTTTCCTGAAGGCGTCCCATCCCTGGGCATTGAGGGGGATGGCCTGGCCGCTGCGGGTTATCAGGTGTTCTCCTTCGCGGACAGAGGTCATGTGACCAATGACAGCAATCCAGGGGATCGTTTGAATCTTCTCATGTTCACCCAGGGGGATGGTGAACAGCAGTTCGTAGTCTTCACCCCCGTTGAGAGCAGCCAGAGAGGGGTCGAGACCAAAATGTCCGGCCGCTGCAATGGTGTCGGGATGCATGGGGATCTTCTCCTCAAAGATCCTGCATCCTGTACCTGACTGGTGACAGAGATGAAGCACCTCCGAGGCCAGGCCGTCGGAGATGTCGATCATGGAAGTGGGTCGGATGCCTAGGTCGCTGAGGGTAGTTTTCAGGTTGGGCCGTAGCTCCGGTTTCAGCTGGCGTTCCAGGATATATTCAAAACCTTCGAGTTCCGGTTGCATGGTCGGATCGTCGAGGAAGACCTTCTTTTCGCGTTCCAGCAACAGCAGACCGAGGTAGGCAGCACCAAGGTCACCGGTGACACAGATCAGGTCGTTCTCTTTTGCGGTGCTGCGAAGCACCACCTCTGACGGGTCTGCCTCACCCAGCACCGTGACGGAGAGCACCAGTCCTTTGAGGCTGCTCACCGTGTCGCCTCCCACGAGGTCGACCCCGTAGGTTTCGCAGGCCAGGCGAAGACCGGCATAGATATCTTCCAGGGCTTCTACCGAGAAGCGGTTGGACACGGCGAGGCTCACCACCATCTGGCGCGGGATCCCGTTCATGGCCAGGATATCGGAGAAGTTGACCACGGCGGCTTTGTATCCCAGGTGTTTCAGCGGGTGGAAGGTCAGGTCGAAATGCACCCCTTCTACCAGCATATCGGTAGTTACCAAGGTGTTGGCACCCTGATAGTTGATGACGGCTGCATCATCCCCCACCCCGGTGAGGGTGCTGGCATTTTTCATCGCCAGGGAGCGGGTCAGCCTTTCTATCAGACCAAATTCTCCCAGGTCAGAGAGTTCGGTGCGTTGTGGCATATCATCGTTCATGGAGGAATATAATAGAAGATGTGCGCACAAAATTACAAATTCTGCCGGGACTGTCTCACCTGGATTCCCGGAGAGTCAGCAGACAGGACAGAGTTCAATACCTGTTGAGCAGAACATCATTCCACCTTTTTGGAATCCGAATTCCATTATCCGGATAAAGGCCTTTCCATACAATCTGACAGATTGCGTAGACCTTGAGGGGACCCATCCAGAAGGATATGTCATACTTCATCAGTACATGAACGCTCCATGGGATTATTCTTTCAGAAGGAATGTCAGCTTATCTTCTGGTGCATCTTCAGTCCTGGATTTAGTATTCATGAAAGGTTCAGGTAGTAGTGCTTTGATTTTATTTTTAGTATCATTCTTTGACGACCTAATTGTATTAGAAATGAGAGCTATCAAAATTGACGATCTATAAATTTTCCATTTTCTGGAATATTTTTAATACCCCAAATTTTTACTAACTTAATTATTTGATATGTAGATCATTATAATATTGATATCGTATAGCGTCAAAAACCAATGTTATTATAATAACACATCATCTATTATATTGTTAATCATTATTTTACAATTGTAAATATAATGTAAATGGCATTCCCTATTACAATGTCGATTAATTATACTTAGTAAAAATAAATTTGGAAACAAAATTTATTATTCCGTAATTTGGAATTTTCAACATCTTATCGTCATATTTTCTTATATATTATGATATGATACTAATAACAAACTAATGAAGCAGATTAGAAGAAGAATGGCAGTATTGGTGTTTTGGGGAAGTATTTCGTTGCGATTAGCGGGGCAATGCATCCCTTCTAGCGATCCTGAATCCATTCAAGTTTCTTCTACTACTATTTGCAAAGGGGAGGAAATATCTCTAACTCTTATCGGAGGAGGGAAAGGCACTTATGAGTCAATAGTCTGGTATACGGCTTCCTGTGGAGGATCTCTTGTTGGCAAGGGACAAGGATTGAGTGTGAAACCGGATGTGACGACAACCTATCTGGGTAGATATGAAGATGAGGCCCCCTGTAAATATATTTCAAAATGCGTCTACCTGACTATTACAGTAATAAATCCCAGTAAAGAACCTGGAACAGCCAAGGCAGAACCCGAAGTAATTTGCGAGGGGCAGTCGTCGGTACTTACTCTTACAGAGGCCGTAGCAGGAAAGGATGTATCAGTGATGTGGTATGTGGAGGCCTGTGGGAAACTGCCGGTAGGTGAGGGTAATAATCTGAATGTCAGTCCAATTGCTACTACTACCTATTATGGCAGACTTGAATACGGTAATCCTTGCGAGACACAATCTACTTGCAGGGAGGTTACGGTAAAAGTTATTCCACAAGGAAAGGACCCTGTCACAGCCCGTTGTCAACCAGATGCCATTTGTGAAGGACAGACGGTGATCCTCAGCCTTGAGGGCGGAGATCCAGGTATTCATGGAAAAGTACACTGGTATACCTCATCTTGCGGTGGAACACCTATTGGGATAGGGAACAACTATGTTACGAAACCCTCATCAACTACAACTTATTTCGGTCGTTATGAAGTCCCTGAGCCATGTCTTACTAATACTACTTGCGCCTATGTTACGGTAGAGGTAAATCCTGGCAGAAACGATCGTGCAAATGCCATAGCCGTTCCAGATACCGTGCTTAAAGATCAAGGCACTTCACTCATTTTAAAAGGAGTTGATGGGAACGCACATGTGGAATGGTACGAAGATCGTTGTGGGGGTTCTCCCGTTGGACATGGAAATAACCTGACTGTATATCCTTCCAAGACCACTATTTATTATGGCAGAGAGGTGTATGACCCTCCATGCCCAAAGCTGGAATCGTGTTCAGAAGTCAAAGTTGTTGTTGTAGGCCCCTGATAATCAACATAAAACACATCACATTACTAATATAAATATTTGAAAGAATCTTTACGTTTCCCTCATTCATTAATTCTTATTCTTATGAAAACGAGCACGTTCTTCGTACTGGTTACTATTATTATTTTAGCCGGCACCGTAAACCTAGTCAAAGCACAGCCAGGCTGCGTTTATTCGACTGATCCGACCTCTGCTTCAGCCTCTCCATCCACGATTTGTTCAGGGAGTAGCACCACTTTACAGGCAACCGGTGGAGGAGGTGGGACATACAATGGCAATCCCAACACCACACTGGTTTGGTACTCCGGGGGTTGTGGCACTGAGAGTGGTGGAACACAAGTGGGTACAGGAAATAACATAGCTGTAAGTCCTACCACTTCGACATATTATTTTGCCAGGTACGAAGACGGATCACCGTGTACCTTTGCCACCAACTGTGTCTATCTTCTTGTCACGGTAGTACAGCCTTCAGGAAATCCCACCAGTGCAGTAGCGGACCCTGCCACTATTTGTTTGGGGCAAAGCAGTGTCCTCACCCTTAACGGTGGGGGCAGTGGTTATAATGAGTCTGTCGCCTGGTATACGTCATCTTGTGGAGGAACTCTTGCTGGAACAGGAAACAACTTAACGGTAAGTCCAACGAGTACCACTACATATTACGGCCGTTACGAGAATGGATCTCCCTGTAATTCAGAAACTTCATGTCAGTCGGTCACAGTGACCGTTAGCTCCAAATCTGCAGACCCTACATCGATCAGTGCTTCCGTGAACCCTATTTGTGAAGGAGAGAGCACGATCCTTACCCTTATTGGGGGTGGAGGTGGAACGGCTGAAACCATTTCCTGGTACACTACCTCATGTGGAGGGACTCTGGTTGGAACAGGAAATGATCTTGAGGTAAGTCCGCTGGTGACAACGACTTATTTTGGACGTTATGAAGACGGCTCACCCTGTAGTTTCAATACCAACTGTGTCTATCTCACCATCAGTGTAGAACAGAAATCCGATAATCCTTCAGGAGCCTCAGCGACCCCATCCACTATATGTAATGGGCAGAGCAGCACCCTCACCCTGTCTGGGGGCGGGGGTGGAACTACAGAGGTCATCCGTTGGTATACCTCATCCTGTGAGGGTACTTTGGCAGGCACAGGCAACAACCTGTCGGTGAGTCCCACCACTACCACAACTTATTATGGACGATATGAGAATGGAACCCCTTGCAATTATGCTTCAGCCTGTGAAACTGTGACTGTTACAGTGAATCAGAAATCAGTTGATCCCACTTCGGTTACCGCTACCTTTACGACAATCTGTCAGGGTGGCAGCACCACTCTCACACTGAATGGCGGCGGTGGAGGCACCAACGAGGCAATTGCTTGGTATACAGGCTCCTGCGGAGGGACCCTGGTGGGAACCGGCAATGACCTCAACGTGAGCCCGTCGGTTACCACTATATATTATGGCCGTTATGAAGACGGATCCCCCTGTAATTATAATACCTCCTGTGTCTATCTAACCATAACAGTGAATACAGAGTCAACAGACCCAGTATCTGCCCTTGCAACACCTTCCACTATCTGTCAGAGTCAGAGCAGTTCTCTGAACCTTTCGGGAGGCGGTGGCGGCACCGGTGCTATTATTCAATGGTATGCAGGAGGTTGTGGTACAGGGAACGGAGGTACACTAGTGGGAACAGGGAACGGTCTACAAGTGAGTCCTACTATCACGACTACCTTTTATGGATTATATTATGATCCTTCTCCTTGTGACCATTATACAAATTGTGTGACTGCGACCGTAACTGTAGCTACGAAATCTGCTGATCCAACCTCAGTTACTGCCGGGTCGACTACCCTATGTGTCGGCCAAAGCACGACACTCACCCTAAACGGCGGTGGTGGAGGCAGTAGTGAAACTATAGCCTGGTATTCAGGTACTTGTGGTGGGACTTTTGTAGGCACAGGAAATGGGATAAATGTCAGTCCATCATTCACGACAACCTATTTTGGAAGGTACGAAAACGGAGCACCGTGTAACTACAGTTCTGCCTGTGCATTAGTGACCATTAACGTGAATGTGAAATCCAACAACCCGAATTCTGCCACTGCCACACCTTCATCTCTTTGTAACGGCAGCAGTTCCTCACTCAACATCATTGGTGGAGGTGGCGGGACCAACACTATTATAAAGTGGTATACTGCTTCTTGTGGTGGCACCTGGGTAGGTGATGGGGATGGCCTTTCAGTAAGTCCTACGGTCACAACCACCTATTACGGTCGCTATGAGGACCCTGCACCCTGCAGTTTCAATACTGCATGTGTAAGTGTGGTTGTAACGGTGGAAGACAATGAAGATCCTGTAATAACGACCTGTCCAGTCACGAGGAATATTGAAGGTTGTAACACAGGAGCCATCACTGGTCCGGATTACTCTGCTTCACAGGCTACATCTTCCTACAGTGAGTTTTCTGATGCCACCAACCAGGGTGACGGCTCGGATAACTGTGGCATTACTTCCGTTACCTATCAGGATGTTTCTTCCGGCACATGTCCTATTATTGTTACCCGTACCTGGACATTGTATGACGCTTTAGGTAACTTCGCCACCTGCGATCAGACCATCAACGTGGATGATAACACCAACCCCACCATCACCTCATGTGCCGTTGCCAGAAACATCGAAGGTTGTAACACAGCAGCCATCACTGGCCCTGACTACTCAGCCACTTCCGCCGCTTCTTCTGAAGAAGAGTTCGAAGATGCTACCAATCAGGGTGCCGCCTCCGATAACTGCGGTATTGCTTCGGTCTCTTATGTCGATGTAGCCTCAGGTACCTGTCCCATCGTGGTCACCCGTACCTGGACCATCACCGATGACTGTGGTAACTTCGCCACCTGCGATCAGACCATCAACGTGGATGATAACACCAACCCCA
>CAZSDK010000007.1:107855-110629 GCA_964605655.1 uncultured Bacteroidales bacterium
CACCGATGACTGTGGTAACTTCGCCACCTGCGATCAGACCATCAACGTGGATGATCAATCCACTGATCCGACATCTGCGTCAGCTAATCCGTCGACCATCTGTCTGGGTAGCAGCACTGTGCTTACTCTGACAGGAGGAGGTGGTGGATGCCCTCCCACATCCATAAAATGGTATCGTGATAACTGTGGCACTGAAAACGGTGGGACCTTTGTCGGCACTGGAAACATGATTCTAGTATCCCCTACTGCAACGACTATCTATTATGGTCGCTGGGAAGATGGAGCCCCCTGTAACGACGTTTCTAACTGTGCTTCTGTGACAGTAACGGTGAACACATCATCTACCAACCCAACATCAGCTACTGCCACCGTTACTACAATCTGTGAAGGACAGAGCACTGATATCTCCCTGGTCGGAGGAACACCCGGTAGCGGAGCATTAGTGAAATGGTATACCACGTCCTGCGGAAATGTGTATGTCGGCACAGGTTCTCCTCTCACCGTCTATCCTGCCGTTACTACTACATACCACGGCCGTTATGAAGATCCTTCTCCCTGTAATACGGTTACTATTTGCAGATCAGTAACGATTACTGTCAACGATACTTCGGCCATGCCGACTTCGGCCTCAGCAACACCATCTACCATCTGCAATGGCCAGAATAGTATACTGACACTGTCTGGTGGAGGTGGTGGAACCTCAGAGTCAATCAAATGGTACACTTCCACATGTGGAGGAACATTGGTGGGATCAGGAAACAACCTTTCGGTAAGTCCTACTGCAACCACTACCTACTATGGGAGATATGAAAACGGATCACCCTGCAACTATGCGACTATATGTGTCTCTGTTACTGTTACCGTAAACCAGAAATCCACTGATCCGACTTCTGCCACAGCTACTCCTTCCACTATCTGCAACGGTCAGAGTGCTACCCTTGACCTTGTTGGTGGTGGTGGCGGAACCGGTGAAACCATCCACTGGTACACTTCCTCCTGTGGAGGCACCTCCATTGGTTCGGGTAACGGTCTTTCAGTGAGTCCAACGGTGACAACAATCTATTATGGCAGATATGAGGATGGCTCTCCCTGCAATTATACATCAGCATGCGCCATAGTTACTGTCACAGTGAATCAGAAGTCTGCTGATCCAACTTCTGCCACAGCCAACCCTCTTACTATCTGTGATGGTCAGAGTTCAACGCTAGCCCTTGTGGGTGGTGGTGGTGGTACCAGTGAAACCATTCACTGGTATTCCTCTTCTTGTGGAGGAACTTTAGTGGGGTCAGGCAATAATCTCTCAGTAAATCCATCGTTGACAACCACCTATTATGGGCGATATGAAGACGGATTACCATGTAATTATACCAGCAACTGTGCCGAAATCACTGTAACGGTCCATCAGAAATCTGCGGATCCGACCTCAGCTCAGGCAGATCCCTCATTGATCTGCAACGGACAAAACTCTACGCTACTGCTATCAGGTGGTGGCGGTGGTACGGATGAAACTATCCGTTGGTACACAGCATCCTGCGGCGGCACATTGGTTGGATCTGGCAACAACCTTTCGGTGAGCCCTGTTGCGACGACTACCTATTATGGACGATATGAGAATGGGGCTCCCTGTGATTATGCTTCTTCTTGTGCCTCTGTGACTGTCACTGTTGATCAGAAGTCAGCCGATCCGTCAGCTGTCATCGCATCTCCGTCTACAATCTGTTTAGGTCAATCTTCCAACCTTAATCTAAGTGGCGGCGGTGGTGGAACAAGTGAAGCCATTGCATGGTATACGGGTAGTTGTGGCGGCACTCTCATCGGTACCGGAAACGGATTGACTGTGAGTCCATTAGTGACTACTACTTACTACGGCCGTTATGAGAATGGTGGCCCCTGTAATTATAATTCACTTTGTGCCTCGGTACAGGTCACAGTAAATCCTCCTTCCATTGGTGGCTCTGTTCTTTCAGATCAGGAGATATGCCCAAATACAGCCCCTGCTAACCTGACCTTAAGCGGTCAACAGGGAAGTGTTATCAAATGGCAATATTCAGATGATAATACCTTTAGCAGCCCGACAGATATTAACAATACCTCAACCACGCTTACTTCTGTTGAAATGGGCAACATAGCCGCTGATCGTTATTATCGTGCTGTAGTGCAGAACCTGACTTGTCCTACAGCCAACTCCTCCTATGTGAAGATTACGGTACAGGATACTACAGATCCTGTTATTCTCTCAACACCTTCTGACCTGACCGTTGAATGTGACGGCGTCGGAAATATCACCCAACTGAACACATGGCTTGCTGCTCATGGAGGAACCACTGCTACCGATAATTGTACTGATATAACCTGGTCGTATACACCGGATCCCATTATTTTGAGTAATCAATGCGCAGTTACCGGGTCTGTTATTGTAACATTCAGAGCTTCTGATGATTATGGCAACTATCGCGAGAGGTCAGCTACCTTCACCATTGAAGATAACACCGATCCATCCTGGATCACGCCACCCTCCGATCTTACCGTGGAATGTGACGGCGCTGGTAACACCACTCAGCTTAACAACTGGCTCAACAGCTTTGCCGGTGATGATGTCTGTGGCAATGCCCTGGTGACCAATGACTTCACCGCCCTGAGCGATGACTGCGGTGCTACCGGGTCCGCCCTGGTGACCTTCACCCTCACCGATGACTGTTCTAACTTCATCACCGCTACCGCTACCTTCACCATTGAAGATAACACCGATCCATCCTGGATCACGCCACCCTCCG
>CAZSDK010000007.1:110729-137059 GCA_964605655.1 uncultured Bacteroidales bacterium
GATGACTGTTCTAACTTCATCACCGCTACCGCTACCTTCACCATTGAAGATAACATGTCACCGACCATCACATGTCCCTCAGACATCACTGTTGACAATGATCCTAACGCTTGTACTGCTAATATTACGGTTCCAGTTCCGGATGTCGCTGATAACTGCGGAATCTTATCTGTTATCAATGATTACAACAACAGCTCTGATGCCTCGGGTGTCTATCCCGTCGGGACTACTACGGTGATTTGGACCGTAACAGACCAGTGCGGTCATACGTCGACCTGCTCCCACACAATCACAGTGAAAGATGCTGAATTCCCTTCTGTCACTTGTACAGAACCTATCTATCATTGTATCGAATCTTCATTACTTGGAGAAGCAATAACCGGTATTTCACCGGTAATCGTTGAAAACTGTGCAGTGGGATCTATTACCTACATTATCTCCGGAGCTACAATCGCCGATGGGCTGAACGATGCCAGTGGTACCTTCTTCAATCTGGGAATGAGTGTTGTGACCTACACGGTGACGGATATTCATGACAATACTTCAACTTGCAGTTTTATTGTAGAGGTATATGCCAGGCCCGTTGCTGGGGCTTCGGCTACTCCTCAGGTCCTTTGTCAGAATGATGACTTCACTCTCTTTGGTACGGCTTCCGGAGGAAGTGGTTCAGGGTACACCTATCAATGGTCAGGTCCCAACGCGTTCACCTCTACTGATCAGAATCCGCTTATCGTAAATGCACAACCAATCCAAAGCGGACTGTACCTGCTGGTGGTCACCGATTCTCATAACTGTTCTTCTACCAACGATGTAACGGTGGATATCACTGTTAATCCTCTGCCTGAAGTCACTTTTGCAGTGACGATTTCCGAATCCTGTCTTGATTCTGATCCTATCACTCTGACCGGAGGATTGCCTCTGGGTGGAACCTACAGTGGAAATGGTGTTCTCGACGGTGTGTTCTATCCGGATCTTGCAGGTCCGGGCAACCATATCATCACTTACACCTTTACCGATGGAAACGGATGTACCAACCAGGCTATCAATACGGCTTATGTCTATAATTCACTGCCACCTTCTGTGACTGTTGGTACAGGTGGTGATTACCCGACTCTGACCGGTAATGGTGGATTATTTGAGGCTATGAACTCTCATTCACTGTGCCATAACCTTCTGGTGACCATTATCAGCAATATCACCGAACCAGCTATTCACGCCCTGAACGCATGGGCAGATGATGGCAACGGACCTTACACTGTAACGCTCGTACCCGATCAACCGATAGTAAGGAATATCACCGGTAATATCAATCAGGATATGATCCGGATCAATGGTGCAGACAGATTCATCATCGACGGCCGCGTTAATAATCAGGGAAAATACCTGTTATTTAGAAATATGGCTGGATACTATACCACCCTTACCTTCATGAATGATGCCTGTAATAATACCATCAGGAATTGTATTATCGAAGGATGTAACAGGACCTCCGCGAACGGTGTGCTGACCATTGGTACAGGGGCAAGTACTGGTAACGACAACTATCTGATTACGGAAGTAATCTTCAAAGAAGGCAGTACCAGTATCAATCCTAACAATTTGTTGAGCAGCACCAGTACTTCTACCCAGTCGAACTCGGGAATTGTTGTCCGGAATTGTGAGTTCAAGAACTTCAGGAACAGTGGAGTTATTGTTTCAGGAACCGGAGCCGGTACCAACTGGACCATCGAGAACAATGTATTCTATTATAATCTGGCAACTGCAGCCTCAACGACGCAGACTGTTATTTACTTCAATCCCGGAGTTTTAGGTACCAATAATATTATCAGAAACAACCATATCGGTGGCAGTAATGTGAGTAACGGCGGTCTGCCCTGGAAAAACAGTGGTAGTCTGACCTTCAGGGGTATTTTTGCATTATCCGGTACTTATACCATCGAAGATAATGTCATTGATAACATCTGGCTTAGCAGTACGGGATCAGCATCCTTCATTGGTATCGACCTAAACAATTCCCTGGGAGGACAAAGCACCATCAGCAGAAACATCATCGGAGCCCTTTATACAGCCAATTCCATTACTATTTCAGGAACTGGCAACTTTACGGGCATCAATGCGAGTTCATCCCTGTTTACTCAGGTTCTTGAGATGAACTCCATTGCGAATGTGACCTATACCAGTACAGGAACTGCCTCACCGATAAT
Organism: uncultured Bacteroidales bacterium; assembly: GCA_964605655.1. GTDB lineage: Bacteria > Bacteroidota > Bacteroidia > Bacteroidales > CAIXZF01 > JAKLIX01. The sequence continues at coordinate 112,934 of CAZSDK010000007.1, forward strand.
CACCGGAATATCAGCCAACAAGGCTGAAATCAGGAAGAATAAGATCTATTCCCTGACCTGTAACGGTGTGAACCTCACACCCACTCTGCAGGGAATCATCCTGAATGGAATCTCGGGATCTACTAATACCTGTTCCAATAATATGATTTCTCTGGGTGGAGGCACTTCACTCAATCCGGCCGTCTATGGAATTTTTGACAACTCCGTCTCGAATTCCAACGGGGTTTACTACTACAACACAGTAAACCTATACGGTACCTCGGCAACTGGAAAGATCTCTGCTTGTTTCTACAGGAAAAATTCAACGAAGATGACAATGATGAATAACCTGTTCAGCAATTTCAGATCTCCGGTTTCCTTAGGTCAGTATGCGGTATATACGATCTCCAGCACTTATTGGAATACTTCAAATTATAACGATTTTTACTCTTCTTCCGGACCTCTTGCCTACTGGGCAGGATCCAATAAGACAACCCTGGCACAATGGCAGGCTGCCTCTGGTAAAGATGCCAACAGCATCTCTGTCGCACCTGTGTATTTCAGTTCTACCAATCTACACCTAACTGCCGCCAATGCCGGCATCAATAACAAGGGGTATCCCGTTGCGACAGTAACTATCGACATTGACAATGAAGCCCGACATGTCTCAACACCTGACATAGGATGTGATGAATTCTCAGCTGTACCACCGAGGTTCGAAGAAACCATACCTGAAGGAGTGTTTACCATGAATATCTACCCGAATCCATTCCTGAGCAGTACAACCATCGAAATCGAACTTTCTGAGGAGGTTACCGTTGATATGGAGGTGTTTACCCTTTTAGGAGATAAGATTCAGTCACTGGCGAACGGCTCACTTTCCAGGGGTACCCATACTTATTCCTTTGGGTCTTCCGACTTACCTGCGGGAATCTACATCTGTCGTATGGTCATTGGAGGACAGCAGGTGGTGGTAAAACGAATGCAGCTGGTCAAATAATCCAACCTACATCTCCCCGGTGCAGAAGCACGCACCGGGGAGATGTTATTTTTCCTGCTGCTCACGATACCAGTTGCTCTTCTGATTATTTCTTTATGGTAGAAACCACAGCAGGCAGTTTGAGAAAAGGAAATTCATCACGGTTGTGATTGGCTTTCAGATTGTATCTTTATGGTAGAAACCACAGCCGTCGTGTGTCATAACACGTATTTGATGAGTTGTGATTGGCTTTCAGATTGTATCTTTATGGTAGAAACCACAGCATCCTTGGCATCGTTGGTGAGTATCCCTATGTTGTGATTGGCTTTCAGATTGTATCTTTATGGTAGAAACCACAGCGGCCAATTCGTATAACCCCAATGCAGTGGCGTTGTGATTGGCTTTCAGATTGTATCTTTATGGTAGAAATCACAGCATTTACGAACGACATCATTCACTATGATCCGTTGTGATTGGCTTTTAGATTGTATCTTTATGGTAGAAACCACAGCTGGAAAGGCTTAACACACCCCTGGACACCTGTTGTGATTGGCTTTCAGATTGTATCTTTATGGTAGAAACCACAGCGAAGAAGTGAGACTCTTAAATACCTGCTCCGTTGTGATTGGCTTTCAGATTGTATCTTTATGGTAGAAACCACAGCAAGTTTCTATCGTATAACTTGTTTCCATATGTTGTGATTGGCTTTCAGATTGTATCTTTATGGTAGAAACCACAGCTGAAACCTCTGAACCAACGGTGTAACAGATGTTGTGATTGGCTTTCAGATTGTATCTTTATGGTAGAAACCACAGCAGGTGACGAATTCCATCACGAGCTGGGACTGTTGTGATTGGCTTTCAGATTGTATCTTTATGGTAGAAACCACAGCGTCGAGGGTAGGGATGAATAAAACAAATCGGTTGTGATTGGCTTTCAGATTGTATCTTTATGGTAGAAACCACAGCGGATTGGGTAGTTTATAACGGTGCTGATCTGTTGTGATTGGCTTTCAGATTGTATCTTTATGGTAGAAACCACAGCAATCCGTGGGGATCTGAGAAAGGTTCTCATGTTGTGATTGGCTTTCAGATTGTATCTTTATGGTAGAAACCACAGCTGAAATGGAGATATCTCCTACATCCAATTCGTTGTGATTGGCTTTCAGATTGTATCTTTATGGTAGAAACCACAGCAAGTGTACCGATGGTTCCCAAATCCTTTGTGTTGTGATTGGCTTTCAGATTGTATCTTTATGGTAGAAACCACAGCATTTCTCCCAATTATAGGAAAACCCTGTATGTTGTGATTGGCTTTCAGATTGTATCTTTATGGTAGAAACCACAGCAATATAAGCTATATTTGCTCCTGAATTTGGGTTGTGATTGGCTTTCAGATTGTATCTTTATGGTAGAAACCACAGCGATGTTGTTCGACATCAGTCCAGAAAATCAGTTGTGATTGGCTTTCAGATTGTATCTTTATGGTAGAAACCACAGCTGCCAAGTGTATTGAGAAGGTTCTTGAAGGTTGTGATTGGCTTTCAGATTGTATCTTTATGGTAGAAACCACAGCGATGAGAGCCGTTAAGTTCATCTATACTCTGTTGTGATTGGCTTTCAGATTGTATCTTTATGGTAGAAACCACAGCCTTTGTAACTTCTGGTATTCATTTTCCAGGGTTGTGATTGGCTTTCAGATTGTATCTTTATGGTAGAAACCACAGCGCCGTACAAGGTATAGACAGTCTCTTCTTCGTTGTGATTGGCTTTCAGATTGTATCTTTATGGTAGAAACCACAGCAATTTTGGGGAATATGAAGATGTTCCTACTGTTGTGATTGGCTTTCAGATTGTATCTTTATGGTAGAAACCACAGCCGCTTAAGCCAAATGCGTTGAGAACCGTGGTTTCCGGTGATTTCTGCCAGAGAAAAAAATGCCCTCTCCTGTTGCCTTGAAGCCAGGTTGGGGCATTTTTTTCTGTCCCAAATCAAAACAATTCCAGTTGCTGGGGAACCCCTGGAAGGTCCGATTCCTTTTTACCCAGGAATACTTCCATGGAGGCGAATTGCTTGTCGGTGATGGTCATGATACCAATATGACCTTTCTCAGGGAGAATGCGTTTCACCCTTTTTATATGGGTTTCGGCATTCTCCCTGCTGGGACAGTGCCGCAAATACATCGAAAACTGGAACATGGAAAAACCATCAGCCATGATGTCTTTTCGGAAACGGGTGGCTATTCTTCTTTCTTTTTTTGTAACCACCGGAAGATCAAAAAATACAAGTATCCACAAGATCCTATAGGAACTAAAACATTGATTTTCCATTTTACACTGACCTTGTACTCATGAATTCAGGATAAAGTATTTTTCTTTCGTCTCCCTCAAAACAACGAGCAAGAGAAGCGGTGGTCCTTTGCATGGCCACCTCCAACGGCATCCTGTCTCCTTCCATCTGCACATCGGACTGACCCAGTACAAAGAAATGCTTTTTCTGATCCAGGCTAATCTCCCTGTAATCCACACCAGAGCGGGTGATCCTTACTACAATTTCATCGACGAAGGGCCGATAGGGTTCCATCACATCATCGGCCAGGCAGTAGGCATTGTACTTATTCCGGTGATGAATCCCCAGGGTGGGGAGCAAACCCGAACCCACAAGGCAACGGGCTGTCATTGCCCGAAGTATGGAGTAGCCATAGTTGAGCAGGTTGTTTGGGGGATCCCCTTCACGGCTCCTGGAGAAGAACAGTTCCATTGGGAATAGATGGCTCCAGTAATACTGGGCCCCTTTGGCTTCGCACTGGGTCCCATCCCCCGATGAGACCTCTTTTGCATATTTTTCCAGGAGACCTGAATCCCTTCCTGCCTTCCGCAACATAGCAGCCTGGTTTTTCAGTTTGGCTTTTACCGTCTGTTGCCAAAGCTGTTTCTTAAGAGACACACCAGCATCGATCTGAGCTTTGAACCTTTCCTGCTGGATATAATGTACATCAAGGGGAAGAAAAAGTCCGTTGGGATGATGGGTCGCATCGCAGGTGATCACAGCAGTGTTGTTCTCCATCAGAGCAGATAAAAGAGCGTGGGACAGGGTAACCTGCATGTTCTCTATTATAATTGTTCCTATGTCTTCAACAGGGATGCTGGCAACGGCCTCTCTCTTGAAATCTTCCGGCAGGGCATCACTTTTCTCCACCACCGGCAACCTGACCAGCAATTGTTTGTTACCCAGACTTAGATAGACAGGATTACTGAAAACCAGGGTTCTTCTCATTAAAATGAAATTTTTCCAAGGACATTCAGTGGCACTTTGACAGGATTCAATTCAAGTAATCTTGACACACTCTTTATCCGATAATATCGCTTTGATTCTCTATCAGTTGCTTCTTTCCTTTCCTTTGTTTCAAGATGGCTAAACAGGGTATAATCGCTTTTTGAGATGTAACCTACTCTATACAAGCACTTTGATAACTCCGAGTATTTCATCGAAAGCACCCTTTCCTTTTCCTCGAGTAAATCCAACACAAATAGTTCATTTTGCTGCATACTTATTAGGAGATTCAACCCTGGAGAAGGAAGTAGTTGAAGGAAGCTATCAGGTAGCTGGGTATTCAACAAACTGTCCCACAAAGCATCGGTGTCACTGATGATCACGGGCAATCCGTATTTCTTCCTTTCCACGGCATGCCAGAAAGTGACCACATGTTCCTGCTTATTACCTTGGCTGTCCGTGTAAATGGCCACATGATGGTTATTCCCGGGTTTTACATAACCGATAGGTTCTTTCGCCTCATTGAATTTTACAGGAGCTACCTTGCCAGGGTCCAGCCTGGCAAAGAGCCGGACCGTTCTGATGGGAATTTTGCTTTCAGGGGTCAGATAAACTGGGTCATTCTCAATATCTTTGAAGGCATTTTTCTCTCCCAGTCTGCTCATCCTTTCCCGGATAACCTTTCGAACCCCATCATCCACGATATAGGGCAGATCTTTTTCTTTAAGAGTGGTAATGGGATATTTAATCACCAATTCTTCCTTAAAAACACTGGCCCATTCGAGCGGAACCCTTTTCTCTACGTCCAGGTACACGGGATCGGCCTTGATGGATTTCATGGTTTTAGAAACATCTCCTTCACAGGCTGCCAGCCGGTCTTCGACATGTTTCCGAATGGCGGGTTTGACGATAATTTGCGGATTCTCCAGCAGCTTTTTCAGGGGTACATTCCTTTGCAGGGTTCTGATCTTCCCATACACAGATTCTTCACTCAAAGCCCCGCGCGGAACCAGGATGTTATCCTGGACCACGACTCTCTTTCCATTTTTAAACTGGTATCTTTTACCGGGAGTTGCCACCTTCTTGCCGGCCTTAAAAGAGATCAGTATTCCCTCGACCGCCTCCGTCACTCTTGCACAGGGAAAGTGGGGTTGCTGAACCAACCAATTTTCAAACTTTGTCAATCTACCGTCCATTTCTATATTTCTTTCCTTAGATTTCATATATAAAACCTCGGAGGACATATGGCTTGATAAAGTATTTAACCTTTGAATTATAGCCTGATGGGTACAGGCGACAGCCAACGCATCGATGGCATGATGCCGGTGATCATCTCGCTTGGTCCAATTTACTATTCTTTCTTCCCTATGGATTTGACCGTTGCGCTCGACTTCAATCCACTCGGTTTGAGCATATTCTCTATATCTTTTTAATTGAATTTTTTCGAGAATGTCCCCCCAACCCCAGAGTCGTCTTACCCTTTCAGTCACACTACCGGTGGTTGATGTCACTTGCGGGCAAACTTGTTTCAGAATTTCAATGGATTTCTTTGCTATATATTGTGTTTCACGAAGTTGACGATTAAGGAAATCCTCCGGGATTTTATCTCCTGCGGTCAGGAGACGGTCCCTCTTGGTCTTTGATATCACCTTTCTTTTAAATAAATCTTCCACCCTTTGCAGATAATCTTCAAACTCCTCTTGGGTTTTAGTGGTTTTAATAAAGTCAAGCGCCGTCATCGTTTTCTTATCAGCATTACAATGCCTGTGTGTAAGGGTCTTGTTGCTGAGTGAATCATCAAAAAAGACAGACCTGGGTATAATGTGTTCAACTTCAACATCTTCTCCAGTCAGAGCTTCCTTTAATCCGAATAACCTTCCACAATATAGACATGTGGCATGTATCTTAGAGTCATTACCATTTATCTCCTTGAAGAGTTTCCACTTTTCAATTCTTTTCCGAGTTGCTACTAGGTTGTATTCCTCTATAATTTGACGGGAAATGGCCATGTTTAGCCTCTCCCTCTCTCCTTGGGCCCTCGATGCTTTAATTCTTTCCTTTTTACTTTGCTTCAATTCTCTTGCCAGCTCTACTCTTATCTCATCCGGTTTTCCCCATTCATCGATGATGGCATTAACAACATGGACCATCTGGTTCAGGATCTTTTCCACAATGGGTTGTCGAAGGCTGCTCTTTCGCAAGAGTTCCAATTTTGGTTGTAGTTTTTGAACCACTGAACTTTTTGCAGTGTGATCGAAACCCGCTAATTGACAAGCCTCTGAGTAAATGTAGCCCTGTTCAAGAAAGGGCAGTAACTTCCGGATAGCCCTCGCTGATTTGTTGCCGTATCCAAGCTTCACAAAATCTATCTTTGATATTGATTTAACAATTTCTTCCGAAGTGATACCAAATTTGTTTTGAAGTGCTGAACCTAGTTCACTTTTTCCCTTCTGTGAATAAACAGAATGCCAAAGCCGGTATAACGGCTGTTTTTCAAAGTCATCCGAAAGTGTCTTATTCCATTCACCAGTATCAATATCCAGAGATTGTCTAAACTCGAATTGCATATATTTCTCACAATCTGGTAATCCAGACAGTATTTTCCTTAAGGTAACTTTAGTGGTATTCCCTGGTAAGCCTTTGCTAATTAATTCTCCACCGTAATATCCCTCTTCCTCATTTAACCCCAATATTTTAATTAGCTCAGTCAATGTCAGTTTTTCATTGTTATCCAGATAGTTAAACAATTGTCGCTTTTGATCAAGAGTAAGTTCCAATTTGTCCCCTTTTCTGTTCGTGAGAGAAATATTATTGATGGTCTCCCAGATTTTACAAACCTGGAAAAGCGGTGAAGAACGGGGAGCCACTTTGGGTCCGGCAAATACTATCTTCCCATCATGCTCATAGTTTTTCCCTTCGAACTCACATACTGAAATCAGATGTTTACATGACTTCAGCGGTCGCTGGTAATAAATGATCTCATTCCGAATCATTTCATAATTTCCAGGTTCAAGGACGTCAGGGTAATACTCCATCTGTTTCTTCCAAATCAGGTCAAATTCTTCCATATAGGCCTGCCGGGGAAAAACCTGTTCTTTAATCCTGTATGCTGATGACTCTCTCAGGCCTTTCAGAAAATACTGTCCCACCGTCAGTCCTTCTTTTTTTATGGCATCAAACCTTGAATTCACCTGAGCAACATATTCCTTCTGCCCGGGATCTGATGAATTGTCCTGCCTGGAGTGGCGGTACCCTCTTTTCTGATTCAGGTGAAAGAAAATACGCCCGAGTTCAGTGAGTTCGATCCTTTCATTTAGAGCCTTTTCCCGCAATTGATACAGGCTGATGGCATCCAGTTTAAACAAATCTCTTCCTGGCATCATGTTAAGGCGTGTCAGTTTATCTTTCAGGTAGGCTTTTCGAAGCTGATACCGGTCATAACCCTTCCTCATGGTTCTTTTCTGGGTCCTCTGGCTGCACTTGGACTCCCCTGAACCTTTGGAAAAATCATCGTCCTCGGTACCGGAATACGGTATGATTCGACAACCCATTCCCAGAATATCAATCGGTTTCCTTTCATCATCCTCCGAGATAAGTGCCCATCCAATGGAGGCCACACCGAGGTCAAGACCTAAAATCTTTTTCATACCAAGCAATTTTATGATTGACTTTCGCTATATTCTTATTATCTTTGCTCTACAATCTGAAGCGAATCACAATAAGGAACGTTTTTCCGTTGTGAAAACATTTAAAGTGGCCCGGTTTACCCGGGTCGCTTTTTTTTTATAAAATTAAATCTAATTAACTATATCTACAAGTTTAATAAAACAAGAATGACCATGGCGATACTATCTGATAAGGAATGACAATAACATGAAATCCTGTGGATGGATTTGCCAATTACCTGATGCAAGCTAACAGAAAACCAACCCTGGTCCCCCACTTGGGGGGGGAACTCAAATATCGTCATCCGATTACAATGCCAGGTTCTACTCTGCGCCTCTGTGTCTCTGCGGTAAACATCACATCTTCAATACCTTAAGTGCCTAAAGTGGTAAATAAACACTTTAGAAGCTATTGGTTTTCAATATCTTCTGAACAAAATCGCAAGAAGGCGAGGATGCGAGGTTGCGAGAATTCATGGGACCCAACCCACCCCCCTGCCCCCCTCCCGGGAAACGGATGGTTTCAATGATGCTTCCTGACGGGGAGGGGGAATCTTTATTCACGTACTTCCGGCTACAGGGATGTGACCTCTACGAGGTAAAAGTTGATAATTGACGATTGATAATGTATATTGTTAATTATGAACGATATACTACTGACAACCACCAACTGTCAATTGCATCACCATTTCAGCGTCTCTATTTCTGCGGTGAAAAGAAGAAAGATTTCCGAAATCAGAATGTACATTACGAAACTAGAGATCAGGGTTCAAAAGTGGCAGACTGCCCACTGCTCTATCCCGCATCCCGCTTCCATTCAGCTAATCAAACTTTTCGGTACCTGAATTGTTAAATAACAGGTGAAAGAAGAAGCTGTAACAGGGCTTCACCTCTGCAAAGTTTCAGTACTTTTGCGTTACCAACTCAAAATCAGGGAGGACAGGCATTGGAAAAGGAACAGGACCACATATTGTCGGAAGTAACCTCGGGAGAATATAAATACGGTTTCGTCACGGAGATCGACATGGAAACCGCCCCGAAGGGGCTGAACGAGGACATCATACGGTATATCTCCGCTAAAAAGGAGGAGCCTGAGTGGCTGCTGGAGTTCAGGCTGAAATCCTACCGCAAATGGCTCGAGATGACGGAACCCGGATGGGCCCATCTGCATCATCCTCCCATCAACTACCAGGATATCATCTATTATGCAGCCCCCATACCCAAAAAGGAGCTTCAGAGTCTCGATGAGGTAGACCCGGAGCTGCTCAAGACCTTCGAGAAGCTGGGGATCTCGCTGGAGGAACAGAAAAGGCTCAGCGGGGTGGCCGTCGACGCCGTCATCGACAGTGTCTCGGTGAAAACGACCTTCTCGGAAACGCTTTCCAAACTGGGCATCATCTTCTGCTCTTTCAGCGAAGCCGTGAAGAAACACCCGGACCTGGTGAAACAGTATATGGGCATGGCGGTACCTTATGGCGACAACTTCTTTGCCACCCTTAACTCGGCTGTCTTCACCGACGGCTCCTTCTGCTATATCCCTAAAGGGGTCCGATGCCCCATAGAACTGTCAACCTATTTCAGGATCAACGCCGCAGGCACCGGACAATTTGAAAGGACACTTATCGTCGCCGACGAAGGCGCCTATGTGAGCTATATGGAAGGATGTACTGCCCCTATGCGTGATGAAAACCAGCTCCATGCAGCGGTGGTGGAAATTATCGCCATGAAAGACGCCGAAGTCAAGTACTCAACGGTACAGAACTGGTACCCCGGAAACAAGAAAGGCGAAGGGGGCATCTATAACTTCGTCACCAAAAGAGGCATTTGTAGAGGAAACCACTCCAAGATCTCCTGGACCCAGGTAGAGACGGGCTCGGCCATCACCTGGAAATACCCTTCCGTCATCCTTCTGGGCGACCATTCCGTCGGGGAGTTCTATTCCGTGGCAGTGACCAACAACTACCAGCAGGCCGACACAGGGACCAAAATGATCCACCTGGGGAAGAATACCAAAAGCACCATCATCTCCAAAGGGATCTCCTCAGGTTTCAGCAACAACTCTTACCGCGGATTGGTGAGGATGGGTAGAAAAGCCGAGAACTCCCGGAACTTTTCACAATGTGATTCCCTGCTTCTCGGCGACCGCTGCGGAGCCCATACCTTCCCGTATATCAAGGCGGAAAATAAAAGCAGCATCATCGAACATGAGGCAACAACATCTAAAATATCAGACGACCAGCTGTTTTATTGCAAGCAAAGAGGCATCAACGCTGAAAGTGCCATCGGGCTCATCGTGAACGGTTATGCCAAGGAAGTGCTGAACAAACTCCCGATGGAGTTTGCCGTGGAAGCACAAAAACTGCTCTCCGTCAGCCTGGAAGGCAGCGTGGGCTGATGTCAACAAATCATTTCTTTTAAAATGAGCCTATTAAATCAATTTCAGATCTCATTATCACCATAAACTACTGCTATGCTATCGATCAAAAACCTGCATGTCTCCATCCACAACAAAGAGATCATCAAAGGGATGAACCTGGAAGTCAAACCGGGTGAGGTGCATGCCATCATGGGTCCGAACGGAACGGGAAAGAGCACGCTGGCTTCCGTCATCGCGGGAAAGGATATTTTCGAAGTCACCGAAGGAGAGGTACTTTACCAGGGCAGGGACCTTCTGGGTCTCTCCACCGAAGAGCGTGCCTGCGAAGGCATCTTTCTGGGATTCCAGTACCCGGTGGAGATTCCCGGCGTGAGCATGACCAACTTCATGAAGACGGCGGTAAATGAACAAAGGAAATACAAAGGCCTGGACCCGCTCACTGCCAATGAGTTCCTGGCACTGATGGAGCAGAAAAAGAAGCTCGTCGACATACAGTCGAAGCTCACTAACCGCTCGGTGAACGAGGGCTTTTCGGGTGGTGAGAAGAAGAAAAACGAGATCTTCCAGATGGCCATGCTGGAGCCAACCCTGGCCATCCTGGATGAGACGGATTCAGGACTCGACATCGATGCCCTGAAGGTGGTCGCTAACGGCGTGAATGCCTTAAAGAGGCCCGATAACGCCTTTATCGTCATCACCCACTACCAGCGACTGCTCGACTATATCGTGCCGGACTTCGTGCATGTGTTATTTGAAGGAAGGATCGTGAAGTCGGGAAGAAAAGAGCTGGCCCTGGAGCTGGAGGAGAAAGGTTATGAGTGGTTAAAGAACGGTGATTTATAAACAGCACCATGAAAACGGAAAGTACACTGGCCGGCATCACTCTCCCCGAATGGCTCATGAATGCTTATGGGCAGGAGCTGATGCCGTCACTGGAGGGAGAATCCCCCTTCTTTCATCAGATCAGGCAGGAAGCAGCTCAATGTTTCAGGCAGACCGGCTTCCCCCACCAAAAACTGGAGGCATGGCGCCATACCAGCTTTGACAAGACCCTCACGACGACCTACCAGTATCATTTTCATCCTCCTGCTGAGAAAGAAGATGTGAGCCAGATCTTCAGGTGCGACATCCACCATCTCGACACCCTCCTCCTGACTCTCCTGAACGGATGGTTCACCGGTCAGGGAGATGACCTGATCCGGCTTCCCGACGGCACCATCTATGGCAGCCTGATGAAAGCCATGAAGGAGGTCCCGGAGCTCGTGGAACCCTATTATACAAAGCTTGCGCCATACAAGGATCATGGTCTCAATGCACTGAATACGGCCTTTGCCATGGATGGCATCTTTATCTACATCCCCGATGGGATCCGCTTTGAACAGACCATCCAGATCGTCAACATCATCAACATCACCGACAATGAGATCATCCAGCCCAGGAACCTGATCATCCTGGGAAAGAACTCCCAGTTGCAGCTGGTCCACTGTGATCACTCGGTGCATCACAAAGCCAGCTTTGTCAACTCAGTATCAGAGGTTTATATCGGCGAGGACGCCTTCATGGACCACTACAAGCTTCAAAATAAGGATAACGAGTCCACCCAGGTGACCTCCACCTACTTCCACCAGGCAGCGCACAGCAGGCTGTCATCTAATGTCATCACCCTCAACGGGGGCATCGTCAGGAACAACCTTCACGTTGCCCTGGCAGGCAGCGGCAGCGAGGTGCAGCTCAACGGCCTCTACCTGGCCGACAAGGTCCAGCATATCGATAATTTCATTTCTGTCGACCATCAACACCCCGATTGCACCAGCAACCAGCTGTATAAAGGCATTCTCGACGACCAGGCCACCGCGGTTTTCAACGGGCATATCATGGTTCGTAAGGATTCCCAGAGGACCCAGGCCTATCAAAATAACAAGAACATACTTCTTACCGACAAAGCTACTGTGTACACACAGCCTCAGCTGGAGATCTATGCCGATGATGTGAAGTGCAGCCATGGTGCCACCATCGGTCAGCTCGACCCTGAATCCATGTTTTACATGCGATCCAGAGGGATACGGGAAGACACTTCCCGGATGTTGCTGATGTACGCTTTTGCCGCAGATGTCATCAACAAGATCAGGATACATCCCGTCAGGCATCAGATTGATGAGATGGTATACCGACGGCTTCGCGGAGAACTCTCCATCTGTGACCAGTGCATACTCGATTGTAATGCCACCCGTGCCCCGGTTTTTGAGATAGATATGAACAAGATATAAAAGGGAAATGTCCATACCTGTCGATACTATAAGAAAAGACTTCCCCATCCTTCACCAGAAGGTATATGGCAAACCGCTGGTCTATCTCGACAATGCGGCGACCACTCAAAAGCCGCTGGCCGTCATCGAAGCCATCGAACGTTATTATAAGACCACCAACAGCAACATCCACAGGGGCGTGCATTATCTCAGCCAGCAGGCAACCACGGAACATGAGCACGCCAGAACGCACATCCGTGATTTTCTGAATGCTGCCCATAGCCACGAGATCATCTTCACCCGGGGGACCACCGAATCTATCAACCTGGTAGCCTCCTCATACGGACGTAAGTTCATAGAGAAAGGAGATATCATCCTGGTATCCAACCTGGAACATCATTCTAACATCGTGCCCTGGCAGTTCGTCTGCGAGGAAAAGGAAGCGAGGCTGGAGGTCATCCCTATCACCGATCAGGGAGAAATAGATATGGACGCTTACCACCGTTTACTTTCAGAGAAGGTAAAGATGGTGGCGATCACTCATGTCTCCAACGCCCTGGGGACCGTGGTGGATATCAAGACCATGATAAAGAGTGCTCACCTTCATGGCATACCTGTGTTGGTTGATGGTGCGCAGGCAGTGGCTCATGCCAGGGTGGATGTCCGTGACCTGGATGCTGATTTTTATTGTTTCTCGGGACATAAGATTTACGGACCTATGGGCATTGGTGTTCTTTACGGCAAAGAATCCTGGCTGGACGCCATGCCGCCTTACCAGGGTGGAGGGGAGATGATCAGCGAGGTCCGTTTTGAGAAAACGACCTACAACGAACTGCCCTTTAAGTTTGAAGCGGGAACGCCCAGTGTTTCTGATACCTTGGGACTGGATGCCGCGCTCACCTGGCTGGAAACTTTCGGGCTGGACCAGATTGAGACCTATGAACAGAAATTGATGCACTATGCCCTGGAACAACTTGTGAAAATACCCGAAATAAAGATCATTGGCCAGCCCCTTCACAGGGCCGGCGTCATCTCCTTTCTTCCTGATGGCATCCATCCTTACGATATGGGTACCATCCTCGACAAACTGGGTTTTGCCCTTAGGACAGGGAACCACTGTGCACAGCCCCTGATGCAACGACTGGGAATACAAGGCACCATCCGCGTCTCTTTTGCCTTGTACAACACCAAAGAGGAAATCGACCTTCTGGCAGACGCCTCCCGCAAGGTCATACAGATGTTTCTGTAATTTTTCTTTCATATTCCGAAAGGCTTATTACTTTTGCAATTTAGAAGCGTGGCAGAGATGAAGATCAGGGAAATTGAAGAACAGATCATTGGGGAATTTTCACAGTTTGAAGACTGGATGGACAGGTACAATTACCTGATTGAGATGGGAAAAGATCTGCCAAAGATTGATGACGTTTACCGGACCGATCAGTACCTGATCTCCGGCTGTCAGTCGAGGGTCTGGCTTCAGGCTGATTTCAAAGATGGATTGGTACATTTTACTGCCGACAGCGACGCGGTGATCACCAAAGGCATTGTCACCTTATTGATCAGGGTGCTTTCCGGACAAAGACCAGAGGATATTCTTGAATCCGACCTTGGTTTTGTTGAGACCATCGGCCTGCGTGAACATCTTTCCCCCACCCGTTCCAATGGTTTGAATTCCATGATCAAGCAAATGAAACTCTTTGCGCTGGCTTTCCAGGCCAAATCGAAAGGACAATAGACATTTATGGGCGAGATCGATCAGAGACAACTGTTGGAGGTGCAGATCAGGGAAACGCTGAGCAGCATTTATGACCCGGAAATCCCTGTGAATATTTATGAACTGGGACTCGTTTACGAGATCCGGATCTCTGACGACAACTATATCACCATAGTAATGACCCTGACCTCCCCCAATTGCCCAGTTGCCGAAAGCCTTCCCATTGAGGTAAGGGAGCGGCTGCTGGTCCTGGATCATGTCAAGGGTGTAGATATCGAACTGGTTTTCGATCCTCCCTGGGAAATGAGCATGATGTCGGAAGCCGCCAAACTGGAGCTGGGATTTCTCTGATCCCGGAAAACCTGTCTGCCATGTCACCCACAACCGGCAACCTTTTATCTGGTATCCAATTCCCCTCTGATCTGAGGAAGCTGAAAGAAGAGGAGTTGACACAACTGTGCACTGAGCTCCGTCAGTTTATTATCGATATTATTTCAGCCAACCCGGGTCATCTGGGGGCCAGCCTGGGTGTGGTGGAGCTTACCGTAGCCCTTCATTATGTTTTCAATACCCCTCACGACCGCATCATCTGGGACGTAGGCCACCAGGCTTATGCCCACAAGATACTCACCGGCAGGAGGGAGATGTTCCATACCAACCGCACCTATAAAGGGATCAGCGGTTTCCCCAGAATCTCCGAAAGTGAATATGATTCCTTCGGCGTAGGTCATTCTTCCACCTCTATTTCTGCCGCGCTTGGAATGGCCGTCGCAGCCCGTCTTTCAGGTGAGGCTGACCGTAACCATATCGCGGTGATAGGTGATGGGGCGATGACGGGTGGCATGGCCATGGAAGCACTGAACAATGCTGGTGTGTCCAATGCCAATATTCTTGTCATCCTTAACGACAACGGCATTGCCATCGATAAAAATGAGGGTGCCATCAACAAGTACCTTACTGACATCACCACATCCAGGGCCTATAACCGTCTGAGAGACAAGATATGGAAACTCATGGGAGGTCAAACGCGATACGGTGCCAACTCCAGGGCTGTGGTCAAACAGATCGGGAACGCACTCAAAACCTCCATCCTCAAGAGAAGTAACCTTTTCGAGGCATTCAACTTCAGGTATTTCGGCCCTGTCGACGGGCATGACGTGGTGAGACTGACCCGCCTGCTTCACGACCTGAAAGCAATACCGGGTCCCAAGCTGCTACATGTGATCACCACCAAAGGGAAAGGGTTCATGAAAGCGGAACAGGACCAGACAACCTATCATTCTCCCGGGATTTTTAATAAGGAAACCGGTCAGCTGGTCAAGGAAGCCAAAACCGGTCAACCACCCAAGTACCAGGTGGTTTTTGGAAAGACCATCATTGAGTTGGCCCGTGCCAACCCTAAAATACTCGGTATCACTCCCGCCATGCCCACAGGTTGTTCCCTCAACCTGATGATGCAGGTCATGCCGGAACGGGTCTTCGATGTTGGCATTGCCGAACAACATGCCGTGACCTTCTCGGCAGGCCTTGCCATCGCAGGGATGATCCCTTTCTGTAATATTTATTCGACATTTATGCAACGTGGTTATGACCAGTTGATCCATGACGTTGCCCTGCAGAAGCTGCCTGTGATCTTTTGTCTCGACAGGGGTGGTCTTGTTGGGGAAGACGGCGCAACCCATCATGGGGTCTATGACCTGGCCTACCTCAGGCCAATCCCGGACCTGGTCATCGCCTCTCCTCTGAATGAGAAGGAACTCAGAAACCTGATGTACACGGCCCAGATTGATCCCAAAGGCCCTTTCGTCATCAGATACCCGAAAGGCCAGGGCGTGATGGCAAACTGGGAAACGCCTTTTGAAAAACTCACCATCGGGAAGGCACAAATACTTCGCGAAGGCAAGGACCTGGCCTTTATCAGCCTGGGACCCGTGGGAAATGAAGTGGCCCTTGCCTGCAATGAACTGGAGTCAAGGAATATCTCCTGCCTTCACCTTGATGCCCGCTTCCTGAAACCCCTGGATGAGGATGTCCTTCACCAGATCTGCAGCAAACATCACAAGATCATCACCGTGGAGGATGGCTGTGTCAAAGGAGGACTCGGCAGTGCCATCCTGGAGTTCATCAATCAGCATCAACATAAAGTTGAAGTCACTGTACTTGGAATCCCAGACCGATTCATTGAACAGGGGACAGTCACTGAACTACAGAAGGAATGCGGCTTTGATAAAGATTCCATGGTCAAGGAAGCCTTGTCGATGGTCGCAGACCGGTAATTTTCCTATTTTCGCTTTCTGTAATTCCAAACCTTCCTGATGGATCTGTTCCGCAGAAAGTCTCTTGAAGGCATACTCAAAGATGCTGCCAGACAGCAGGACCTTGACCGCCAGCTAAAAAAGAATCTTTCGGTGCGTGATCTCACCGCGCTGGGGATAGCAGCGATAGTTGGTGCAGGGATATTCAGCACTATTGGTGGAGCAGCCTCCCATGGAGGTCCTGCTGTGAGCCTGCTGTTCGTCTTCACAGCCATCGCCTGCGGGTTCTCGGCCATGTGTTATGCCCAGTTTGCATCTGCCATCCCTATCAGCGGCAGTGCATACACATACGCCTATGCCAGCTTCGGTGAGCTCATCGCCTGGATCATCGGATGGGATCTGATCATGGAATATGCCATTGGGAACATCGCAGTCGCCATCTCCTGGTCGGAGTATTTTACTTCACTGGTCAAGGGTGTAGGTATCCATGTCCCTTATTACCTTTCCATCGATTATCTCTCCGCTTCCAGAGGCTTCAGGGAGGTGAGTGAGTTACTGACCCAGGGGCACCCGCTTCAGGAGCTGACCTTCCGGCAGCAGGAATCCTATTTAGCCTGGCTTCAGGCTCCTAATGTAGGAGGGCTCCGTATCATCTTCGACCTGCCCGCCTTCGCCATAGTATTGTTTATCAGCTCGCTGGTATATATCGGGATTTACGAGTCCAAGGTCGCAGGAAACATCATGGTGTTGTTGAAACTGGTCATCCTACTGTGTTTCATAGGTGTGGGTGCGTTCTATGTGAACCCTGGAAACTGGGACCCTTTTGCACCTAATGGTGTAGCAGGAGTGCTCAAGGGCGTATCAGGCGTTTTCTTTGCCTATATAGGGTTTGATGCCATTTCCACCACGGCTGAAGAAAGCCGGAACCCACAAAGAGATCTCCCTAAGGCCATGATCTATTCCCTGGTGATCACCACCGTGCTCTATGTTGTCATCAGCCTGATACTCACGGGTATGGTGCATTACAGCGAGCTGGGTGTGGGCGATCCCCTGGCTTTTGCCTTCGAAAAAGTGCATCTTTCCAGGTTCTCCGGAATCATCGCATTCAGTGCTATCATCGCCATGGCCAGTGTATTGCTGGTTTTCCAGATCGGGCAGCCCAGGATATGGATGAGTATGAGCCGTGACGGACTCTTACCGCCGATTTTCAGCCGTATCCACCGAAAATACAAGACACCCTGGTTCTCGACCATCATCACCGGTCTGACGGTGGCCATACCCTCCCTCTTCCTGAACCTGACGGAGGTGACCGATCTTACGAGTATCGGGACCCTGTTTGCTTTTGTACTGGTATCGGGTGGTGTGCTCCTGGTACCCAAAGAGATGTTCCAGCAGAAAGACCGAAAGTCATTCCGGATACCCTATTACAACAGCAGGTACTGGCTTCCTCCGGCCTGGATACTGGTGGTGCTGCTTCTTGTGCTCACCAATGGCAAGACCCCGGAGTCCTCTTATTCCTTCTTTCAACCGGATGAATATCTTCAAAGCTGGGATAGCTTCAAACATCAGATCCCGACCCTGATATTTTTGGTGGTCGCTGCTATTATCACCGTTTTCGGCATTATAAGACAATGGTCATTGATTCCTGTTGCAGGTCTGATCACCAACCTTTTCCTTATGTCGGAACTCGGCATCACCAACTGGCTGCGCTTCCTGGTGTGGCTGGTCATCGGACTGGTGCTTTATTTCACTTACGGGCACCATCATTCACGACTTAAACATTCCCGCTGATGTCGTGGTATCTGATACTGATCCTGATCTCCTCCGGGTTACTGGTAGGGTTCATCAATACTCTTGCTGGAGGCGGCACCATTATTTCTCTCTCCCTTTTCATGCTTCTGGGCATGCCTCCCCAGCTTGCCAACGGGACCAACCGCCTGGCAGTGGTCTTCCAGACCTTCACCAGCAGCATGGGATTCCGGCAATCCAATACCCTTGACTTCAAGCGGGCAACCATACTGGGAATCCCTACCACTATTGGTTCAATAATAGGTACATGGTGGGCTCTGGATATCAACCCAAGGACCTTTGAACTGATCCTCGCCGTCTCCATGATGGTGATGCTGGTCTTTGTCATTTATAAGCCGGCGCGATGGCTTAAAGGAAAAGACAGTGTCATACAACTCAGACCTGGCTGGGGTCAGATGCTGGCCTTTTTCTTCATAGGTCTTTATGGAGGGTTGATCTATGTCGGAGTAGGTTATTACCTTTTGGCGGCCCTGGTGCTTGGGTCCGGTTATGATTTGCTGAGAGCCAATGCCTTTAAAGTCTGGATCGTACTGTTGTATGTGCCTTTCAACCTGATTCTTTTCATGGCCTTTGGTCAGGTCAACTACAAGATTGGTTTGATCCATGCGGTGGGCAATGTGCTGGGTGCCTGGCTGGCTACCCGCTTCGCAGTGAACTGGGGCGTGAATTTCGTCAGATGGGTGCTGGTGGTGGTCGTTATCCTGGTCATCTGCCAGACCTTCCATCTTTTTGATGTCAGAGAGTTGCTGAGACAGTTGGTTCAGAGGGAGGGTTAAACAGATTTCATTTCTTCCTGGTCACGATATCTCAGTATCTCCTCATTGACATAAAGCAGTTCGATGTCTGCCATCTTGAACATGTCTTCCGATTCCTGGCCGGTATGATATCGAAACTCACAGACCACCCTTCTGATACCACAGTTGATGATGAGCATGGCACAGGTCCTGCAGGGAGTCATCCTGCAATAGAGTGTGGCACCATCGAGAGAGACACCCAACTTAGCAGCCTGGCAGATGGCATTCTGCTCTGCATGGACTGTCCTCATGCAATGCAGTGTGACCCGGTCATCTTCGTGGATCACCTTTTTCATCAGATGCCCTACTTCATCACAATGTGGCAGTCCGACCGGCGACCCTACATACCCTGTTACCAGGATCTGCCGGTCCCTTGCGATGACACAACCGCTTCGACCCCTGTCACAGGTCGCTCTTTTGGCAATGGTATGAGCCACTTCCATAAAGTACTCATCCCAGGTCGGCCTCCTATATTCTTCCTGTGGTTCCATGAATCCTTACTTTATAATGTGTAACAACTCCAGTTCCACCTGGTTATAGAGATCTTCTTTCGTCCCGTTATTCATAAACACCACATCGGCAAGACTGATGCAAAGCCCGAGGTTCTGATGCGTGGGATCCTCATTTTCCATCTCCCTCTCCTCATTCTTCACGAACGTCTCAAAAGAGACCTTGTCCGTCTCACTCCCGCGTTCCTGGATCCGGTTGTACCTTATCAGAGGATCGGCATCCACGGCAAAGAGATAAAATACACCCATCTTTCTCAGGGCCGTGATTTCCCCTTCTGTCCTGATAGACTCAATGATGCAGTTCTTACCTGCTTTCTTTGCCTTTTCGTAGAGTACCTCTGCCATATAGGCCGGAGAATGTTGTGCCCGCAACTCATTCGCCACCTTGACCATACTGTCGCGGTCCACCTTCATCCCCCTTTTTTCGATCTCCTGGATCAGATAGTCTCTCACACTGAAATGCAGAAAACCCTTCTGCTTCTTCAGGTAATCGACGATGGTGCCTTTCCCTGCACCCAGGGTACCTGTAATTCCAATGATGATCATAAGCTTTATTCAAAAAAACGTAAAACTAACAAACTTAATGATAAACCAACTAAAATGACCACTGTCGACCATCCGATGATGTTCTGCCAGGGTTTGTTGGTATAGGTTCCCATGATCTCTTCGTTGTTGATCAGGAGCATCATGCTCACCAGGACAACAGGAAGCAGCACTCCGTTCAACACCTGAGACCACAGGGTGATGGTGATGAGCGGAGCCCCGGGTATCAATATGATGCCCATGGAGATCACCAACATGAAGGTAAAGAGGGAATAAAACTGCGGAGCCTCCCTGAACTTCTTATCGATACCGGCCTCAAAACCAAAGGCCTGGCAGATATAAAAGGAGGATGCTACCGGAAGAATGGTGGCAGAAAACACTGAGGCAACAAACAGGCCAAAGGCAAAGATCTGGGCGGCGAATGCACCGGCCAGGGGCTTGAGTGAGAACGCTGCATCTTTGGCCTCGTTAATATGAACGCCGTTGGGAAACAAGGTGCTACCGCAGGCCACGATGATGAAAAAAGCAACCACCACGGTAGCAATACAGCCAATAATGACATCAACCACCGTGTACTTATAATCTTCTGTCTTCAATCCTTTTTCAATGACAGCTGATTGCATATAAAACTGCATCCAGGGCGCAATGGTTGTACCAATCAAACCGATGACCATGGTAAGATATAACAGGTCGAAGTCGACATTCGGTTTTATTACTGACCTGCCTATTTCATTCCAGTCGGGTTTTCCCATGACAGCAGACACCACATAAGTCAACAGAAATAAACTGAATATCAAGAATATACGTTCAACAAATTTATATGTCCCCTTCACAGCCAGCAGCCATACCGCCATGCCTACCAGGGGAACAGCAATGTATTTGCTGATACCGAAGACCTGCATACTTCCGGCCACACCGGCAAATTCCGTGGTGGTGTTGCCAAGGTCGGCGATCAGCAGTCCGAGGAAGATAAAGAAAGTAGCTTTCACGCCAGTGTTCTCCCTGATCAGGTCAGCCAATCCCTTGCCAGTCACAATTCCCATCCTCGCATTCATCTCCTGAACCACTGCCAGGACCACAAAGGCAGGGATGAGCGTCCACAACAGCTGATAACCATACAAGGCCCCGGCTATGGAGTAAGTAGTAATTCCTCCTGCATCATTGTCAACACTCCCGGTAATGATGCCCGGACCGAGGATGGCAAAAAAGATCGCCATTCTCCTCCACAGGCTCAGTTTTCGTTGCTGACGAAGGGCAATCATGTGCTACATTTTATTAATCTTCCTTAAGTACGGTTCTTTTCCTGGTCTTTAAAAGCGTGAAGACCACGTCGTCGATGATGACCATGCCCACCATGATCTGCTCTGCATTGATCACTGGAATGGCTATCAGGTTGTATTTGGAGATGATCTCTGCCAGGCTGTCGATACGTTCGGTATCCACCACTTTGATCACCTTTCGGTTCATGATCTGGTTAAGCATGACCTCGGGTTCGGAGACAATAAGGTCCCTTAGTGAAACCGTGGCAACAAGGCGTTCTTGATTATCAAGAACATACAGATAGTAGATGGTGTCCGACGGGGGTTTCAGCTTCCTGAGCTCTGCCAGGGTCTGTTCGACTGTCATATTCTCGTTGAAAGAGAAAAAATCGGTACTCATCAGGCTGCCCACGCTGTTGTCAGGATATTCCATGAGTTCCCTGACTTCCTCCCGGGCCTCGTCTTCCATTTCACTCAGCAGCTCCTCGGCTTTTTCCTTTTCCAGGTCATCGAGGATGTCGGCCACTTCATCGGCAGGCATTTTCTCGAGCACATCGGCCGCTTTCTCAACAGAAAGTCCCTCCAGCACATTGATCTGTGCTTCCGTTTCCATTTCCTCCAGCACATCGGCGGCTTTCTCCTCATCCAGGGCAGAGAAGACTGCGAGCTGCGTCTTATGGTCGAGATCCTCAAGAATATCTGCCAGGTCAGAGGGATGCAGGGTATCCAGTTTGCTGTGCTCTTTGGCGAGCTTGATCCCTTCCATGGAAGGACCGATGGCAGCCACATCATCCCAGAGGATCAGCTTGCTGGGAAGGCTTTTCCCGATGGCCTTCAGCGACTGGTTGATGGGCTTGGCGACCGAAAGCCGCCTCAGCAACCCTTCCATACCCACATCCACTGCCACCACATAAAGACCATTGGAAAAGAAAGCGAGCCTCAGATCGTTGACCCGCTCCAGTTTTCTGCCGTCAATATCGACGATCTGCTTGTCAAGAACATGCTTGACCAGGTAGAGGGTGTTTTCCTGAGGTACGTTATACTCCTCAATATGACTGCATTGGATCTGGTAACGGCCCAGGTGTTTGGTCACCGTGAGATGACTGAAATCAATGATCAGCGGTTGACGACCGAACTTCACCCTGGCAGCGATCACCTTGGGTCTGACATAGTTAGTATCAACCACAAGATCTTCAAGTTTCCCCACGACCTTACGATGCGTGGAAATGACCCTGGTGCCTATGATATGGCTGAGATAAAAAGTGTTGATGGTGGTCATGGCACATCCTCCCTTCTTTTACGGAAGAATGCCACAGATGCGAAACATTCTCCCGCGGGTTACACGATTATGTCCGATTTACTCGCAGGTCCATCGTCCATTTCAGCATCTCAATTAAGTGAATAATTCCAGTAATAATCTGATTATCAATAACAAGAAAGATTATTACCTTGACAAAAGTACGCATTTACCACCAACACTCAAAATCTTTTTATGATTTCCTCTTTGTTCCTGTTGTTACATGGTCCTTTATCCTTATTTTGGCATCAAAATAACAGACATGAGCGAGATTTACCCCCTGAAATTCAAGCCCCTGCTGATGGAGAAGATATGGGGAGGGACCAAGATAGGTTCTTTCCTGAAGGAGGCGGGGAAGTTGAAAAATTGCGGGGAAGCCTGGGTCTTATCAGGGGTGCAGGGCAACCAGACGATGGTATCTGAGGGCTTTTTAAAGGATAATGAACTGAACGAACTGGTTGAAGTTTATATGGGCGACCTGGTAGGTGATAAGGTGTACGATGAATTCGGCGATGAATTTCCCATACTGGTAAAACTGATTGATTCCGGTGATTACCTGTCGGTCCAGGTTCATCCTAACGATATCCTGGCCAGGAAACGGCATGGTTCGAGGGGAAAGACAGAGATGTGGTACATTATGGAGGCAGAGCCCGATGCCGAGATTATCACCGGTTTTGAAAGGAAGGTTTCTCCAGAGGAGTTTATGTACCAACTATCGCAGAAGAAAATCAGAGACATCCTTCATAAAGAGAAAGTGACGGGCGGAGATGTACTGTTCACTCCTGCCGGCAGGGTGCATGCTCTGGGAGCCGGGATCCTCCTTGCGGAGATCCAGCAGACGTCCGACATTACCTATCGTATCTATGACTGGGACCGTACCGATGCCAAAGGCCATTCCAGGGAGCTGCATACCGAGTTGGCAATGGAAGCCATTGACTTTGAAATCCCTGCTCATTATAAAACCGAATATCAGGTTAAAGAAAACGGCACGACGCCGCTGATACAGTCGGTACCTTTTGTCACCAACCTGATCTCGACACGTCAGTCCTTAAAGAAGGACTATTCAGAACTCGACTCCTTCGTGATTTACCTGTGTTTGGAAGGCAGTTTCTCCCTGTTTTATAATGACGGCAAGGTGGATGTAGCTAAGGGCGAGGCCGTCCTGGTTCCTGCGCTGATCGATTCCCTGGGAATCATACCCAGGCCTTTCGTAAAGATCCTGGAGGTGTACATACACTAACGGCCCGGCATTCCCGGGAGAAGAACCAGGGACTCAATCCCGGCTCTCCTGGGAAAAACGAAAACTTTTGTGATGACTCCGGGATGGAGTCCCTGGCCAATAAACCCCGAAGGGGTTGAACCTGAATAACCCCGGATGAAATCCGGGGCCAATCGCCCCCCATGACATCCACAACCCCGCAGGGGTT
>CAZSDK010000008.1:0-135666 GCA_964605655.1 uncultured Bacteroidales bacterium
AGGCTGAGTGCTTTGGTGGCTTTCCATTCCACACCCAGTTCCATGCCCTGGTGGATCTTATCAATGCCAGTCAGCGACATGTTTACAAAGGTCAGGTAATCATCATGATAGTAGCTCATCAGGTCGCACTGGTCAGTGAAGACGGTATGGTAGCCGGTGAGCCTGGCATTCAGCCAGTCACTCCTGAAGATGTAGCTGAGGTCGGCACTCAGGTCGGTCTCACTGGTAAGGTCTTTGGCATAAGTGTTCTTAATATACTGGGATACAAAAGAATTTCTCGCCAGAGGAGCTTTGGTCTGGTATAAAAAGTTAGTCTGAAGAAAATGATGACCGGTGATCTTATAGGTGACCCCGGCTTTGACGCCCGGGTCATTGAAAGTCCTGGTGCCGGATTTCCCGTATGAGTTCTCCGGCGCCCTTCCGTTCATCATATTACCGTCTCTCCAGAACTTAGTGGTATTTTGTTTGAGGCTGACATAAAAGTCGAAGTGGTTATAGCTGAATTCAGCCTGGGCCCATACGTTGAAAGTGTTCACCCGGATCAGGTAGTCATAACCGAAGATATCTCCTTCACCGATGACACGGTTGGGATTGAGCAGGTCGTTCTGGAGGATGACGGTGTCCATGGAAAAGTCACGCTGGGAGAACTGGTCTATATCTTTCCAGTATTTTCCTCCCAGCAGGTCATCCACCACTTTAAAATGGTGGGAGGTGTACCAGCTGGCATCCACGCCTCCGCTCACCTGCAGGTGCTGGTTGATCTCCCTGTTGACCAACAGATTGTAGTTGAGCTGGGTACGGTCCTCTCTTCTTTCTTCCACGATATAGCTGGACTGGGCCCCTTGCAGGTTATTGAGGTAGTTGATCTGGTACAGAGAGTTCCAGTCAATCTGCTGATGTTGTTCATCGTTTTGCCAGGCATTAGTCATGGCGGCCACCACGGCCGGGTCGGTCTCATAGCTGGGGAGATAGCGGTAATAGTCAGGCCTCGGGTCGCGGGCGTTGTACCAGTTGAGTGCCGTAGTGCCGTATCTCCCGAAACTGAAACCGATGGAATTGGTGATACGGGTCTTTTCGTCCGGTTTCCAGTAGTCGTTGAGGATGAACATAGGCTCATGGGCCTTCCTGACCTTGGCATTCCTTTTATTACCCTCCTGGTAGCCCCAGTTGGGGTTGTAGTAACGGTTATCGGTTAGGTCATACACCTCCTGGGTCGATCCGCCTTGCATGCCTCTTACAGTGGGTGAGGCATAAACGGTGAAGTTAAGGCTGTGTCTGTCGGTGAATTTCTTTTCGGCTGAAAGGAAATAGGCCCAGGAATCATAAAAAGTGCCTTCCACATACCCTTCTTCCGCCCATCTTCTGGAGAGACTGAAGGCGAAAGCCCAGTTGTTTTTCATCAGGCCGGTGGAGAAGGTGTACATGAGCCTCTGGCGGTATGCCTTATTGGTGAGGGAGTAGGAGAATTTCGATTGTTTGCTGAACTGTGATGCACGGGTGGAGATGAAGGTGGAGCCGCCAAGGTCACCAAACCCATAGGAGGCAGGCAAGAGACCATTGATGACCTCCTTGTTCCTGGTGGCATCATTCAGCCCTCCCCATTCCGACCAGCTGGGTCTCCCGTTTTCAGGGTCGTTGACAAGGATGCCATTCATGAATACCGCAGAATTTTCAGAGTCATAACCTCTCACCCGGTAGTAGGCGGCACCTAGGGTATAACCGGCGGTGGAGACAAAGATGTCGCTGGTCGAATGCAGGAGCCCGGAGATATACTGGCCCTGGTTGTCCGATTCATTGTCGATGGAAGCCATGGACACATCCGAAAGACCCGCGGTCTCCCTGGAGAGAGCGGTGGCCTTCATCTCGACAGCCAGGGGAGTGGTGACCGGCATGTTGACCTGCACCTGCCTGACCTCGTACCCTTCCTGGGAGAAACTGAGGGTGAACGACGACTGTCCTGGTGACAAGAAGGTGAAACTGCCGTCGGGACCAGATGTAATGGTTTGACTGCCATAGGTGATCACGACGCCGGGAAGCGGCTTGCCATTCCCTGCATCGGTCACAGTACCCCTGACCTGCTGCTGCTGGGCCCAAAGGCTGGATGTCAAAAGGAATGCGAAGAAGAGGAGTAGAAGATTCTTCATCAGGTTAAAATGAGAATGTGAATGGGCAAAATTAAGGAAATCCATGGTAGTGATTACCTTTGTGCCAAGATAATACTTTTCAACATGGCTCGTAAGACGTTAATGATAAGCTTGGCTCTGTTAGGCTGGGTATGGCTGGGCAATGTGCCTGCCAGGGCCCAGGAGAAACAATACAGGGTGGGTTGCATCGCCTTTTATAATCTTGAAAATCTTTTCGACACGGTTAATGATCCTTTAAAAAATGATGAAGAATATCTTCCTGCCGGTAAGAACGAATGGAATTCAGGTAAATACCTTTCCAAGCTGAGGAACATGGCCCAGGTCATCCCTCAGATAGGAGATGAGATGATTTCGGGCGGACCGGTGTTGATCGGGGTTTCGGAGATAGAGAACCGTAAGGTGCTGGAAGACCTGGTGAAGACTCCTCCCATGGACCAGTCGGGGTACGAGATCGTTCATTATGATTCACCCGACCGGCGTGGCGTTGATGTGGGACTGCTGTACCGTAAAGACCATTTTACCGTGACCCATACGGCATCTCTCCGTTTATCGATGCCCGACCGGCCTGACTGGTTTACCCGTGACCAGCTGGTGGTGAGCGGTCTTCTCGACGGTGAGCCTATCCATGTGATTGTCAACCACTGGCCTTCCAGGAGCGGAGGGGAAGCAGCCTCAGCACCCCTCAGGGATGCGGCGGCCCGGCTGACCAGGTCCATTGTCGACTCCCTCATGAACAAAGAACCCGGGGCAAAAATCGTCGTCATGGGTGACCTCAATGATAATCCGACCGATAACAGTCTCTTAAAAGAGCTGAGAGCTCAAAAGAAACCGGAGCAAACGGGTAAGAAGGATCTTTTTAATCCCATGTACCGGATGTATGTCAAAGAAGGTCTCGGGAGCCTGGCATACCGCGATTCATGGAGCCTGTTCGACCAGATCATCATCTCCGGGGCCTTGCTGGGTGATGACAGTTCCACTTTTAAGTTTTGGAAGGCAAAAGTTTTCAACCGTCCTTTCCTGGCACAGAAGGAAGGTGCTTTTAAAGGATATCCCGACCGGACCCACGCTGCCGGAGTGTACCTCGGCGGCTACAGCGACCATTTCCCGGTTTATATTTTCCTCCTCAAAGAGAAAAAGTAACAGACCAGGGACTCAATCCCCCTCAGGGGATGGAGTCCCTTTCTCAAGTGGGATGGAGTTCTTCTGCTTTGGACTGTTTTGAAAAATCCAGGGACTCAATCCCCTGAGGGGGGATTGAGTCCCTTTCTCAAGTGGGATGGAGTCCCTGAATCATTGTTTGATCAGTTTCCTTGTGGCAATCCCATTTTGGGTCTTGATCCTTAACAGATACACTCCAACTGGCAGATCAGCAAGGTCCAGCTTATTGGTTTTCTTGGTAAGATTATGGTTCTCAATTAATTGCCCATGAATATTCATGATCTCAAGATGGCCTGCCTCATTCATTTCAATAAACAAGTCACTAATGACAGGATTCGGATACATCCTGCATTCCGGCACATTGATATTCTGACAACTGTTAAGAGAATCGCTGGAATGAATGATGATTTTATATTTAAGACTGTCACCGGAACTGTGAGTGCAGAAGTTCAATTCAGACAACCCTGGACATAGCGGTGTCCCAGGTATGGTATCATGAACAATGGTGCCCGTTGGGGCACTGTTGATCAGGATTTTCAGTGGTAAATAATCAGTAAACTTGTAAATATATATATAATAACCATCACCACAGAAAAAGTACGCCGTATGTTCGTTGACAATGAATAGTTCATAATAAAATGGCGGACCTAATTGGGCTCCAAGCACATTAACATAATCTCCATTCAGTTTAAAAACATCGAAAAAGTGACCGCTCTCACAGTAAGAGATAAATATCCCCCAATTATCATTAATGCATTTTAGAATCTCACCTCTGTATGCGGGACCGTAATCCTGACCCTGTGATGCGATGAGGGTATTGCCGTGGTACAAACGATAATAGTCGTAGTGTGGTAATGAGTAGTTGAAATATTCGTATGGAGTGGAAGAATCAATTCCACATTCCTTTTCAATAAAACCCCATTGAGAAAATGACTTGCAGCAGGTGAAAAGGAGGGCGACCGATAAAATGAAAATTCTAAGGTTTTGCAAGACAGCTTCTCTTTCCAGGTTCCGTGTTTCCATGTTAGTGGGAATTGGTTGATACCATCCAACTAATTACCCTGACGCACAACCACAAATATACGAAATATATTTTGTGATTTTCTATAAAATCAGAGGGACTCAATCCCCCTCAGGGGATGGAGTCCCTCTTGAAAGGAAGGATGCAAAAAATCCAGGGACTCAATCCCCCCCCAGGGGATGGAGTCCCTCTTGAAAGGAAGGATGCAAAAAATCCAGGGACTCAATCCCCCCCCAGGGGATGGAGTCCCTCTTGAAAGGAAGGATGCAAAAAATCCAGGGACTCCATCCCCTGAGGGGGATTGAGTCCCTTTCCCTTATTCTTTAATAAACCCTTTCACCTGGGTCTCACCCTGCTTTCCGGTGATCTTCACGAAGTAGTTTCCGGGTTCCAGGGATTGGATGTCCAGTGTCATCTCATCCAGCCCGTCAGCTGCAGTCTGGAGGACAAGCTGGCCTGCCATATTCGTAATCATCAGGGAGAGAGCATCTTTCATGCCGTTCAGATGAATTTCCCCGTTGGCAGGGTTGGGGTACAAGATGACCGCATCTTGATGTACGGTGCTGTTGCCGATACCGGTGATCACCACCACGTCGGCGGAACTTCTCGGTTCCACGCGGGCTTCGTTAAAGGAGTAATATACCGGCCCGGTCACATCATACATCTCGTTCAATACCGGTGAATAAGCATACATCAGATTATGCACTTTAGCCGTATCACTTTGATCTTCAATCTTCCACATCCCAAATCCGGCGTTGGTGACAGTACAGGTGACATGATGGGCTGTGACGAGCACTCCTTCGTTTTCCTCTGCATTCACTCCGGCACAGTCGGTCACGGCGGGCGTCGGCTGCTGGTTTCCTGAGGAAATGATGCTGAAGCTGCTTACTGACTTTATTTCAGTGAGGTTGTAATATTCCGCGACGATCCCCCTGACGATCACGCTGTCGCCAAGGGCAGGATGGTTCACAGGATCATACACATACACCCCGTTCCAGGCTCCGTCGCCATCCTGGATGAAATAACCCGCTGAATGGGTGCCTGTCACAATGCCATAGACGGAAACGACGGAATCCATCAGGGGGGAGTTTCCACTCACATCCTGGGTGTACTGCACATCATAGATTGTGTGCAAACCAGGCGGGTTCAGGTTGACCACGAAATTCACTGTGTCGGCCCGGTTGGGTACCAGAGGTGTGTTACTGTTGTCAACCAGCTGAAGGACCACCACATGGTTTCCGACGCTGAGACCGGTGAGGGGTACCGGGTTGACTGCGTAGATCATTCCCATGGCATTTCCATCGAGATAATAATGGACGTGCCCGTCGATGCCGGTTCCCGGGTTTCCGATGATAAAGTTGTTCACCGTGAACTGTATAAGAGCAGAGGTGGCATACACCGTTGAACCCTCAACAGGTGCAGTGATGGTAACAGTCGGAACAGCTGCTCCCGGTTCGGTGATGGTGACATCATCGATCTGAATATGATCACCCGCAGCAACCGTGGATTGGACAGAAAAGATGAACTGTCCGAGGGAGGTGTCCTGAACGCAAACGATATCCTGGGTTTGAAAAATCCAGGTGGTCGAGTTCACGTTAATGTAAGAGTTGTAAGTGGCATAACCGGAAGAAGTAGCCCTGCCGTCGAACAATCCAGTACGAATGTTTCCCTGCCCTCTGACCCAGAAATTAATGGTGTAAGTGGTGCCGCTGTCGACCGCCACATCCTGGGTGGAAAATCTTTTATGACCGGTGGCGGGATTTTTAAGTTCCACGGCATAACTGCCTCCATGGACATTGGCAGAATATTGAAGGACACTGTCGGCTGCTATGTTACTTCGAAAACCCATCCAGCCAGTGGGGGTATTCCCGTTCCAGTTCTCAAACCCGCTTGAGAAGACGATGCTTTGTGCCTGCATAGAGGTATAAGCTATTGATAATAAAACAAATAAAGATAAAGTAAACCGTTTTTTCATGACATGATTTTTTGTTATCCACCACAAAGGTAAGAAATCTTCAGCGAGTTTTTACCTCTTCGTGTCCTCATTTCCACATCCACTTTCAGGGTTATCCTGACAATTTAAAAGCCTTGTTTTTCGTTTTGAGGAATTCCCTATCTTTGCACCTTCATAATACCATCCCGTGAACGATAGTGTAGTCATCATTCCCACTTACAACGAAAAGGAGAATATTGAAAGGATGATACGGAAGGTCTTTTCCCTTCCCATGCCCTTCGATGTGCTCATCGTCGAAGACAATTCTCCTGATGGTACCGCTCAGATTGTCAAACGTTTAATGGAAGAATTTCCCGACCGCCTGTATATGGAAGAAAGGAAAGGAAAACTGGGATTGGGCACCGCGTACATTCATGGTTTCAAATGGGCCCTTCTCAGGGGTTACGAGTATATCTTCGAGATGGATGCTGATTTTTCTCACAATCCCGAAGACCTCCCCCGCCTTTACGATTGCTGCAAAAGGGAAGGGGCCGACCTTGCCATCGGTTCCAGGTATATTAATGGGGTCAACGTAGTCAACTGGCCCATGGGGAGAGTGCTGATGTCTTATTTTGCCTCCAAATATGTCAGGATGGTCACCGGCCTGCCGGTCCAGGATACCACGGCAGGGTTCAAGTGTTATACTTCCGCTGTGCTGAAAGCCATCGACTTTTCGGAGATCCGGTTTATTGGCTATGCCTTCCAGATTGAGATGAAGTTCACGGCCTGGAAACTGGGTTTTAAGATCAGGGAAGTGCCCATCATCTTTACCGACCGGACCGAAGGGACCTCCAAGATGTCGAAAGGGATCTTCAAGGAAGCCATCATCGGAGTGATCACTCTCAAAGTCCAGAGCTGGTTCAAAAAATATCGTCGTTTATCTTAACAGGGCTTTTCCCGGATGAATTATCTCCTCAAGAACTTTAAAGCAGTAAACGAGGGCAGGATCTTTGAAGGTGCCATGCTGATCAAAGATGGCCGCATCAACAAGATCTACCGGAACAACGGTTCCAAAATGCCTGAAATTAAAGACAAAAAGATCAAGGTGCTGGATCTTCAGGGCGATTTCCTGATACCCGGTGTCATCGATGACCAGGTCCATTTCAGGGAACCGGGGCTGACCCAGAAGGGTGATCTCTATACCGAAAGCAAGGCAGCCGTCGCAGGGGGAGTCACCAGCTTTATGGACATGCCCAACACCCTGCCAGCCTGTACCACCCTGGAGCTGCTCGAACAGAAGTACGAGCTTGCCTCCCAGAAATCCCTGGCCAACTATTCTTTTTACCTCGGTGCCTCCAACAGCAATATTGAGGAAATCAGGAAAGTGGACCGGAAAAAGGTTTGCGGTGTCAAGGTCTTTATGGGTTCTTCAACAGGTAATCTGTTGGTTGACAATGAAGAAGCACTCGAACGGCTTTTTGCAGAGTCACCGGTCCTCATTGCTGCCCATTGTGAAGATGATGCGATCATCAAACAAAATGCAGAACTGTACCGCCAGCGGTATGGAAATAATATCGCGGTGCAGTATCACTCCAAGATCCGTTCCGACGAGGCCTGTTACCGTTCTTCGTCTAAAGCGGTTGAACTGGCCAGAAAGCATGGCACCCGTTTCCATCTGATCCATGTGTCTTCGGCAAAGGAACTTTCATTGCTCGATGGCTCTGTTCCGCTCGCCGAGAAAAAGATCACCGCCGAGGTTTGCGTGCATCATCTCTGGTACAACGAGGCAGACTACATCAAGAAAGGCAACCTGATCAAATGGAACCCTTCCATCAAAAGTGAGCTCGACAGGCAGGCACTCTTCAAAGCGATGATGGAAAACAAACTGGACGTGATCGCCACCGATCATGCGCCCCATACCCTCGAGGAGAAGGCAAAACCCTATTTCCAGGCGCCTTCAGGTGCTCCTTTTATTCAGCATTCCCTGGTCGCCATGATGGAGTTCTATCACCAGGGCGTGATCACCATGGAGAAGATAGTGGAGAAGATGTGCCATAACCCTGCCCTCCTCTTCGGAATCCAGAAGAGAGGCTTTCTCAGGGAGGGCTTTTGGGCCGACCTGGCAGTGGTCGATCCCGACACCAACTGGAAGGTCAGCAAAGACAACATACTCTATAAATGCGGATGGTCACCCCTGGAAGGCATCACCTTACGGTCGGAAGTCCGTCTGACCTTTGTGAACGGTAAACTCGTTTACGATAACGGCACTTTCAATGAAACGTCCAAAGGGCAGCGCCTCGTCTTTTCCAGATAGATAGAGGTTTTTTCAGTCCGCAGTCTGCAGTCGACATTATGACCTTTGATTTCTCGGTTCGTAATTTGACATTCTGACCTCGAGAATTCCTGATGCTGCTTTTTTCCTGTTTTCGTCAATGGGATACCCAATATTTCTTTCAACCACACTAGGCACAATAGGTGCATGAGTATCCTTTCGGCAGAGTACCGTAATCTTTTGTTAATTCATTCTGTGTCATAATATTAATCCTATTGCTTTCGAGTGCTTCTAATGTGGTTTTAATCCTTCCATTGTCAACGGTCCGCAGTCCGCAGTCGACAGTCAGTCAGTACTTTATTTCTTGTATTGCAAAATATCAATTATCAATTATCAATTTTTCAAAACCACCATTTTACCTGAAACAGGGTTAAAATTTCCACCCAGATGATAAAAATAGACTCCGGAAGGAAATGGATTTGAAAGATTGGTAAAATCCACTTCCAGAACCATGCTCCCGGACTTAGAACCAATCATAGTTTTGTGATATATCCTCTGTGTCAGTGAGTTAAATATAGATAGTTCAATGACTGATGGATAGGATAATGAAATTTCGAACCGGATAAATTTCGTTGCCGGGTTAGGATAAACTCTAACGGAAACAGATTCAGGTCTGGCAGGTACCTCTATAATATTGTCAATCTTAACAATATTCAACCCGTCCTGGGTTCCTATGTAGATCCTTCCGTCAGGACCTGTCCCGATTACATTAATATCGTTACAACAGAGTGGTGAATTACATTCATTGTAAGTGCTCCAGGAGTTGCCGTCAAAAACCGCTACCCCGCTTTGGTAGGTCCCGATCCAGATATCACTGTCATGAGCAATGGTAATTGATGTTACATGATCCTCCGGCAGTCCGGAGTTAAGGGTATTGAATACGGTCCAATTCGAACCGTTCAGAAAGGCCAGGCCCTGATCGGTTGCTATCCAGCATTGGCCAATTCCTGTACTAATAATGTCCTCTACATGGTTGGATGGAATTCCGGTGTTGTTCGTGTTAAGGACATTAAAGGAACTGTAATTGCACCACAGCATTCCGGATGTGTCGGTGGCTACCCAGAAAGCGTTGCTGTTAATAGGCTCAATATGGTTTATTTTATTGTGGATGGCCGGTGTCTGGATCAGTGTGATAAAATTGACACTGTCCATGAGTTGTACCATACCATAGTAGTACCCCAGCAGCAAGTGGTTGTTTTTATCGATGGCAAGTGCTGAGATATGGTCCATGCTCATGTTGCTGTTGGATCCGGTGAAGTGGGTCCAGTTGTTTCCCTGCAAAACATATAAGCCTTCGGTTTCCGTACCGAGGTAAACGGTAAAATTGGTGTCAACAGCTATAGCGCTGATAATGGCAGTATCGATGGGCGAATTCTGAGGTGTAATATTCTCCCAAATCGTATCATTGTACATAGCGGCAAAAACCTTCTTGCCCGCCCACCCGTTGGCGCACCATACCCGGTGCGAGGATTTTTCAAAATCCAAATCACGAATTTCACCCGAGCACAATCCGGGTGTCAATGGGAAATTGGTGACCACGGTCCCCTGGATGTAATCCGTTCCATAGTATTGTGGAGCTGTCCAGGCCGTCAAATTTTTCCGTACCAGGTGGTACTGTATAAAAGCATTGGTAAGAAGGGAATTCGCAGGATGAGCGGCGAAATTTACCCCGTTGAAGCTGATAAGCCCAGAAACAGTGCTGATCCAGATTTTCTGGTCAGGACCCACGCTGACATGGCTGAATCCGCCTGGAGCTAACGGGCCTGCGAAGTAATGTGTCCAGGCAGTCCCATTATATTTTGATAGTTTGATGATGTTGGAAATCCAGACCATGCCGCTGCTGTCAATGGCCACACCCCCGATATGATTCACAAGACCTGCGTTTGATGAATTGAACACCTGCCAGTCAGTCCCGTCAAAATGGTATACCCCATAAGAGTGCGTAGCTGCCCATACATGACCGGAAGAAGCGATGGCCAGGCTGTAAACGCCGCTCTGTGGATGAAGAATGGTATTGCCTGTTATAAAGTTCCAGCCGGCGGAGTCGATACGGATCACATTGCCGTCATCCAGACCCACAAACATGGCTTCAACATCTTTGGAATAGCGAAGCGATGTCACCGTCGAGGTGGTCAGAGCTGAATTCTGGGGAGTGTAATTGGTCCAGGTATTGCCATACCAGATGGTCAATCCGCAGTCGGTACCGATCCATACGGCGCCGGTCGAGTCCCTTTCAAGACAAAGGATCTGGTCGCTGTTGAGCCCTGAGTTCGATTTATTCCAGTACCATACTTGGAAAGTCGACGTGTTAATGCTGGCCAGGCCACCATGCGTACTAAGCATGACAGATGTATCCAGATCCAAAATCTGGCAGACCCCTCTGTAAGAGGTATGGTTTTGCCAGGTAATGACTTGTTGTGGAAATAAAGCGTTCAAAAATAGCACCGATAAAAAATGCAATAAAATAATCAATGATTTTATTTTCATGGCTAAAAAACTATTGAAGAGGCTTTCCCACAATTATTGTTTTGTCAATATTTCGACTACGCTCAATATGACAAAACATTGATAATCAGAGGTCATGCTGAGCGGAGTCGAAGCATTTTCAGACTTATGAGACAGCCTCTTACAAAAAGGTTGGTTTTTGATATTGGACAGATTATCAAGTTTTTTGTTGCATTAGTAGTTTTCCAAATCAACATAGTACTCCTCACCCCAATAATGCCAATGTCCTTCGTAATATCCCAAGCAGCACATATTCCAACTTGCATCCCAAGTATATATATAGATTGTGATTGTCTCCTCGGGAGTTAGGTCACAATCAGGAAAATACAACCAAAATGTTCCTTCGGGAATACTTGATGCATAATCTATTGCTATACAATCAACATCATCATCAATATGTGCTTCTGCTCCAAAAGTAATTGGTGCTGTACAGTTGGTCTTACATTGGTCATTGACTTTAATGCCTATCCTTCTTATCGGCTGTGCTGAAAGGGTGAAAGACACCAGAAAAAAAAAAGAGGCATATTACTGAACTTAAAAAGATGTTGTTTCTCATTTTAATGGTTTTAGAATTAGACAAAGTGTTCTTATTTGTGATTAATAGGTCTGATTTTCTTAAAGTTGCCTATTAAAAAGGTACAATGTACCAATCTGGAGATCTAATTCTCTCTCTCTCTCTCTCTCTACAACCATTGTAGTGTCAAGGACGGAGATAGCCCAAAAGAGGAATGACCTGATGTGTTTTGAAGCCTTCATTATCAATAATTTTGACATTGAATA
This sequence comes from uncultured Bacteroidales bacterium, assembly GCA_964605655.1. Classification (GTDB taxonomy): domain Bacteria; phylum Bacteroidota; class Bacteroidia; order Bacteroidales; family CAIXZF01; genus JAKLIX01. Next base: position 11,874 of record CAZSDK010000008.1, read on the forward strand.
ATAAAGAACTTGGTAACAATTCTCAAAGGTACTAAAAAATATATAAAATGTCAAGATGTTTTTGAGTATGCTTATTGCCCCGGCCTCTATTCCCGAACCCGCATTTTCCATTAGCCTCTACAAAGGAGAAGTATTCCTGGACTGAAGAAAATAAAGGGCTTCATCCTGTTTTCATTACTTTTTCCGATTAATAGATTATCTTATTGATAAACAATGATGTATGAGGATTACTTATGTACGCTGGATGCCTCGGGCCTAAATTTGCTTCTGATTATCCATTCTGTATAGTGTATTGCTCCTTGATGGCGAGATTAACACCGCAATAGAAGCAAGAGGTAGCAATAGAATTAACAAAAAAGTACGGTACTCTGCCAATTGGATACTCATGTACCTGTTGTGCCTGGTGTGGTTGAAAAAAATATTGGGGGTCCCATTGACGAAAACAAGATCAATAACCCTACCTGGTGTCTCCTTTCGTCTGACAGATTTTTATACCACTGATTCAGAGGATATCAATATTTTAAGTTCATGAACTTGGAAGCTTTATGGGAGAACTGTTATCCGATAACATGCCATCCTTACTCATTTAGCAGAATCAATCATCCATAGTCCAAATGAATACCCCATAGGGGTTATCTATCTGTAGATAAGCAAACGGCACAGAAGAATCCCCCTCCCGGTCCTTCAGTAACGATGGAACATGTTGTTGCCAGGGAGGGGGCAGGGGGTGGGAAGGTCCTGTCTAACTTACCCTCCCCTTGCCCCTCCCCACAAAGGTTGTTTCTTCGATTGAGATTAAAACGGGGAGGGGAAATATTCAACCGGCTGACTCTGTGCTACAGGTAGATAACCTCTACGAGGTAGGAGTCGTCGGTTGAATTTTTATATTGCTGATTAGTAATAATATAGAACTTTTACCTAAATGGATTGAATCTTGTGGATTAAGAGAATGGTACAATGTTAGTTTCCTTTAGCGCAATGATCCGTTGTGGGGGTCTGCCCGCTGCTCAACGCTCTCATCACCTCCAGGGCTTCCTGCAGGCTGGGTATGTTCCTGAATGTCAGTGATAACTTTTCGTTGCCTTCTTTCATCCCGCAGCGGGATGGGTGGGTCTGCACATATTTCAGGATGTCTGTAAAGATATCGGATTGATAATAAGCACTTTCAGGATTTGGAATGAAATAACCGGTCATCATCTGGTTACGGATCACCAGCTTCTCAAAACCGGCCTCTTTGGCGACCCACCGTAGTCTTACCGCCTGGAACAAACGACTGACCTCGGGCGGTATGGGCCCGAAACGGTCGATCATGCGTTCCTGGTAAGCCTCCAGCCCGTTTTCGTCTTCAATGTGGTCCAACTCCTTGTATAGATGCAGGCGTTCGGTGATATGGTTGACATAGTCGTTGGGAATGAGGACCTCCAGGTCTGTCTCCAGGGTGCATTCCCTGACGAAACCTTTGTGTGACTCAGATTCCATCAATTCCGGGAAATCGGTTTCTTTGAGTTCCAGGATGGCCTCATCGAGGATCTTCTGATACATCTCGAAACCGATGTCGGAAATAAAACCGCTTTGTTCGGCACCCAGGATATTCCCGGCACCGCGTATGTCCAGGTCTCTCATCGCAATGTTGAAGCCACCGCCCAGGTCGGCAAACTCTTCGATGGCCTGCAGCCTTTTCCTTGCCTCATCGGTCAGAGCAGCCAAAGGGGGAGCAAGCAGGTAACAAAAGGCTTTCCGGTTGGATCGTCCCACACGACCCCGCAGCTGGTGCAGGTCGCTGAGGCCGTAATGATGGGCATCGTTGATGAAAATGGTGTTTGCATTCGGTATGTCGAGCCCGCTTTCAATGATGGTGGTGGCCACCAGCACATCAAAGACCCCTTCGATGAAACCCATCATGATCTTCTCCAGCTGGTGCCCTTCCATCTGTCCGTGTGCCACGACCACCCTCGCATCGGGACAATATTTCCGGATCAATCCTGCCACCTCCTGTATGTTCTGGATGCGGTTATGCACAAAGAAAACCTGTCCGCCCCGGCTGATCTCATAGGAGATGGCATCCCGGATGATCTCTTCCTGGAAAGGCCGAACCTCGGTCTGCACCGGCTGGCGGTTGGGTGGGGGAGTGGTGATGATCGACAGGTCCCTGGCCCCCATGAGCGAGAACTGCAGGGTCCTGGGTATGGGTGTCGCCGTCAGGGTCAGGGTGTCTACATGAACCTTGATCTTTTTGAGTTTCTCTTTGGCTGCCACCCCGAACTTCTGCTCCTCATCCAGGATGAGCAGCCCCAGGTCCTTGAACTTGATGTCTTCGCTCAGGATCCGGTGCGTCCCAACAAGGATGTCGATCTTACCGTTTTCCAGGTCGCGGATCACCTCATTCTGTTCTTTCCCTGAACGGAAACGGTTGAGGTAATCCACCCGGCAGGGGAATTTCTCCAGCCGCTCCTGTATGGTGTGGTAATGCTGAAGGGCCAGGATGGTGGTGGGCACCAGGATGGCCACCTGCTTGCTGTCGGTCACGGCCTTGAACGCTGCCCTGATGGCCACCTCCGTCTTCCCGAAGCCTACATCCCCGCAGATCAGCCTGTCCATGGGGTAGTCGGCTTCCATATCCTTTTTCACGTCCACGGTGGCCTTCACCTGGTCAGGGGTGTCCTCATACATGAAGGAGGCTTCCAGCTCATGCTGAAGATAGGTGTCAGCCAGGAAACGGTAACCTGATGACCTCCTCCTTTCAGCATACAACTTGATCAGGTCTTTTGCTATATCCTTGACTTTCTTTTTGGTACGCTCCTTCAACCGGGCCCAGCTGCCGGAACCCAGGCGGTCGAGGGTGGGAGGTGTCCCCTCCTTACCAACGTACTTGGATATCCTGTGAAGGGAGTGGATGCTCACATACAAGATGTCGTCGTTCTTGTAAAACAACCGGATGGCCTCCTGCTTTTTCCCGTTGTTCTCGATGATCTCCAGACCGTCGAAACGCCCGACGCCATGATCGATATGGGTGATGTAATCACCCGGGTTCAGGTTGTATAACTCTTTGATGGTCAGGGTTTCCTTTGCTGTGAAGCTGTCCCTGACCTTAAAACGGTGAAAACGGTCGAAGATCTGGTGGTCGGTAAAACAGGCAATATGCCGGTCATGGTCGATAAAACCCTGGTGAAGGGTGAGATCAATATTCTGGTATTTATCGGAGATACTTTCTGTCCTGGGCAACAGATCAGCCAGGATGGAATGAAGCCTTTCCGTTTGTTTTGGGTTGTTACTCAGGATGAAGTTCTGGTATCCTTTTGATGAATGATCTTCCAGGGTTTCCAGCAGCAGTTCAAAGTTCTTGTGGAAAGGGGGTTGGAGGCCGGTGTTGAACTCAAAAGTCTCCGCATCCCTGAAGTAGAAATGAAGTCCGAATTCGGCCACGGGGTGTGCCTGCAGGTGCCGGGCAAAATCGGCAGGGGTCACGTAGAGCTCTTCCGGTTTCAGTCTTCTGACAGGCGACTGATTCTGTTCGTAGGCCTGCACCGCTTTCTTGAATTCCATCTCGATCTTGTCCAGGGCATAGGTCACATCATCGATCCAGATAAGATCTTTGTTATCAAGCAATTGAAGAAAGCACTGTCGTTTTTCCGCCTCAGGAGTGTCGTGCATGTTGGGCAATATCGACACCTCCTTCAGATGATCTCTCGAAAGCTGTGTGGAGGGGTCGAAGGTCCGGATGGAAGCTACTTCATCTCCCTCAAATTCAATGCGGTAAGGGTACTCATCGGCATAGGAAAAAACATCCACCAATCCTCCACGCATGGAATATTGACCGGCTTCAATAACAAAATCGGTCCTTTCAAATCCGTATTCATGGAACACATCGGTCAGAAAATCCAGGTTAATCTGTTCTTTGATGCTGATTTTCAGGATCGAACGCTGTAGGTAGGCCTTAGACACGACCTGTTCGCCCAGTGCTTCGGGGTAGGAGACCAGCATGAGATCCTGGTGGCCTGAAGTCAGCCTCGATAAGACTTCTGAACGGCTGAGAACGTTGGCGTTGTCGAACTCGCTTATCTCGTAAGGTTTCTTGTAGGAAGTGGGATAAAACAGCACGGTCTTCTCCCGGTATTCCTTATCGGCCTGTCCGAGGAGGTTCTCAAGGTCATTGTAGAAATAGGCAGCTTCTTCTTTATCGGAGAGAACAAATAACTGGGACCCCCTGATCTGCTTTTTCAGTTGGGTGATCAAAAGGCCTCTGAAAGATCCGGCCAGTCCTTTGAAATGGTATCTTCTACCGGGTTTGGGATGAAAAGTGTCGCAAAGACGGTAAGGGCTGTAGATGGTATGAAGGGCAGGCAGTGACAAAGCTCAGGGGTTCGCTCAGGTCAGTTCACAGAAGTTTTTGGAGAATTTGTTCATGAAGTACTCGGCCTTTTCCACCATCAACTTTGATCCGACAAAGATCGGGCTGCGCTGGTGGATGGTATAGGGCTCTATCTCGAGGATGCGGTGAAACCCGTCGGAAGCTTTGCCTCCGGCTTGTTCGGCCAGAAAAGCCACGGGATTGCATTCATAGAGCAGCCTGAGCTTCCCGTCGGGATTTTTGGTGGTTCCCGGGTAAATGTAGATGCCTCCCCGGATCAGGTTTCTGTGGAAATCAGCAACCAGGGAACCAATATAGCGGGTGGAGTAGGGCCTTTTGGTGGCTTTGTCGTCTTCCTGGCAATAACGGATGTATTCTTTGACCCCCTCAGGAAAATAAATGTAATTGGCCTCGTTGATGGAATAGATATTCCCGTAATCGGGTATTTTCATGTCGGGGTGGGAGAGAAGGAACAAGCCGAAGGATGGATCATAAGTAAAGCCATTCACTCCATTTCCCGTGGTGAAGACCAGCATGGTGGAGGAGCCGTAGATCACATAGCCGGCAGCAACCAGCTGAGTGCCTTGCTGGAGCAGATCCCTGACTTCTCCCTGGGTTCCCGGCGAAGAAAGCCTCCGGTAAATGGAGAAAATGGTGCCTATGGAGACGTTCACTTCAATGTTGGAAGATCCGTCGAGAGGATCGATGGCGACAACATAGTCGCCTTTATTGGAGGTCTCGTTGTCGAATACAATGAGTTCCTGATTTTCCTCAGAGACCAGGGCACATACCTGTCCACCGTACCTCAAGGCGGCAATGAACTGCTCGTTGGCATATACGTCCAGCTTCTTCTGGTCTTCCCCCTGGACATTGGTGTGGCCTGATTCACCCATGATATCTGCCAGCCCTGCCTTGTTGATCTCCCGGTTAACGATCTTCGCTGCAATGCCGATGTCATTGAGCAGGCGGCTGAATTCTCCGGAGGCGGCCGGAAAATCATGCTGCGTCTCATTAATGAACTGGATCAGTGTCTTCATGAAGGTCTGTTTTCTGCAAAGTTCGGGAAAATTCCGCCATGCCCCGCCGTTAATTGATGGTTAAGATGCCATTCGGCGGCAACCCGGAAGAAAAATGCCCATCATCTTCTTACAGACTTACGATAATTAAAGCTATTGAAGCTTCACATGTCTCTGTATGATGCATTTGATACTAATTAACAAAATATTAAACTAAAATTAGTTTGTTATTATGACACTACACCAGCCATCCTTCGACTCCGTTCAGGATGACGAAAAGACAAAACGTTACTAAAGCAACATTTTGCAAAGCAATATTATAATCCACAATGCTACTTACGGTAACTTTCTAAACAGGCGTCATCCTGAGCGGAGTCGAAGGATGACTGTTCTTTTGTAAAGTATTGTTCGATTATAATTGGAACTCGAAACAACATGCGAAACTTCAATTAACTACCTTTGATGCATCTCATCTGTTGCTATGCACCTCAAGGTTTATAAATTCGGTGGGGCTTCTGTCAAGGACGCCGGGGCCATCAGAAATATCGGACGTATCCTGGAATTATACCCTGAAAGGCCCTTGGTCATCGTGGTATCGGCCATGGGCAAGACGACCAACCGCCTGGAACAACTGCTTCATTACGGGCTGGAAGGAGAGAAATCTTTCTCTCTTGTCTTCCGGGAGTTGAAGCAGTTTCATGAATCCATCATCAAAGATCTTTTTCCTTTATCTGATCATCCGGTTTTTAAAGAAACAGAGGTCCTTTTCAAGGAACTGGAAGATAAGTTCAATGAATATAAGGATCATGGTTATGACGAACTTTATGATCAGACTGTGGTCTACGGAGAGCTTCTTTCTTCCTGCATTTTAAGTAATTACCTGAATTACAGCGGATATGGCAATCGACTCCTTGATGCCCGGACGCTGATCCGGACCAATTCAAAGCATCGTCATGCCCGCCTGGAATGGGATACCACCACCAGGGCCATTATCGCTCAGGTACAGGAGGTGTTTTTCTCCGGATCCGGGATTGAACTTGCTGTGGTGCAAGGTTTTATAGGTTCTGATGCCTCAGGCAGGTCCACGACTTTGGGAAGGGAAGGTTCCGATTTCACGGCGGCAATTTTCGCGTATGCCCTGGATGCAGACGAGGTGGTGATCTGGAAGGATGTGCCGGGACTTCTCAATGCCGATCCCAAGTATTTCCCCGGATCAAAGAAGATTGACCGGATCACCTATAAAGAGACCCTCGAACTTTCGTATTACGGGGCAGGGGTCATCCATCCCGATACAATTAAACCTCTGAGAAACAAACACATACCACTTTACGTCAAGTCTTTTCTTGAACCTTTGGAATCAGGGACCCTGGTGTATGGTGAGAACGATGACCACCCTTCGGATTTCGGGAGATCAGGGGATACTCCGCTTCCTTGTTACATCGTTAAGACAGGCCAATGGCTGCTCTCCATCTCTTCCCGGGATTTTTCCTATGTGGAGGAATCAGCCCTGCATACCATCTTTGGAGTCTTTTCTTCGCTTGGGATTAAAATCAACCTGATGCAGAATTCAGCCATCAGTTTTTCGGTTTGTATTGATGATCCGGCAGAGAAAACAAGCTCCCTTTTAAAAAGCCTGAGCGGGCAGTTTGACGTACGGTACAACAGGGACCTGCAACTGATCACCATACGAAATTATACACAAGCTATCATCGATGAACTGCTCCACCGGAAAAGATTGCTGCTGGAGCAGAAAAGCCGCTATACCTGTCAGTTGGTGGTGCAGTCTGTAGAATGAACAGTCATCGTTCACCGCCGCTCAGGATGACATTTGATGATCCATGTTTTGTCATTTAGCGTAGAAACGTCAGTTACCTAATTACTGATTATTCTCCCATACCAGATAAAAATCACTGTTACCAAGTCCCGCGATTGTAAGATGAACGAAAAACTTTGATAATTTTGGAGTCACAAACGGACTTATGAAAAAATCAATCTATATCTTCCTTTTATCGGTCATCAGTCTGTATAAGGTGTCTGATGCTCAAATGGTTATCAATGTCGATACCTTTCCGGTCATCAATACCATGATGGGCCAGGTCGATACGGTGTTGCTGGTGGATAACATCAGGCACCTTCAGGATTATGGCACCCGGTATTGTATGTCAACCCAGGCGCTGCAGGCACAACAATGGATCAAAGACCAATATACCTCCTACGGGCTGAATGCTGTTTTTCAGGATTTTACCTCATGGGGAGGACAGAATCCGAGCGACAACGTCATTGCCACCCTTCCAGGTTCGGTCACAACGGATGAATTTGTGGTGATCGGTGGTCATTATGATTCGTATTCATTTTCGGGCGATGCACCCGGGGCTGATGACAATGCCTCCGGTACCTGCGGTGTATTGGAGATAGCCCGTATCCTGAGCCAGTATACTTTTGAGAAAACACTGGTATTCTGCGCCTTTTCCGGTGAGGAGGTAGGGCTATTCGGCAGCGAAGCGTATGCAGCCGAAGCTGAAGGCCAGGGGATGAACATCCTGGGCTATTTTAACCTCGACATGATAGGGTACCGTCACGGCAACGATACCATACATACCAACCTCGACGCCGGTTCCGGTGCCCAGCCTCTGGTCGATTTTTTCATTGATGTCTGTGATATTTTCCTTCCTGATTTCGTGGTGGAATACCCTTGTAATTTACCGGGTGGCAGCGATCACTATTCATTTGGCGAACATGGGTTTATGGGAATCTTCGCCTTTGAAGATGAAGAGTTTTACAGTCCGTATATCCATTCCGACGCCGATACCATTGGAACGAGCTTCAATTCTGCCCTGATGGCCAGAACTTTCATACAGGCCAATATGGCCGCTGCGGCTACGCTCGCCCGACCCGTCACCTCCACCGGAATCAATGTACCCTGTGAGGACAATATAGGATGGACCGTATATCCCAACCCTGCTACCTCTATGGTCAGCCTGGCCACTAACACTTCGGAGACCTGCCATGTTCAGATACTCAACGTTTCGGGGGCCGTGGTATATGAAGGTAAATGCACCCGATACCTCAATATCGACGCCTCTTCGCTGAGTAAAGGGATCTATTTTGTCCGCCTGATCGGAGACCGCTTGTCTGAAACAAGAAAGCTGATCATCAAATAATCAGTAGGTCAGGATCTCCATCAACCCTTTTTTAATGGATTGTACTTCTTCAAGTCCTTCTTCAGCCAGATTCACCTGTTCTGCATCCGCTGAGATGCTTTTAAAGGACCTGATATAGGAAGCCTCTTTGATTTTATCAAAATACGCGGTCAGAGCCAGCTCAATGATTCTGTCCTTTGGAGTTTTAAACTGCCTGGAATATTGGTCCAGGCTTTCGATCAATGGGGCAGGCAAACTGCTGGTAAAGGTTTTTATTTTGTCCATCTATTTATTTGTTACGAATATAATTCATATTTCTCATTCATCACCAGTCCTTCATTGAGCCACTCCATGTCCTGTGAATTGTTCCTAATGAAATAGGGATCATCGTGATACTGAAACAGAGAAGTATCAGTCTTTAACTGTGAAAATTGATTTCCAATTCCTATTTTTGCAAAAAATTTCATAATAAAAAATGAAAAGTACCTGGAATTCAGTGTTATGTGTTTTATTTGCATTTATGGGCGGTATTTTACCTGCTCAAAGTCAGACCCAGAGAGTGCTGTTTCTGGGAAACAGCTACACTGCGGTGAATAACCTTCCGCAGCTGGTTAGCGATCTGGCCCTTTCGGCACAAGATACCCTTATTTTCGACAGCAACACCCCTGGAGGATATACCTTCCAGCAGCATTGCACCGATGCAACTTCCCTGGCGAAGATCATGCAGGGAAACTGGGATGTGGTGGTCTTACAGGAACAAAGCCAGATCCCCTCATTTCCCTTATCACAGGTTCAGAGCAGTTGTTTTCCCTATGCCCGGAAGCTCGACAGCCTGATCAAACTCTATAATCCCTGTGCAAAGACGATGTTTTACATGACCTGGGGAAGAAAGAACGGGGATGCCAGCAACTGTGTCAACTGGCCCCCGGTATGTACCTATGCCGGAATGGATTCCCTGCTTCGTCTTCGCTATAAGATGATGGCCGATACCAACCACGCGGTGGTCTCACCCGTGGGTCCGGTATGGAGATACCTTCGGTATCACTATCCCGGCCTGGAATTGTACCAGGCCGATGAAAGCCATCCATCTCTCATCGGTTCCTATGCGGCAGCCTGTTCCTTTTATACGGCCATCTTTCACAAGTCTCCGGCCCTCATCACCAGCAACTATAGCTTAAGTCCGGCTGATGCAGCTGTCGTAAGAATGACGGCAGCAAGCGTAGCCTACGACAGCCTCTTTTTCTGGAATGTCGGCAAGTTCCTTCCTGAAGCAGGGTTTGGATGGAGCGGTCAGGATGGTTACCAGGTTTCCTTTACCAATCTTTCAGAATTTGCCAGCAGCTATTATTGGGATTTCGGCGATGGGACCTTTTCAACCCAGGAAAACCCGGTCAAGGTGTATTCAGGTCCAGATACCGTAAATGTCACACTGACCGCTTCCCATTGTGGAGAGTCGGATATGTTCAGCATGATGGTGATACCGGCTCTGGTGGCTTCAACGGCGCCATGGGATGCCGGTGTTCCTTTACAGGTCTTTCCCAACCCGGTGCAGCAAGAACTCCATATCAGGCTGCCTGGTGAATTACCGATTAATTCCTACCGGATCTTCAATGGTCAGGGGAAGTTGATGTTGCAGGCTGAAGGACTTTGGTCTGGGAATCTGTCGGTTCCTGTCGAAAGTTTCTGCAAGGGCATCTATCTTTTGATGATAGAGTTTGATGGAAATCGGTACTTCTCTAAGTTTATCAAACAATAAAACCTGTTGATTATATTGATTTAAAGGGCAATGAAAATTGGTTTGATAAGACTTGAAGGGGATTACCGGGAGCCTTGATTAAGTTTCCCTTGTTTTATGCGGTTTTGCGGCAACAAAATTTATTAAAATCAGTATAAAAGTTTCTATTCGTAAAGAGGAGGATGAGGTCGCCGGGATATTTGATGGTTCTTTTTGTACTTCTGTTGGTTCGTTCAACCGAGGCCACGTCTCAGGTGGTGGACACCATCAGGGGTTCTTTTGCTTTGGATTCCAGGGTATTACCTTACACGCTTTATCAATGCGGCACCTCTGCCAACAATACAGTCAAGTCACCCATCATCCTGTTTCTTCATGGCGCCGGTGAAAGAGGGAATGATAACAGGCTTCAGGTAAGCCGCGTCGTGCCTCGCATCCTGCAGACCTTACAGGAAATGAAGGTGGAACACTGGTGTCTTCTGGCCCCCCAGTGTCCTGAGAATGAAAAATGGGTGAATAAAGAGTGGAATGCGGCTTCCCATACCATGGACAGCTCTCCGGGCTGGCCTCTGGCCTTTGCAGTGCAGGTGCTCGATTCACTGCTGGTAAGTGACAAGCTAGATACCAACAGGATCTATGTCACCGGCTTGTCGATGGGTGGTTTTGGAACCTGGGAACTGGTGCAGCGTTATCCCTGGAAGTTTTCTGCGGCTATCCCGATCTGCGGGGGAGGGGACCTGGCCCAGGCACCGAAATTGAAAAACGTGCCCATCTGGGCGTTTCATGGCAAGAAAGACCGCCTGGTCAAGGTTTCCAGGACCATTGACATGGTGAATGCCATTAAAAAAGTGAAAGGCAAAGCCAGGATGACCCTCTTTGAAGATCAGGGACATATATGCTGGGAACCGGTTTACGGGAATGCCGGGGTGATTCAATGGATGTTAGAACAGCATAAAGATGAAAAATAGATCACAACAGAATATCCTCTCCCTGGGAATTTCACTGCTGCTGGTCTTCGGCCTGTTCTTCATGCTGAGTATGAGCGGGTTGTCTCTTAAATTTGAATTAAGGAAGGTTAATTTTCCCTTTTTCGGAACAACTTCCTCCGATAAAGTCTCCTTATTGTTGATCGACAACCTCGAAGGGGACCCCGACAGCACACCCAGGCAATCATTATGGCCGGTTTCCGGAGCAGTCTCCGATACCGCCATCTCTGCCTCCGATACCATGTATTCCATAAGAATTCCTCATACCAGCGTGCCCAATGCCATCGACACTTCCCTGAGGTATGCTTCTCATGATTCACTGGTGAATGAAAGAATTCTTCTCATCGGTGATTCCCAGCTGGAAGGACTGAGAGGGCCCGTTTATAATTACTGTGTAGAAAATCACCACCAACTGGTTTCTACCATACTCTGGTACGGGTCATCCACCAAACAATGGGGAATTACCGATACCCTTGATTATTTTATTAAGAAGTTCAAACCAACCATGGTACTGGTTGCCCTGGGCCTTAATGAGCTCTTTGTCAATGATCTGTCGAACCGTCAAAAGTACATTTCCAACATCCTGAATAAATTCAACTCCTATAAAGTCGATTATTTCTGGATAGGACCTGCCGCCTGGACCAAGGACAGGGGCATCATCGACGTGATGAAAAATCAGATCGGAAGGAATTTTTATCCTTCCCACCTTCTCAACCTGGCCAGGGCCAGTGACAGGAGACACCCTTCACGAATGGCTGCAAAGATTTGGTTCGACAGCGTGGCCAATTATGTAACCCGTTCAAAGAAGATAGACTTTTCCAGGAGGACGACCCTGCCTCCCAAAAAGATCGATTCACCGCTCATCATCTTACAAGTACCCAGATAGTGTATGGATTGGCAGGAGGTGCTGAGGCTTTTTCTTCATGATCCCAAAGATCCTTTGCTCTTTCATACCGGGTTTTTCCTGTTCATCTTTTCCATCTTCCTGATCGCTTATTCCTTTGTGGTTCACAAGAATAAGATCAGAAATGTCTTTATCATCATCTTCAGCCTGTATTTCTACTATAAAGCCAGTGGATTATTCGTCATTCTCCTGCTGCTGACCGTTTCCCTCGATTATCTCTTTTCCACCCTCATTAAGCGGCAAAAGAAGGCGTATGCCCGGAAACTGCTCCTGTTCACCGGGATCATGTTCAGTCTGTCTTTCCTGATGTACTTCAAATACAGGAATTTCCTCCTGGAAAACCTGGGATACTTCACCCATGAAAAATACACCCTGTCCGACCTGATCCTTCCGGTGGGGATCTCTTTTTATACTTTCCAGTCCATCAGTTACCTGGTGGATACCTACCGAAAACAGATAGCGCTTCCCGGTTTCCTTGACTATATGCTTTACATGACCTTCTTCCCGCACCTGGTGGCAGGTCCTATCGTCAGGGCCAGGGATTTCATCCCACAACTCAAGCCCAGGCTCAAAATAAAGAAGGAGACCCTGAATGAGGCCTTGTACCTGATCACCAAAGGACTCATTAAAAAAGCGATTATAGCTGACTTTGTGGCGCAATACTCTGATATTGTGTTTGCTACTCCCGATGGTTTTACCGGTGCCGAGCAAATCATGGCGACCCTGTGTTATTCCCTTCAGATCTTCTGTGATTTCAGCGGATATACCGACATGGCCATTGGAGTGGCTCTTTTACTGGGTTTCCGGCTGAAGATGAACTTCGATTCACCTTATAAGGCACATAACATCACTCAGTTCTGGCGTCGCTGGCATATATCGCTTTCCAGCTGGCTTCGTGATTACATCTACATCTCTTTTGGCGGCAACCGCAGGGGAGTGCCCTTACAGTTGCTGTTCTTATTGCTCACCATGCTGATCGGAGGATTCTGGCACGGGGCTGACTGGAAGTTCGTATTTTGGGGAGGCGCCCATGGTATGTTATTGATTCTAAATAAGTTGTCGATGAAGATCACGCCGGGTGGTACCTTTCAGCGATGGTTTACCCTGCCTTCCTGGATCTTTACCTTTGTTTGTGTATCCCTGCTCTGGGTCCCTTTCAGGGCTTCTTCTATCGACGTGACCTGGATGATGTACACCCGAATGTTCACTGAGGTGGACCCTGCTTATTTTGAGGGCCTGGCCCTGGTGAATCCTTTATTACTGGTGTTCCTGTTCCTCGGTTTTGGCCTCACGCTCATGCCCAACCGCTGGAAAACGGCCATTCGCAGCCGCTACGACCGGTCAGACCTCATCCTCAAGGTGGTCATCCTGGTGGTGTTTATTCAGATCATGATACAGTTGAGGACAGAGACGGTTCAGCCGTTTATCTACTTTCAGTTCTGATGTGTTGAGAATTTCGGTGAATTCGTTAATATGGGATTTTAAAAAACTAATTTTCCTATCTTTGTTATATAAATCTTATTGATATGAAAAAAGTGGGCACTTTGCTCTTGGTTATGATGACTTTTATGCCATTGCTTCGGGCACAGGAATACTTCCGGAGCGGGATGTTCCTTCATCATTCCACGGGGGCCTATATCTGGGGGCCAAACCCTGACGGGACTTCCGGCACCACCATCCCCAACGAGATGGACAATTTCAACCTGTTCTACGACCTGACCGGGAATAATGCAGTGAGTATGGAAGAGGAATGGTGGGCACCCTCCGACAATGAATGGGCAACCCAACATGAGTTTTTTGAATGGAACACCAGTTTTACTGACATTCAATACTACCTGGACAACTACAAGATCCTCGTGGTGAAATCATGTTTCCCTTCCTCGGAAATAGATTCCTGGGGACAGGAGTCCGACACCATCGACCCGACCTACAAGACGGTGATGAACTACAAATGGCACTGGAGGCACATTCTTACCGTAATGCAGTCCCATCCGGACCATTTTTTTGTGATCTGGACCAATGCGCCCCTGGAAGTCACTTCCACAAATTCGGCCCAGGCCATGCTGGCAAAAAAGTTCTGCACCTGGGCCAAAGATACCCTGGCAGCCGGATTGGACCCCGTTTTCGGTACCTTTCCTCCCAACGTATATGTCTTTGATTATTTCAATAAGACCGCGGGAAGCGACGGCATGGAGCTTCCACAGTATGTGACGGGCCCTGGTGACAGTCACCCTAATGGAGCAGCCACCGACCATATTGCCCCCCAGTTTGTGAATGAGATCTTCTGGGCTGCCATTGAATATGAGTCAATATTTAACGGATTGCCGGAACATCCTTTTGAAAAGCAGGTTCTTTGTTATCCGAATCCATTTAATGAATCCTTAAAATTTAAAGCAGTTCTTCCATGCGAAGGCATGGTCAATATCTCTTTGATAAATGAAATGGGGTGCATGGTACGTCAAATAAGTTTTCCCGGCTCGGGCGGTTTCTGGGAAAATGAAATTGATGGAAAGGATTTGAAGCCCGGGTTATACGGTTACAGAGTAATTGCCGGAGAGAAGGTGTTTCATGGTACTGTCATAAAATACTAAGATAAACAATTTACCGGGCAAGAGTAGGTTATATGATCAGGTGATATTATTAACGCAGTCTACTGCTTGCTGATAGAAGATGAACCAACTGTCCAGGACGAGCATCATATTCTTCTTCTCCATCGCCATGGGGCTGCTGGAAGCCATTGTGGTCATCTATCTCCGTCAGGTTTATTATCCACAGGGTTTCGACTTTCCTTTGGCTGAGATGTCGTCGCACATGGCTTCCATAGAGTTGCTCCGGGAAGCAGCGACGTTGGTGATGCTGGCCTCCATTGGCATGTTAGCCGGGAAGACCTGGATGCAGCGTTTTGCCTGGTTTCTCTTTTCCTTTGCCGTCTGGGACCTGGTCTATTACCTTGGGTTGAAATGGCTCATCGGCTGGCCGTCATCCTTTTTGACCTGGGACATTCTCTTTCTCATCCCCGTGGTCTGGGTGGGACCGGTGCTCGCCCCGGTCATCTGCAGCCTCACTATGATTGGTCTTGCTTTCTGTATCCTGCATGCCGACCGGGCTGGATTGAAACCCGTGATGAACCGGTGGGAATGGATGTTGATCGGCTTGGGAGCGTTTGTGATCTTTACCAGTTTTATATGGGACTACTCCGCTCTATTGCTGCATCATCTGCTCACAGAAGGTTCATCGCCCGTGACAGATATGATCCTGCGAAATATCCTGAAGAGTTATGTCCCCACTCATTTTTTATGGGGTCTGTTTATGGCGGGTGAAGTCCTGATTCTTGCCGGGATCGGGTTTCTGATTAAAAGAAATCAAGGGCGAAAGTTTTGATCTTAAGGAAGAAAAGACCCGTCGGTATCTCCGAAACAGAGTCCTTTGATGGAAACCGTGGTCACGGTGTTGCTTTCAACGGAGATCTGGGGATTTTCAAAATACCAGTTTCCCATAGGAAAACTGGGGATCATATTAACAAAACGTTTCATGATCAGGAGGGCATCGACGGAGTTGGCGAAAGTGGATCCGTCAACATTAGCCACAACGAGTTTCATGCCTGTCAGCGTGGTCATCCCCACAAAGTGCTTCATTACCAGGAGGGCATCCAGTGCATTACCCCCACCCCAGGCATGGGAGGAGGCGACCTTGATCTTATAGTTACCGGGAAGCACCGATGCAAAGGAGAATTCTCCCAGGGCGTTAAGCTCCGTGGAGTCGATCTTCACATCACCCAGGTCGGTAAGGTAGACCTTAGTCTGATGCATGGGAGTGGACGAGGTGTTGTTGTACTTTACGGTCCCCTCAACGGAACCTGTTTCCGGGTCCAGGCTGGTGATGTGGATGTTGTCCACCACCCAATAATAAAATGCATTGAAATTCCCTTCGATGACCAGTGCAACATAAGTGTGTTCACAAAGGTTGGTGGAGATGATGGCGGTGTCTTGCACGGGTCCGATGGAGCCGTTGCCGGAATGGTACATGAAGGTTGAATTGGTCCAGTGGACAGCGTCGGTGCTGCTCTGTATACTGATCTGCATCCCGGTGTCGGCGTCCTCAAAATACTGGTTGAAAACCACCCGTATCCCTGCCTGTCCGCTGGCATCTATAGGAGGGGAGATGAACCGGGCTTTCCCTGTCAATGGCTGATAATCAAATTCCAACTCATTGGGAGTTCCCCCGGCATAGTTGTCCGGCCAGATGTACCAGCCAGAATACACCCCTGAATCCTGCTCTACCCATGCCTCAGGCAGCGTCTCTGCGTTAAACTGCTCCTGGAAGGGCAGGGTATCTGCTTCACGGGTGGTGAAGGTCCAGATATCACAGTTGAGTGCATACCCAAAGACATTGACGGGTACAATTTTCCAGAAGTACTGGGTGCCGGGAAGCAGCCCGTAATGTATATGAAGATTTTGAGCATTGGAAGGTACGGCTTCGAGAATATCATAAAGAAGGGTATCGGTCCCTACATAGACCCAGTATTGATATGCCTGGGGAATGGGTGTCCAGGAAAATGTAAGGTTGGTAGGGATGTTCTCGCTTCCATTGGGGGGGTAGACCAGGGCAGAACAGTCAGGGGAACCGGTCAGCTGGCTCACGGATACGTCATCGATCATCCAGTTGTTGAACTCGTAGTGATCGCCTATGATCACAAAGGCGATGTAAGTGGTGTCTCCCATGTTATGACTGATGGATAAGGCAGTAGTGGTAGCCGGTATGTTGCCGGTGCCCGAATAATGCACCCAGTTCTCGTCGGTCCAGTTTTCCCCGTCGGCACTGGACTGTATCTTAAATGCCACCCCGTAATTGTAGTCGTTAAGCTTTTGTCTGAAGGACAGTAAGATTCCCATAACACTGTCTGTTTCGATGGGAGGCATCACGAGTCGGGTAACTCCGTACTCATACGTCCAGTCGATCTTCATCTCATAAGGCTGTCCTCCGGCTTGTGAGGAGTTTGAAGTAAACCAGTGCCCGTCAGTCACTTCCCCTTCGACCTGCTGGGTCCATCCGGAGGGGATCCCTTCAGAACTAAATGACTGATTGTAAGGTAAATCAATTCCAGAGACGGTGGAAACACACAGACCAATAAGAATGGGAAGGGATATCAATCTTAATATCTTCAGATTCATTGCTTTCCTGTTGGATTCTGGAATTAGAGTTACAATACTCATATAGACCGTGGAAAGTTACATAAGGGTAGATGAGCTAGTTTTTAACAATCTTGACTGCCTGTCCTGAGCAGGTGACCAGGAAGTAGACACCGGGGTCAAGGTCAGGGAAAGAAAAGGTAGGGTGTTCCGGCCCTAAATGATAGGTTTTCACTTTTCTACCGGTCATGTTAAAAAGCTCAGCGGTCGTCTCCCTTGTCAGGCCAAGGATGGTGCATTCACAAGACGATGGATTGGGAAACGCGGTCAGGGAATTGGATGAGTTGCAATCCGCTTCCCTGAGCCATTGGTCTCCATAAACAGTGAGGGTGCCGTCGGTATCGGTCTGTGAGAGTCTGTAATAATGGATCCCGTCTCCCGGGGGATGGACGGAATAATGGTAGGTAACAGGTCCCAATGCATGGAGGATTCCCGGAACCACCGCCACCTTTTCCCAGGTGATCAGGTCCCGGCTTCTTTCAATGGTGAAGTGATCGTTGTTTTCCTCATTCTCCGTCATCCAGGTAAGTTCCACCGCGTCCATGTTACATTCAGCTTTGAAACTCACCAGCTCGATGCCTAAAGGACCTGTGCTCAGGTAACAGTCCTTATGCAGAGTTACCCCCACACCCAGCGGTGGAGGTCCTTTCCAAAGGTTGTGCCAGCAAATGGTACCGCCAATCAGTTCCACCTCCCCTCCTGACTGTGTGACCTTATTATCGACAAAGGCATAACCACTGTAATAAATTTGAAGCAAGCCATTGTTTTCAAGCCATAAATTGTTATGTACATCTATGTAGCCCCATACCACGGCATGCCCGCCGTCGATACGAAACTGGTTCGGTGTATACAGTGAGGCACCGTAATGAACATATAGGAAACCCCGAAGCCGGTATTGTCCGCTAAGAGGTATAAACATATCGTGATAGACAATGACGGTATCGTTGGGATTGTCCATTTGGGGTACCACTCCCGTCGACCAATGGGTCGGATCCTGGAAATCTCCGTCGGCAATTGAAACATGAATGATCCCCCTGGTCAATAAAGGAAACATGAAAATGAATCCAAGTAGAAGTAATTTTTTATTCATCAAGGACCGGATTTTTCCAAATTTGGTTCTAAAAGTAATAATATTAACTCCTTATGTCAATAGGATGACCATTTTTTCCAGATTTTGGAAAAAATGGTGAAAATGAGGACAATGGAACGGGTATCGGCGATTACTCCTAATCCGGTACCACCACAGGGAAGTCGTAGTTAAACTCGGGAAAAGTGGGTTTCACCAGGATATGCGAAAGGAAGTCTTTGTAGGCCTCGGTAAAAGTATAGGTATTGATATCAAAATACGATTCCGGCAGGGGTTTGTTGCCGACATCGCCCATATCAATGGAGGTGGTGTTAAACTCTTCCAGTTCCACGTAGGAGGTGATCTTTTCCATGACAGGCATCTGTCCGAAATGTTCCCTCAGGAGAAGGTCCACCACCTTGTCGGCCAGGGTCATGGTCAGTCGGCGGTCATATTCGCTGCATTCTCCGGAACGGGGATAGTAACCGGTAATCTGGGCACGGGCATCGATTTTCAGCCTCTGCGAGATTTCGGAAGCAATAAGCCCGCTGATCCCGCCAAAGCGGGGATGCCCGTATTCGTCCAGCTCGGAGGAAGCATAGACCACGTCCAGTTTTCCTGTTTTTTCATCATACCAGCGAACGCCTTCCGACACAGGAATGACCAGCGATTTTTTCGGAGAGTCTAGATAAGCTTCTTTGACCAGTTCAAAGAAAAAGTCTTTCCTTTCTTTGGTCATTTCGATCTCCGGCACCAGCGACAAACCTGCCCCGCCAAAGATCGCCGTACCGGTGAGCCAGCCGGCATCTCTTCCCATCACTTCGAGCACCATGATCCTTGAATGGGATTCCGCGGTAGTCTTTAACCGGGCCGCAAATTCCATGATGGCTTTGGCGGCGGAAGGAAATCCGGGACAAAGCACTGCTTCTATTTTCTTTCCCTGGTAATGATGCATCGACCTGGTCCTGAGATCGTTGTCAATGGTTTTCGGGAATCCTATCACCGGGATGCCGTGTGTCTCATACAAGCGTTTGGCGGCACCATTCGTGTCGTCGCCACCAATGCTCACCAGGACATCAATATGATATCTTTCCAGGTTTCTCAACACCTGCGGGACCCTGTCCTCAGGGCTCATTTTGGATGGAAAGGGATTGGTCCTGCTTGACCGGAGGGCAGTGCCTCCATAAAGCCCGTCATAGGCTTGGTGGGTCAGGTCGAGAATGTCTCCGTCACCCAGAAGGCCCTTCCAGCCCTTCCGGATGCCATACACCTTAAAACCAAGCATGGAGGCCCGGTTCCTGATCGATTCAATGCTTGAGTTTAAAGCTGAAGTGTCACCGCCTCCGGTCAGTATGGCCAGGGTCTTTCCCTTAAATAGCTTGGAAGAGAGTTTCATAATATGATACTTTGAAAAAAATCGCCGGCATACTCCGACCGGCTTGTATTACATCGCCAAACCTACATGAAATTCATGAAACCCGCAATACTTTGAAGGAGTCAGCTGTTATTTTTTATACTAAGAGGCACTTCCTACCGTTTTCTGCTTTTCATTACCTTCGCACATGCGTTTTCCCTTACCAGCCCGATTGATGATCAAATCCCTTCCTATACGAAAGGTAAGCGTTATCTTACTGATTATCTTTCAATTATCAATTATTAATTATCAATTTGTTGAAGCTCAGCCTGGCGGAAACGGTACCTATCAGTTTCTGAATCTGACGAATTCCGCGAGAATCGCAGCCATGGGGGGCAGTATGCTTGCCATTAAAGACCAGGACGTATCCCTTGCCATGGCCAACCCGTCTCTTATCGGCGTGGGCATTGACAAAAGAATGGCTTTCAGTTTTGTGGATTATTATTCCGACGTGAACTACGGTTTTGCTTTCCTTTCGGGGACCATTCCCCAGATTGGGAGTTATGTGTCTGGTATTCAGTTTATCGACTATGGGAAGTTCAAGAGAGCAGATGCCACGGGTGAGGTCACGGGTGAGTTCCAGGCAGGGGAATATGCCTTGCAAATGGGTTGGGGCAGGGACTTGGACTCCAATTTCTCGATAGGGGCTTTTGTGAAGTTTGTCCATTCCAATTTTGACGGGGACATTTCCTATGGTATCGGCACGGATGTTGCCGGAAGTTACAACAATCCCGGCAGGGACCTGACGGTCTCCCTGGTGGCCAGGAACATGGGCAGGCAAATGAAGACATACCGCTCCGGGGTTACCGAGCCTTTCCCTTTCCGTATGGACCTGGGAGTCTCCAAAAAACTGAAACACCTGCCTTTCCGGTATTCGGTCATCTATACCCGTCTCGATCGCTATGATCTTTCCTTCGATGACCCGACAGTCGCAAAAGTGGACCCTCTCACCAACGAACCCATAAAAGAGGATAAAGTCGGTGACTTTTTCGATAACCTCGGCCGGCATTTTATTGTCGGCGGGGAATTCATTCCCACAAAAAGCCTGAGCCTCAGGGTGGGTTATAATTACCAGCGCCGCCAGGAGCTGGGTGTCGATACAAAAATGTCGACAGTAGGGTTTTCCTGGGGTTTTGGGATCAGGGTGAAATACTTTCAGTTCAATTATGCCAGGTCCACCTATCACCTGGCCGGATCGCCAAACTATGTCACCATGGTGGTGAATCTGTCAGATGTAATCCATTGAGATTTTAGAAGTCAGATCATGTACCTGCAAAAGCTGAGTCTGTCAAACTTCAAGAATTATCCATCTGCAGACCTCGAATTTTCGGAGAAGATCAACTGTTTTGTAGGCTGTAATGGCGTGGGGAAGACCAACCTCCTCGACGCGATCTATTACCTTTCGTTCTGTAAAAGCTATTTCAATCCTCAGGACATGCAGAACATCAGGCATGAAGAGGATTTTTTCGCCATCCACGGACACTATCAGAAGAACGGGGATAAAACGGATGTCGTCTCCTGTATTCAGAAAAGGAATCAGCGCAAGGTGGTCAGGTTGAACAAAAAGGAATATGAACGCCTGGCCGACCACATCGGTCTGTTTCCCCTGGTCATGGTATCACCGGCCGATGCTGACCTGATCAACCTGGGCAGCGATGAAAGAAGGAAATACCTCGACGGGGTCATCTCCCAGTTTGACTCTGTCTATCTTGATAACCTGTTGAATTATAACAAGGTCCTTCAACAAAGAAACGCCCTGCTGAAACAGATGGCAGAATCCCACTTCCGTCCTGAATCGCTGGAGCTCTGGAACCGGCAGATGATTGATCCTGCACAGGAGATCTTTGAAAGAAGAGCCCATTTCCTGCTCGACTT
This sequence comes from uncultured Bacteroidales bacterium, assembly GCA_964605655.1. Taxonomy (GTDB): domain Bacteria; phylum Bacteroidota; class Bacteroidia; order Bacteroidales; family CAIXZF01; genus JAKLIX01. The sequence goes on from CAZSDK010000008.1 coordinate 33,544, forward strand.
TATCCCCATGTTCCAACAGTATTTTGAAGTTCTGAGTGAAGGAAAGGAAAGAGTTGATATTCAATATGATTCCAGGTTGAAGGAAAAGGACCTTGCCCACCTGCTGGCTGAATCGGTGAACCGGGACCTGGCACTGAGGTATACCACGGCAGGCATTCATAAAGACGACCTGTTGTTCAGCATCTCGGGTTACCCGGTGAAGAAATTCGGATCCCAGGGCCAGCAAAAGTCCTTCCTGATTGCCCTCAAACTGGCTCAGTTCGAGTTCACCAAAAATATCAAAGGGTTTAAACCCATCCTCCTGTTTGATGATGTGTTTGACAAGCTGGACGAAAAGCGGGTGAACCAGTTGATCCATCTGGTGGGAGAAGACAGCTTCGGGCAGGTCTTTATCACCGATACCCATGCCGATCGTATTTATCAGATATTCAACCAGGTGAATATTGATCACCGGATTTTCACCATTGAAGACGGGGTCGCTTCCCCGGCCAGATGAGCAGATCGAATGAGATACCGCTCAGGGAAGCCATACGGCAGCTTCTTGAAAAGTACCGGCTTTCATCACATCTTAATGAGGTCAGGCTGATCGACGCCTGGGAAGAAGTAGTGGGCCCGGTCATCTCAAAACATACCAAAAACCTGAGGATCAAGAATAAGATATTATACGTGGAGGTAGACTCAGCTGCCCTGGGCCATGAATTGATGTACGAAAGGACTGCGCTGCAACAGAAGCTTAATGCCATGGTCGGGGATACTGTCATCGAGGATATTGTAATCCGTTAACCCCGGAGAAGGGGATCAGTACAAGCTTCCATCATTATTCACGGTCTGCATTGCCCGGTTCTTTATAAAATATTTATGCCCGGGACCTTCTTTTTTACAATTTACCCTTATTTGCAGCTGTAATTTTGCAGCACCAATAGTTGCAGTGAATGAACTACCTGTATCTTTCCAGATGGAGTATCAGAAAACAGCTTGTGATCAGCCTGGGGCTCATTATTGTTGTATCGTTTGTAAGCTGGTTTTTTTCGAGCTACATTGATCACAGGGTGGTGGCTCTGCTTCTGCTGGTCTCTGTCTCCATCATCGCCATGTTATGCGATATCGTTCCGGTTTTGGCTGCTGCCATCATGAGCGCCCTGATACTGAACCTGTTTTTTATCCCTCCTCACTTTTCTCTTCACATTGATTCAGCAGAAGATATTCTGATGTTCCTGATGTACTTTTTCATTGCCATGATCAACGGGGTGCTTACCCATCAGATCAGGCAGGTCGAGAAAATCGCCAGGGACAAAGAAGAAAAGGCGAATACGGTTAAACTGTATAACACCCTCCTGAATTCACTTTCCCATGAGCTCAGGACACCTATTACGACCATCCTTGGTGCTACTGATAACCTGATCCTGGAGAGGAGCAAGCTCACGGAGGCCAACCAGATCAGCCTGCTCGATGAGATTTCGGATGCCTCCATGAGGCTCAACCAACAGGTAGAAAACCTTCTGAATATGTCGAGGCTCGAGTCGGGCTTCGTCCGGCTGAACCTGGACTGGTGCGATCTCACCGAGCTGGTTTACAGGGTCCTGGATCGTTTGAAACCCAATTTGCAACAGCACAGGGTCATCGTCGACATGGAGGACGGGCTGCCCCTGTTTCGTCTGGATAGTGGATTGATTGAACAGGTAGTCTATAACCTCGCCTGTAATGCGGCGGTCTATACTCCACCCGGGTCCACCCTCATCATTAAGGCCAGCATTGACAGGGATCTTTGCACCATCATCGTTGAGGATAACGGCAATGGTTTTCCGGAGGATGAGATCGCTAAAGTCTTTGACAAATTTTACCGGCTTCAACATTCCAAACCGGGAGGAACGGGTTTGGGATTGTCAATCGTAAGGGGGTTCGTAGAAGCTCATTCCGGACAGGTGACCCTTGAAAACAGGTACCCTGTGGGAGCCCGGTTTATCATTCAGATTCCTGCTGAAACGTCTTTCTTAAATAGCCTGAACAATGAATAGCGGAGTAATATTGGTGATCGATGATGAGGTGCAGATACAGAAACTGCTTGAGATCACCCTGCAGTCAAATAATTATGCCGTCCACCTCGCCTCAAACGCAAAAGAAGGCCTTCTCATAGCGGCCAACCATCCCCCAGATCTCATCGTCCTGGACCTTGGGCTGCCCGATGAAAATGGCCATGACCTGCTGATGAAGTTAAGGGAATGGTACATGAAGCCCATTATTATCCTTAGTGTCCAGAGTTCAGAAGAAGATATAGTGAGAGCCCTCGACAATGGTGCTAATGACTATCTGGTCAAGCCCTTCCGCACAGGGGAATTTCTGGCCAGGATCAGGACAGCCATCAGGAGCTCCGTTTCCGAAGAAAATGATCCTGTTTTAGAGTTTAAAGATCTGACTATTGATATGTCATCCAGGGTTGTTAAAAAAAATGATCTCCCGGTCAAGCTGACAGCCACAGAGTATAACCTCCTCGTGTTGCTGGCGAAGAACAAGGGTAAGGTATTGATCCACAATTATATACTAAGGATTATATGGGGGCCAGGTTATATCCATCAATCCCAGTATCTCAGGGTATTCATTGCCCAGATCAGAAAGAAGATTGAAGAGGACCCGAACCACCCTGAATATATCATCACCGAGCCCGGGATAGGGTACCGGTTTGTTGACAGGGAGTAAATAAAGAGAATTTCCGGTAATGAACGCCAACGGTACCCATAATGGAAAGATCAAAGTGGCCATGTTGCTGGTCACTCTGGGCATTATTTATGGTGATATCGGTACCAGTCCCTTGTATGTTCTTAAAGCCATCGTTGGAGACAGAGAGATTACAAAACCACTGGTGTACGGTGGTATTTCCTGCGTTTTTTGGACGCTGATGTTCCAGACCACCGTCAAATACATCTGGTTGACCCTCAGGGCCGACAATGAAGGGGAGGGGGGAATTTTCTCCTTGTACGCACTGGTGCGCCGATATAGTAAAAACCTGGTCATCCCTACCATATTGGGGGCAACGACTCTTTTAGCCGACGGCATCATAACCCCTCCCATATCTATTGCTTCAGCAGTTGAGGGACTTGATCTCGTAATTCCCCATCTGGATACTGTACCCATTGTCGTTGCAATCTTGTCCGCCCTTTTCTTCTTTCAACGTTTTGGTACCCAAAAGGTGGGCAGTGCATTCGGCCCGGTAATGGCTCTGTGGTTTTCCATGTTGTTTGTCCTGGGCTTAAGACAAATCTTCCATTTCCCTGATGTTATTCAGGCATTTAATCCGGTATGGGCTATCAACCTGCTGATCCGCTATCCCCACGGGTTCTGGCTTTTGGGTGCCGTTTTCCTGTGCACCACTGGTGCTGAAGCATTGTATTCCGACCTGGGTCATTGTGGAAAAAAGTACATCCGAATTACCTGGGCCTTTGTGAAAATATGCCTGGTCACCAACTATGCCGGGCAGGCTGCCTGGTTGCTGCACGGTGCTGGCAGTACTCTGGGTGGCAGGAACCCGATTTTTGAGATCATGCCCTCCTGGTTCCTCATCCCAGGGATCATGATCGCCACCACTGCGGCAATTATTGCATCCCAGGCTCTGATCAGCGGTTCCTTTACGCTGATATCCGAAGCCATGAGCCTCAACTTCTGGCCAAGGGTGACGGTCAGACAACCCAGTGAACTGAAAGGACAGATTTATATACCGAGTGTCAATACCATCCTCTGGGTAAGCTGTGTCTTGTGTATCCTTTACTTCAGAAATTCTAAGCACATGGAGGCTGCTTACGGCTTTTCCATTACTATCGCCATGATCATGACCACCGTCCTGCTCAGTCACTTCCTTTATTTTAAGCTCCGGTGGAAGTGGTGGGTCATAGCAGCGTTCCTGATGATGTTCGGACTCATAGAGGTCTCTTTCTTTATTGCAAATGTGGTGAAGCTCACGCAAAGCTGGATGTTCGTTTTTTACCAGATTGCCATCTTCACCGTGATGTACATCTGGTATTATGCCAGGAAGACCATGAACCGCTTTCTCAGGTTTACCGACCTGGGCAGATACGCGGCGAAAATTCGTCAGCTTAGCGAAGATAGGTCGGTGCCAAAATTCTGCACCCACCTGATTTACCTTACTAAAGCGGATAATCGTAATGAGATCGAAGAGAAAATAATGATGTCCATACTGGCAAAAAAGCCGAAACGGGCGGATGTGTATTGGTTCCTTCACCTTAACCGGACGGAACATCCTTATACCCTCAACTACGAGGTTTCCGAACTCATCATAGGCAAGCTCATCAAGGTGACCATCAATGTCGGGTTCAGGATTCAGCCCCGGACTGAGCTGTATTTTAAGATGATTATGCAGGATCTATTAAAGGACAGTAAACTGAATCCTGTGTCGTTTGATAAGGGAGCCTCAGTTTACAATGAGGATCCGGATTTCAAGTTTATCATCGTCCAGAAATTTCTATCTGTTGAGAATGAGTTTAATCTGAGGGAAGGGTTGATCATGAGTACCTATTTCATGATTAAAAAACTGGGCCTTAAAGATGAAAAGGCCTTTGGACTGGACAGGAGCGATGTGTTACTGGAGTATGTTCCGTTTATTTATAATCCCATCCATAAGATTGATTTGAAAAGAGTCTCCCCTCGATTCTAGTGGACGCTTCATCAGAAAATCCTTGTAAGTCTTTTTTGTTTTATCGGATATAAAAATCCAGCATTTTCTTTCCTTCGAGGTAACCCTCAAGATGATCGCCTATCTTCACAGGTCCTACCCCTGCCGGAGTCCCGGTAAAGATCAGGTCACCTGTCTTTAAGGTCATGAACCTGGAAACATAGGCTATGATCTTCTCAATGGAAAAGATCATATCTCCGGAATATCCCTTCTGCACGGTGACTCCGTTCATGTTCAGGCTGAAATTCAGGGAATGGAGGTCCTGGAACTGATGGATGGACAGGAACTTACTCAGAGGTGCGGATGCATCGAATGCTTTGGCAATCTCCCAGGGATGACCTTTTTCTTTACACTTTTCCTGCAGGTCACGGGCAGTGAAATCGATTCCCAGTGCAAGGGCATCCACATAAGAAAGCGCAAACCGCTCCTGTATGGTCTTGCCCAGTTTCCCGATACGGAAAACCAACTCCGTCTCATAGTGCACTTCCTTCGAAAACTCCGGCAGAAAAAATGGAAAGTTGTTCCTTAAGATGGCAGAATCAGGTTTTAAAAAGAAGAGGGGTTCTGAAGGCAAAGGGTTGTTCAGTTCCTTTGCGTGGTCCACATAATTTCGTCCAATGCAAATGATCTTCATAACGAATTCATTTATCTTCTTAAGATCTGGTAATCTGCACCACTGATTCCAACCTTAAAATCCAACATCTTTGGTCTGGCTGAATCCTCTGAGCTTAATGGCCGTGATTACCTTTTTGGTGTACAGTGAAAAGTCAGCTTTCATCATCCAGTCATAGTAGGAGGGTTCCACCTTGAACACTTCTTCAACGGGTTTCCCTTTGTGTTTTCCAATGTTGAAGACCTCCCGGTTCCTGTCATCATAAACGATCGTGCCGGCAAGGTCGACGAAACGGGAATGGTAGGAAAAATCCTGAAGGTCGTTCATGTTGTCCAGTCGGACCTCCGTAGTACGGCCAAATTTGTCGGTGAAGGTCGCTCCGTGATACTTATCGATCTGGGCTAAGAGTACCCGGTAGGTGGCCAGGGTATCGACCTCGGCACTGTGGGCACCTTCAAGTTCTTTTCCGCAGTAAAACTTGTAGGCAGCTCTCAGGTTACGGGGTTCCATTTTGTGGTAGATATTCAGTACATCGACGAATTTCCTGTTCTTAAAGTCGAAATCCACGCCGGCACGAAGAAATTCTTCCACCAGGATGGGAATGTCAAACTTGATGGAGTTGAATCCGCCCAGGTCCGAGTTGCCAATAAACTGGCTGATCTCATGTGCCAGCTCTTTAAAAGACGGTTGATCCTTCACGTCTTCATTGGTGATTCCATGAATAAGGACCACTTCCGGAGGAATGGGGATGCCGGGGTTGATTCTTCGTGTATAGATCTCTTCGCTTCCGTCAATTTGGACCTTTAGAAGGCTGATTTCAACGATGCGGTCGGTGACCAGGTTGGTGCCGGTGGTCTCGAGGTCGAAGACGACCAGGGGGCGGGTCAATGTAAGGGGCATGATGTTAAAGTGAGGTTTGAATATCGAAATGTTCCAGTAATTCTTTCATTCGGTGGATAAAACGGCCACCCAGGGCACCGTCTATAATTCTGTGATCATAAGAGACCGACAGGTACATCATGTGCCTGATGGCGATCATATCCCCATCCGGACCTTCAACCACCACCGGCCTTTTCTGTATGCTGCCCACGGCTATAATGGCAACCTGTGGCTGGTTAATGATGGGTGTCCCCAGCAGGGTGCCAAAGGAACCCAGATTGGTAAGGGTGATGGTGCCCCCCTGTATATCATCGGGTTGGAGTTTGTTGTTGCGGGCCTTCTCAGCAAGGGAGTTGACCTCTTTCACCACGCCCAGCAGGTTCTTCTGATCTACATTTTTGATGACCGGTACGATCAGGTTTCCGCTTGGGAGGGCAACGGCCATACCAATGTTTACATTCTTTTTCACGATGATCCTGCTGCCGTCGACCGAGGCGTTGATCATGGGAAACTCTTTTACGGCCCTGGCAAGAGCATCGATAAACACATGAGTGAAGGTCAGTTTTTCGGAATAACGCTTCTGAATGTGGTCTTTGTTCTTTTCCCGCCATTTGACGATGGGGGTCACATCCACCTCAACCAGTGAAGTCACATGAGGAGAGGTTTGGACCGACATGACCATGTGTTCGGCTATGAGTTTTCTCATGCGGTCCATTTCAATGACCTCGTCTTCTTTGCTCATTGAAACCGCCGGCATGGAAGTTCTGGTCTCATCTTTTTTCTCCGGTTTGGGCGGCATGGTCACTGTTGACCTTATCTCTATGTAATGCAGAAGGTCTGATTTGGTCAGCCTGTTATCCTTTCCGCTGCCCGGGATGGTATCCAGTTCAGCGACAGGGATGTCCTCCTGCCGTGCAATGTTTCTCACCAGGGGAGAGTAAAACCTTTCTGTGGCACCGAATTCATCCTTGAAGGGCGTCTCTGTTGTGACAGGTTCCGGGACATTTCCCTTAAATGATTCAGGTACAGCTGGTTGCGTTTCCGGCTCTTCCTTATCTCCCTCCATTTCCAGCAGGGCGATCGTCTCTCCCACAGGAACGACGTCTCCTTCCTTATAGAGCTGTTTGACCAGCCTGCCTTCCACAGGCGAAGGGATCTCGGAGTCGACCTTATCAGTTGCAATCTCTACCAGAGGATCATCTTCCGCAACAGCCTCTCCTTCCGATTTAAGCCATTTGGTTATGGTTGCCTCAATGATGCTTTCACCCAGCTTGGGCATTTTAAGTTGAAATGTTGCCATACTTCTTATTCTGCTGTAATCGTTGAAGTTGAACTATGATTTTCTTCCCAGTTCCCTGATATTTCTGAAGATAATATTCAGATCAGTGGAAATGTCATAATCTCTGGCATATAACATATTGAGCCGGTGAATTGTTTCAGGTTCCATGGTTCTGTCGGAAAGCAGTTCCACGGGGGTGAGTATTCCGGGTCTTATTCCGGGCAGACGGCCTGCTGATTGATCTCCGCTTTTGCCATAACCCACCCAGCTTCTTTTTCCTCCAATCACCTGGAGGATGTTCCGGTACAAACCTGCGGGCTGCCGCGTGATAAAAACGAGTATAGGCGAAAATACCAGCAGGAAAAGGGCCATGAAGGTGTCGAGAAGAAATTTGTTCCTACGGTTCTCTTTTTTATTAATAGAATCAATATCAATGATATAGAGATCCTCCATGGTGCTGATGCTCTTGCTGCCGATCAGGCTCATGCTGGCCGGTGGAGCAATTTTAAATTCGACGGTAAGGTCCTGCTGTTCCGACATGACATCAATAATACGGTGCGCAGGCACATCCTTGGCACAAAATATCACTTCTTCTATGGTATAAATCTCAATGATGTCCCTGATCTGCCGAAGGGTGCCTATGTACCGCTCGTCGCCTTCGGGTGTGGCGTCGATGCCGACCAAACCGATAAATGCGGGATTCAGGTTGGCCTCCCTGACAAGTCCGGCCACCCTTCCTGCTTCTTCTCTTTCACCCACCACAATAAACCGCTTTTTTACTGGGGTTCCAAGCTGATAGTATTTGATCCTCAGTACATAATGCAAAACCAACCGCAGGAGGATGCTCGCGAATAGTCCCCAGAGCAGTCCAAAAAAGATCATGGCCCTCGAGAAGCGGTATGATTCATCGAGCAGCGAGTAGATGACCAGAATGACCAGGGTGCCGATGGCATATCCTTCAACAATTTTCAACGTTCTTACCGGACGATCATATCCCGAGACCAGAAAGATGGAGAACAACCAGGTGAGGATGTAAAGGGGCACGGCAATATGGATGAACTCCCAGGGGTATCGCCCTCCCCAGGGGAACAACATCCCTTCCCACCAATTTTTGATGAAATACATCCCGCCGAATAACATCAGTCCGTCTATCAGCGGCAGCATCATGCTCTTCATGAACCGGCTGCTCATGGCTGCAAAAGCCCTGAGGTAGATCGCAAGATGGATGAGGATGGAGAAGATCCTGGCATTCTGATGGCTGAAGTGTTTCCTGGCGAAGATGATCATCGCGCGGTAGAAGGTGAACACATAATTGACGCTGCTCTTTTTCGTGCTTTCTCCTTTATAATGAATGATCCTCGTGTCAGGGAAATAGTAATTCTTATAGCCAGCCTGAAGGATACGGTAGGAGAGGTCTATGTCTTCCCCATACATGAAAAAGGACTCATCGAGCATGCCGGTCTGGTCGAGGCAGGATTTTCTCAAAAACATGAAAGCCCCGGACAGGATATCAACTGAATGTATTTCATCGGGACTCAGAAAACCGAGATGATACCTTCCAAAAATCCTGGACCGGGGGAAAAGGGCTGATAAACCGAAAACCTTATAGAAAGCGACCAGAGGAGTAGGAAGTCCTCTCTTGGATTCAGGGAGGAAATGGCCTTTGCCGTCAATCATCTTCACGCCGGCTCCTCCTGCATCAGGGTGGGCATCCATAAAACGGATCACGCTGCTAAAGGTGTCCTTCTCTACGACGGTGTCGGGATTGAGTAACAGGATGTATTCTCCCCTGGCCTGCCTGATGGCCATGTTGTTGGCTCTTGAAAAGCCCAGGTTTTCGTCGTTGCAAAGGAGTATGACTCCAGGAAATTTCTCCCGTATCATCCCCACCGAGCCGTCGACTGAATTGTTGTCGACAACAAATACCTCTGTATCAATACCCTGGCTCGACTGAAATACCGAATGCAGGCATTGTTCAAGAAAATACCTTACGTTGTAGTTGACGATGATGACCGATAGTTTCAATGAACAAAAATGGCGGGTTTTGTATTTATTGTCATGCTATTCCAATGAATCTGGCCAGGATCCCTCATTTCACCAGTGATGGCAAAGGTAGCCAAAGTTACTCACGGAGCTGCACATGAAAAAAACGATTAAATTTGTAATGGATATGATACGAAGGGGTTTTTTATTTGGTTTCCTGATTCTCCTTTTCCTGGCCTGCTCCCGGACCACACAACAGGATAGCAGCAGGACGATTTGCGTCAGCATCGCGCCCCAGGCCTATTTTGTTCAGAGGATAGCCGGCGATGCCTTCAAGATCAATGTGCTGGTTCCTGCAGGTGCCGGACCGGAAACCTTTGACCCCTCACCCGATGACATGAAAAAATTCGCCAACGCCAGGGTGTGTTTCTTTTCCGGAGGTCTGTCTTTCGAAAACATGTTGGCTGAAAAGTTTGCAGATCTGAAGTCTGGTCCCCTCATGGTCAATATATCGGAAGGGGTTGGTCTCATCAAAGAAGAGGGGCATCATGAACATTCGCATTCAGGCACAGACCCTCACTACTGGATGAGCCCCAGAGAGGTGAAAAGAGTGGCATCCAACATCCATAAGACCCTGTCTGAGATGGACCCTGGGCAACGGCAGGTTTACGATAAAAACCTGAGTGCCTTCCTGGCTGACCTGGATTCACTCGACAGCACCATGGTGCGTTCATTCAGTGACCTGAAAACGAGGAAGTTCGTCCTGTTTCATCCTTCGCTGGGCTACCTGGCAAGGGATTACCATCTGGAACAACTGGCCCTGGAATTTGAAGGGAAACAGCCATCCACCCGGCAGCTTCGTACCCTGGTCGATATGGCCAGAAAAGAGAACATCAATACTGTTTTTTTGCAGATACAGTTTGACCTGCATACCATTGAGACTTTCTCAGGCGAAATTGGAGCACGTTTAATTACCATCGATCCACTCTCGGGTGACTGGCTTCAAAATATGTACCGGATCACTAGCTTGCTGAAGGAGGCCATGGATGGAAAATAGCATTGTAGAATTGGTGGAAGTGGCCGCAGGCTACCAGCACCAGCCTGTCTTTCAGAATGTTACCCTGAAGGTGGCAGAGTTTGATTTCCTCGGGATCATTGGTCCCAACGGAGGAGGCAAGACAACCCTTCTGCAGGTGATGATGGGATTGCTGAAACCTATGGCCGGAACCGTATCTTTTCCTGATGAGCGGGATCTTGGGGAAAGAAGTCTTTTCGGTTATCTCCCCCAGGTAAACAGAATCGATAAGAAATTTCCCATCACGGTTCTCGATGCGGTGCTTTCAGGCAGCATGAAAAGCGGAAGGTATACGGCAAACCGGAAAAAAATCTTTAAGGAACGGGCCATGGACCTGATGGGGAGGATGGGGCTTCAAGGACTGGAAAAGAGAAGGGTAGGACAGTTGTCGGGTGGCCAGATGCAAAGGGTTTTCCTGTCACGGGCTATGATCTCATCACCGATGCTTTTAGTGCTGGATGAACCTAATTCATTCGTTGATAATACCTTTGAAAAAGATCTGTACGAGATTTTAAAGGAGTTGAACAAAGAAACGACCATCGTCATCGTCTCCCATGACCTGGGAATGATCTCTTCCTATGTGAAGACCATTGCCTGTGTGAACAGGGGTCTCCACTACCATCCTTCCAATGTGATCACCCAGGACCTTCTGGAATCCTATAACTGCCCCATCGACCTGATCACCCATGGCAGGCTCCCTCACAGGGTCCTCGAAACACACCAGCCTTAGCCATGACAGCATCACTATTTCAGTATGAGTTTTTCCAGCATGCACTGTTGTCGGCAGTTTTGTCGAGCCTGGTTTGTGGGATCATCGGTTCCTACATCGTGGCAAAAAGACTGGTTTTTATCAGCGGCGGAATAACCCATGCCTCCTTCGGGGGGATCGGTATTGCCTACTTCATGGGCATCAATCCCATTCTTGGTGCCGCGGTTTTTGCCATCTTATCGGCTTTCGGAGTTGAATTTCTGACCAAGAAAAGCGGTGTCAGGGAGGATTCTGCCATAGGAATGTTCTGGTCGCTCGGAATGGCAGTGGGCATTATCTTCATCTTCCTGAGCTCGGGATATTCACCAAACCTTATGAGCTATCTGTTCGGGAGCATCCTGACCGTCACCGACTCTGACCTTTGGATGATGGGAACTCTCTCGGTGATGGTGGTCCTCTTCTTCATTCTCTTTTTTGACCTCATCCTCTTTATTTCATTTGATGAAGATTATGCCAAGACGAAAAGGATGCCGGTCACCCTGGTGAATTATCTCCTGATCTGTCTGGTTTCCCTAACTATTGTATTGAATATCAGGGTTGTAGGCGTTATTCTGGTGATTTCTTTTCTTACGCTGCCACAAATGACTGCCAACATTCTTTCCCATAATTTCAGGAAGATTATCCTTTATTCCATCATCATCGCGCTGATTGGATCGGTTGCGGGACTTTTCATTTCCTATTACCTGGATCTGCCCACAGGGCCTGCCATCATCTGTGTTTTCGTCATCCTGTTCCTCTCGATAAAGCTATTGTCAATGCTCATTACCAAGATCAAGCTTCAAAAAATGCTCAGTCCATGAGGTCAGTAATAATGATTTTTGGAATGGTCATGGTCGTTCTGACAGCCTGTAAAAAAGGTGAGGCTCCTCCTCCCACCGATTGGGGATACGACTATTGGCCTTATCAGAAAGGATATTGGGTTGAGTATGATGTTGATACGATAAAAGTGACTGGTTTTGAATCAGATACTTTGCATTATACTGTGAGAGAGGAAGTTGTTGATTACCAGGTATTGCCCGACCGGTCTGTCCATTGTTTCTGGCATTGCTTTTCACGGAATGCTGACAGTGCTGGCTGGGATTCACAGATTAGTTCCATCACCACCTGTTTTAGTCCACAGCAAGCCGAAAGAGTCGTTAATAACTGCCGGGTCATTCATCTGATCTTTCCGCTGGTTCCCGGGGCAGGCTGGAACGGAAATGCCCTGAACAACCTGGGACTGCAGGAATTCTCCTGCCATAATGCAGGTGTACCGGCGGTCGTAAGCGGGCTGTCCTTCGAACACACCGCAAAGATCCTTCAGAAGGATTATACTTCCATGTTGTCTGTCGATTATGCAGAAGAGGTCTATGCAAAAGGTGTCGGACTGATCAGTTCAAAGAAGACCTTTCTTCAGAATATTCAGTCACCTCAATATAAAACGGGCTATTACACCAGCCGCTGGATAACAAGCTGGAGTGCGAACTACTGATTTGGAAAGTATGGAAAAAAGAATGGTAATGTCATTTAGTAAATACGCTGTTGTCCTTGTGTGGGTCTTGGGAGGGACTTTTTCAGGATTTTCCCAAAATGGACAGGGCAAATACTGGGTCCAGTTCACCGATAAAAATTCGACACCATATTCCATCACCCAGCCTGCCCAATTTTTATCGGTGAGATCGATTGAAAGGCGGCAGCGGCAGAATATTCCTGTGGTCAAGAGCGATCTGCCTGTCGATCCCTCTTATATAAATGCCATAGCCTCCATCGGTGTTCATGTACGTTCGGTTTCAAAATGGCTCAATTCCGTGGTGGTTGATGTGGATGATACACTTGATCTGCCGGCTATTTTAGCCTTACCCTTTGTCAAACAGATGAAACAGGTGGGTGTGCCTTCAAAAGGAGCTGTGGGGGAGCTTTTCACAGGATCATGGCCTAAGTTTGGTGTAATTTATGAAAAGGGTAGTGAAGTTGTTTCAGAGAACACGAAGGGGGATGGCAAAGAAGTGCCCTTTGATTACGGTTCGTCGCTCAACCAGATCAGGATGATCAAGGGGGATGTACTTCATGCCAGGGGCTACCGCGGAAAGGGTCTTCATATTGCCGTGCTGGATGCGGGTTTCTATCGTGTTGACACCCTGCCTGCCTTTGACAGTCTCTGGGACAGGGGCCTTGTTGCGGGGAGCAGGGACTTTGTGGATCCCGGTGGATCCGTTTACGGACACAGCACCCATGGCACCATGGTCCTGTCAACAATGGGAGCTTTACTTCCTGGTGAGATTATTGGAACAGCACCTGAAGCCACCTATTGGTTGTTGCGATCCGAAGATGCCGGATCAGAATATCCCGTGGAAGAGGATTATTGGGTGGCTGCTGCTGAATATGCTGATAGTGTGGGCGTTGATATTATTAACTCTTCACTCGGGTACACCATCTTCGATCAATTCGACTGGAGTCACACCTATGGTGAAATGGACGGGAATACAGCCCATTCGACTATAGGTGCTGACCTGGCAGCTTCCAAGGGAATACTGGTGGTAGTTTCGGCCGGGAACTCCGGAGGAAGTTTCTGGCAATACATTGGAGCCCCGGCCGACGGTGACAGTGTTCTTGCCGTTGGCGCTGTCGATATGCACGGCAATTATGCTGACTTTTCGTCCACGGGTCCTGCTTCCGACGGGAGATTAAAACCAGAGGTGGTGACACAGGGCTTGGGAACGGTGGTTTGTTCGGTAAACGGAGGCGTCTTCCAGGGTAACGGGACCTCCTTTGCGAGCCCGGTGATGGCCGGGGCTGCTGCCACCCTCTGGCAGGCACATCCCGGTGTCAGTAATATGGAGATATATCAGGCTATCATTAAAAGCGCATCCCAATATTCCCATCCAGATGACTGGATGGGCTACGGTATCCCAGACCTGGTCAAGGCGGATGTCATCCTCCGGCAGGAGCAAGGCTTGTCGCCTGATGAGAATACCTATGTTTACCCGAATCCCTCCTCCGGAGATGCCGTGATGCATTTTTACCTGGACTCCTACAGCCAGGTGAGGGTAGAACTCATGGATGCTGCTGGAAAATTCGTGACAGAGACTTTGCTGGCAGAGGCTTATCCCGGTGAGAATATCTTGCATCTTCCTCATTCCTCGGAGCTGGCCTCCGGCCTTTACCTGATCCGGTTCTATACCTCTGAGTTCTTCGGCAACTATAGGTGGCTGAAGTTCTGACCTAAAAAAATACTGAATTAATAAGGTATTTGCAGAAATTGTAAATAATTCAGTATTAATTTTTAACTTTGCACCCCCAAAAATTACTGTAATTCACGGATTGTTTAACCCGGCTACTGAGTAGCCACAAAGCATGATTCAATGAGTAATCAAACAGAATTTCCAGAGAACCTGGAAAACAACCTGGACCCCAAACCAGAAGAAACCGTTTCTGAAGCCACCGAACCTGTTACCGAACAGGTGGAACCCAAAGCTGAGGTTTCTGTGGAAGAAACTGTTTCGGAAATTCCTTCTGAGGAAGCAGCCCCTGTTGCGGAGCATGTAACAGAAGAAGCAGTTGTCACAGAAACCGAAGTACAAGAGGTCATCAACGAAGAAATTGCTCCTGAGGAGGCTCCGGTTCCTGAACCTGTCGCCGAAACGGTAATTCCTTCAGAGCCTGTTAATGAAGTGATCACACCAAAGGCAACACACCGCCGCCCTGCTGTTGAACACAAACCCGTCGACCCTGAGAATTTTGACTGGGATTCCATCGGGAAAAAACAACAGACTTACTCAACTGCCGAAAGAGAAAAACTGGAGCAAATCTATGATAAGACCCTGAGTTCCATCGTTGAGCACGATGTGATTGCCGGTACGGTCGTTGGTATGAACAACAGGGAAGTCGTTGTGAACATCGGTTTTAAATCCGATGCCATCATTCCAATTTCTGAGTTCAGATACAACCAGGGCCTGAAGACGGGCGATCCTGTCGAAGTGTACGTCGAAAGCCAGGAAGATATCAGCGGACAATTGGTCCTTTCACATAAAAAAGCACGCATCCTCAGATCATGGGAAAGAATCAACGAAGCCTATGAAAAACAGGAGATTATCACCGGTTTTGTAAAATGTCGCACCAAAGGAGGTCTTATCGTCGATGTTTTCGGTATCGAAGCCTTCCTCCCCGGATCTCAGATTGATGTGAAACCCATTCGTGATTATGACATTTTTGTCGAGAAGACCATGGAGTTCAAGGTCGTTAAGATCAATCATGAATACAAGAATGTGGTTGTTTCTCATAAAGCCCTCATCGAAGACGAACTGGAGGCCCAAAAGGCTGAAATTATCTCCAAGCTTGAGAAAGGCCAGCTCCTTGAAGGTACCGTGAAAAACATCACCTCCTATGGTGTGTTTGTCGATCTGGGCGGTGTGGACGGACTCATCCATATCACCGACCTGTCATGGGGAAGGATCAATCATCCTGAGGAGATTGTGCAGTTAGATCAGAAAATCAATGTGGTCATCCTCGATTTTGATGAGAGCAAGAAACGTATTGCATTGGGTCTCAAACAACTGACTCCTCATCCCTGGGCTTCTCTGGATCCCAGTCTGAAGGTCGGCGACAAAGTTTCAGGAAAAGTAGTGGTGATTGCCGATTATGGTGCTTTCCTCGAGGTCGCACCCGGCGTTGAAGGTCTGATCCACGTTTCCGAGATGTCATGGTCACAGCACCTTCGCACCGCTCATGATTTCATGAAGGTAGGCGATATTATTGAGGCCGTCATCCTCACCCTCGATAAGGATGAAAGAAAGATGTCGCTCGGTATTAAACAGCTGATCCCCGATCCCTGGGCCAACATCACCATGAAATATCCCATCAACTCTAAACATCAGGCTGTTGTTAGGAACTTCACCAACTTCGGGATTTTCGTCGAATTGGAAGAAGGGGTGGACGGATTGATTCACATCTCCGACCTGAGCTGGTCAAAGAAGATCAAACATCCGGCTGAGTTTACCAAGATCGGAGACCAGATCGAGGTGATCGTACTGGATGTGGATGTGGAGAACCGTCGCCTGAGCCTCGGCCACAAACAACTTGAAGAAAATCCCTGGGATGTGTTTGAATCCATTTTTGAAGTGGGCTCTGTTCATAAAGGCACCATCGTCAACCAGGCTGAAAAGGGATTTATCATAGCCCTGCCTTATGGAGTGGAAGGTTTTGCCCCGACGCGTCACATGATGAAGGAAGACAACACCACTGCCCGTGTTGATGATGCCCTCGACTTTAAGGTGATAGAGTTCAACAAGGATACCAAAAAAATCATTCTTTCACACTCCAAGGTGTATCAGGATCAGCAGGCTGCCGAGAAAGTCAAGGAATCTGCAAAGGCTGATTCAGAAGAAAGAAGTACCAAACGTGCCGTCAAGAAAATCAAGGACAACCTGGAGAAAACCACCCTGGGTGACCTGGAGGCCCTGGCAAGTTTGAAATCAGACCTGGAACAGTCAGAGAAGAAGAAAGTGTCTCAGAAAATTGCCGCACTGAAGAATGTAACTCCTCAACCGGAAGAAAAACCTGCCGACGTTGAAGAGGTTAAAGAAGTGGTTGCAGAAATTCATACTGAGGAAACACCAGCTTCTGCTGAAGTGACGCTGGATGCACCCGAACAGGATACCCCTGAACAGGAAAATCCTGAGAACACGCAAGCCTGACCCTCATCTTCCATCCAATGAGAAAGGGCGTCTCCTTGCAGGGCGCCCTTTCTTTTTTTGTATGATCAATTGACTTATGAGAAAAATAACCATATATTTACTACGGTTAATTCACTCGTCTCACCATCTCGATCCGGGGCATTGAGGAACTGATCCTATTCCTTATCAGTGAGTGCCTGTCTTTCAATATTTGACAGAAAAATTCACTGAATATGAAAAAGATTATCTACTTCTTGGGTTGCTTTTTATTGACTGCAAATGGGGTCATGGCTCAGACCTTATTGAGCCAGGATTTTACAGGTGCTACGATGCCGCCTTCCGGATGGTCGATTGATGCTCACACCAGTAACTGGTCCATCAGCCAGACAAAAAATGCCGGGGGGACGATTCCTGAGGCCAGGTTCGTTTACTCCCCCACCTTTAATGGAATATCCAGGCTGATAACTCCCGTAATTAATTATCCCCAGGGGTCCAATCTGATTTTCTCCTTTATTCAATTGGTGGATCATTATACCAGCAATTACTATATAGGAGTCGCTTCAAGGATTCCGGGAGGCAGCTGGTTTACCGAGTGGCAGGTTCAGGTGACGGCAAACATCAGTGCGCAACAAAAATTTGTGGGGCTTTCGAACCCTGACTTAACAGGCCAGCAGGTCGAACTATGCTTCTTTTTCAACGGTAATTCGAATAATATTGATTACTGGTATATCGACAATGTTAAACTGTTGGTTTTACACCAGAGAAATGCCTCCTATGCTGATCTGCTGCTCCCATTCTATGCCGAGGCAGGGTCACCGGTAAAAGGTTCAATAGCCAATGTTGGCCTGGATTATGTAACCTCCGCCGATCTGAGTTATCAGGTTGATGGCGGTATGGTACATAACTGCAACATCAGCGGGCTCACTTTAGGGTATTCCCAGAGCTGTACTTTTGTATTTCCTGACTCACTGAATGTGTCGCCCGGACCCCATCAGATAAAGACCTGGATTGATCAGGTGAATGGTATGGGTCCGGATATGGATCAATCAGACGACACCCTGGTAAGGTCGTTCTATTGCGTGAGTAAATTAGTTCATCGAAAACCGCTCTTTGAAGGGTTTTCAAGTTCAACCTGTCCGCCATGCGGGGTCTTTTATAACACCATTTTCAATCCATTTCTTGCCAATCATGGGGATTCGCTTTGCCTGATCAGATATCCATTGAATTTTCCCGGAGCAGGAGATCCATACTATACTGCGGATGCAGGCACAAGGAAAAGCTATTATGGTGTCAACCTGGTGCCGTATCTGTTGGTGAACGGAAGTTCGGTAACCACTTCTGCCGGCCCAATCAATACGGCATATCAAAATACTGTTGATGATGTAACCTACATGGAACTTCAGGCAAATCATATCCTCTTGCCGGGAGATTCTTTTGCTGCTCAGGTCAACCTGGTGCCCCATGCCTTCGGAAACCTTACCCTTTATGCAGCCGTAGTTGAAAAGGAAACCTACATGAACACGGGTACCAGCGGGGAAACGGTTTTTTATAACGTATTAATGGATATGTTTCAACACGCCAACGGGCTGGCGGTGAATTTTCAGGACAGCCTGCCGCAACATTTCTTGTTTATCAGGGATATGACAGGGACTCACGTGGAAGAGATGTCAGACCTGGTACTGGTTACCTGGCTCCAAAACCCCTTGACAAAGGAAGTGGTCCAGAGTGCTTATTCTGAACCAGGTCCGGTAGGCAATGACATTATTGTCAGTAAGTTAGTTGCTCCTGTTTCTGGTTTCAATCTTTCAGAAAATGAGAATATTACGGTCAGGATTGTCAATTCCGGGCTTGTTCCGGCCAGCCAGATACCCTTGACAGTAATGATGAACGGACTAGTGCTGGGTAGTGAAATGGTGAACGATACCCTGACTCCCGGTGACAGCCTGGATTACACTTTTCCCTTTCCGGCTGATCTTTCACTGTATAATGAATATAACATAGTGGTTTACAGCGACTATGTTACCGATTTTTTCAATAATAACGATACAGCTTGTTCAAAAATCATTAATCTCGATCCTGATAAAAAAATATATGCTTTCGGCAGGGGAACGGATATCTTACAATCCACAGGACCTGTTTGTTTTGAGAAGAACCACCCTGGTCTTCTCTTTTTCCTTGCCGGCCAGGAAGACCTTGATCCAATTTCTGGTGGAACATGGGCCGATGGAGACTGGTATGTTGTCACCGGGGATGAAGGGGAATCCGATCTGATAAAAATTGATACCTCAGACGGAGCGGCTACCGTTATCGGTTCAACAGGACATCCTTTCCTGGCCATAACCTATGACTGGTATACAGGGACCTTGTTTGGCCTGAGTGGGGAAAGCCCTCAAAACCTTTATGCCATCGACAGGATGAGTGCCTCTTCTGAGTATATTGGTACTACTGGACTGACTACTTTGTCATCGCTGGGATGCGACAATTGGGGGCACTTGTACACCATGGATACCAGTTCCGGTCAACTGGGTACCCTCGACAAATTCACTTGTGCCTTTGAACCTGTTGCCACCTTGCCTGAAAGTACTTCCGGCCTGACCGACATGGAATTCGATTATTCCGACAGTACGATGCTGGTGACCATAGACCATGAAGGGGTTGGAAAATTGTACCAGGTCCGTCTGGATTCATTCAATTTTGTCTTTATGGGTGATTTTCTGGCTAATGCTTTGGTTTCAGGTCTGTCGGTGCCAATTGAAGGACCGACGTTTTACCAGCAGGACGCAGGCATCTGGAAATTCATTTATCCTGCTGATCCGGAATATCTCAACGATACCACAGCGGTCACAGTGGTGGTCCAGAATCTGGGCATACTGGCCTTGAGTGACTTTCCTTTGTCATTCCAGATTGATGATGGTCAGGTCGTTACTGAGTTTTTCACCGATACTTTGGAACGGGGAGAATGGAAAGCGTTTTCATTTCAGCCGGTTTACGATTTTACGACCACCTTTGGTCTTTGGAAGATGAAAGCATATACCGGGCTTGCCGGCGATGAAGATCCCATGAATGATACCGTCAGGCGCACGGTGATCAATACTTCGGAACCGCAAGTACTTTATGACAACGGTCCCATTGTCACCCATCCGGGGCAGGGCTTTGCCGGAAAGGACCTGAGTATGGTCCAACAGAGTCTGGGTTTGACCAGCACAGGTTTTAATGCGGGTGGCATGAACCGCCTGGCGGATGGGTTCACCGTACCTAATGACGAGACCTGGAATATCAGCCATGTCGGGCTCTATGCTTTTCAGACAGGATCCGGCGTCTGGCCATCCCTTGAAAGTGTTTCATTAAAAATTTGGTCTGGAAACCCCGATACCGGAACCTTGGTGTTTCAGACCCCCGATGATGGTCATATTAAATGGAGCTATTTTTCTGATATATATAGAGTGACGGAGGACGACCCCGGTTCGAATGCCAGACCTGTAATGAAGGTCATCATCGCCATACCTGCAGTGAACTTAAATTCAGGAAGTTATTATTTAGATTGGCATCTAACCGGTACCCTTACTGACGGACCTGAAGTGCCCCCGGTTACACTTCTTGAAATCACTACCACAGGCGATGCCATTCAGTTCAATGGCTCTGAATGGGTTACTGTATTGGATAATGGCACCCAAACAGCTCAGGACCTGCCTTTCAGGTTATACGGAACGGTGGTAGGCGGTTCTTCACTTCAGGGTGTTGTGTCTTATTTTAATCCCGGACAAACACCTTTAAATGACGTGCACCTTTATTTGCAACAGAATTCTCAGGTTTTCGATTCGACAGCAACCACCAATGGAGGTGAATATCTTTTTCAGAATGTAGCACCAGGTCAGGATTATTCCTTTGATGTAAGCTGCGGTATCCCTCACGGAGGTACGAATGCCGTTGATGCCCTCCTGGCTATGAAGCACTTCGTTGGTCTCAGCCCATTGACCGGATTGAAATTAAGGGCAGCGGACGTCGATGGCAGCGGTAATCCCAACGCCGTTGATGCCTTGTTAATTATGAAAAGGTTCGTTGGAATGACAACCTCATTTTCCGTGGGTGACTGGACTTTCGATGATCCCGTCTTCAGCATCCTACCCCTGGCGACCGTCACTCAGGATATTCATGGTCTTTGTTTTGGAGATATTGATGCTTCTTACCTCATTCCTGTGAAATCCAGTCCGGAAATCATACCTGGCAATGGAACATGTCTGCTATTCACTCCGGGAAATGTAACAGAAGTCCCGGTAATCGCCCGCAACAAAATTTGCTTTCATTCCTTATCCTGGGATATGCAGATTCCTCCTGGTACCGAGATCACTGGCCTGAATTCTCAACCAATGGATAATGGGGTGATGCTTTATCTTCAAAAGGGAGACCATCTCCGGGTGGCTTTTTACACTTTAAATCCTTGCATGCTGGAACCTGGAGAAATATTAATGACCCTGAAAGCAAAGTTCAGTTCTGCTCCGTTGGGAGACTTTATTTTGAAGGAAGGTAGCATGTTGACTGATTTCGAGGGGAATATCCTGAGTGATGCTCAGTTTCTCATCCCTGAGTTGATACAGGCAACCGGCGATTTTTCTGTTGGTAGCGGTTATCCCAATCCTACGGAAGACAAGATGAATTTTCCAATGGTCTTCCCCGGGAAATGCCAGGTAAGCTTCGAGCTTTTAGACATGAATGGAACACAGGTGCTGAGGAATGAGGATGTGGGAATCATGGAAGGGATTGGTGTCCTGACCATCAATCTGAAAGGACTGTCTTCAGGTGTGTATTCACTCAGGGTACTGGCTCATGGCGAAAGGAAGGAATATTTTAAAACCCTTAGAGTCATAAAGGTGAATTAAAACCCAGGGACTCAATCCCCCTCAGGGGATGGAGTCCCTGTTTCTGTGGAACGGCTCTAAAAATTCAGGGACTCCATCCCCTGAGGGGGATTGAGTCCCTGTTTCTGTGGAACGGCTCTAAAAATTCAGGGACTCCATCCCCTGAGGGGGATTGAGTCCCTGTTTCTGTGGAACGGCTCTAAAAATTCAGGGACTCCATCCCCTGAGGGGGATTGAGTCCCTGGCTCCAAGGGGATGGAGTCCCTGATTGATTATCAAGCAGAAATACTTCTACTTATCAAGTATCAGTTTATGGGTGCCTCTTCCTGACGGAGTAGTCACATTCAGGAAATACAGACCCTCTGGTAAAGTACCCAGGTCCAACTCATGATTAGAGATCCCTTCGGTGAGGCTGAAATGGCTTTGGTACACTTGTCTGCCGGTGATATCAATGAGTTCAACACTTGCTGAACCCTCAGCAGGGGAGGCCAGTTCAAGAGTAACCAGTCCTTGGGTAGGATTGGGATAGATGGCAACAGTGAGATCAGCAGGAAGTGGTTTGTCATCACTGATCAACCCTTCTCCCTTGAAGTTGGTGGAGCTGATGCTAGCGGTGAGTGTATAACAGCTGGTGGCATTGTAGGCTCCGCTATACCCGTACACCTTGATGTAGTATGTGCCCACAGTGTTGGTGTTGTAGATGATAGTCTCTGTTGAGGTCCCTGAGTTCTGACTGATGCCCACCTGGGTCCCGTTGGATTTATAGAGGCGGATATCATAATTGGCAGGCAGATTGGAAAGGACAATTTTAATCTTCTTTTTGGAAGAAGTGTTGTTGAATTTGAAGTAATCGACATCCGAAGCAGTGCCGATCAGTGCATTGACATTGCTGCTTACAGTAATGGCTTTGGCAGTGGCAAGCGTATTGTTTGCTTCATAATTATCAATACAGTCTGATGACAGAGTGGTGAAATTGGTGCTGGATGTGAAACTGCTGCTGCCGGCAGCGCAGACAGTCTGCACCTGGAATTCGTATGCAGTGGAGGCACTGAGTCCGCTTAGGGTGCAGGTCGTTGCAGCGGTGTTAATCGTGGTCCATGTGGAAGCAGCCGTGGCCTTATATTTCAGGTTGTATGAAAGGGCATTGGTGGCTGCAGTCCAGCTGAGAACGGCCCCGGAGGAGGTAATGCTTCCGGCAGCCAATCCTGTCGGCGGATTGCATAAGTTGGGATCAGGAGGTACACAACCATTGGAAGTGCCTAAGGAATACAAGAGTCCTCCCGGTACGAACAGTGCCTGAATTCTGGCTTTCTGATTGGGTGTGAAGTTGGTGTAAGCAATGTCATCAGAGTAATCCATGAAATTCATAAACATATCTCCGAGGGGTCCGTTGGTGCAGGTAATGTGGGGATAGGCTGGAACTCCGTAATTGGCACCGGCCTGGTTGGGAGTGTCGGTGCAGTTATCAGTGCCGCTGCACGAGGTGCCATCGTCCCCCCAAATATGGTAAAGGTTGAAACAGTGACCGATCTCGTGAGTGGTAGTGCCCCCCAGGTTGTAAGGAGCTACTGCTCCGGTCACTCCAAAGAACATGTAGTTGATGACGACTCCAAAGTTACTGTTGATACCGCTGGTCGGAAACTGGGCATAACCGCACAGACTTGTACCCAGGTTACACACCCAGATATTCATATATTTGGTTGGATCCCAGGCATCTAAGCCTCCGTTGGCAAAATGTTTCACATTATTATTGGTAGAGAAGCTGGTAACGGTGGTCTGTCTTCTTTCGATACCATTGGTAGCCGTTCCGTCGGCTTTGCGCTGGGCAAGGCAAAACTGAAGCTCGGTGTTCACCTTAAGGGTAGAACCAAAACCATACATCGAATGAATATTCAAACCGGCATAGTCCTTATTTAATACGTCGATCTGTTCCAACACCCGTGCATCGGAAATGTTCTGAGCCGCAGTTTTGTAAACAATATGAACCACCACAGGGACAGTGATTACTGTCTTTGATGATTGTAACTGGTCTTCATTTTGCATAATGTATTCCTGGATCTTTTGCTCCTGGTACATCATACTTTGTTCCAGGGTCGGATCCATTGACTGAAGATACTGAAGGTACTGCATGGTCCCGCAATTCCTCGGATGACTCGTCTGTGCCTTCAGAATACCTGCGAACAGGATTACCGGCAACATTAAAAACAGTAATTTTTTCATGGGTACTGGGTTATTTGATTCATTATTGCGAAAAATGATACTTTTCCGAAGGGCAGGAAAATCCTTAAAAAAACAGGGTACCAAAATTAATCATTATGATACCCTGTTGTCAAGCATTGTTTTATTATCTAAGCGTTAAGTAGCCCGCCTTTTTTAATGATGGCCACCTGTACTTCATTTAAAGGATTGATAACCAGCTCTTTGTTATTGAACGTGATCATTCCTTTTTTCATATCCACCCGGATGGTATCACCCGTTTGGAGACCCAAGGATTCCAACGTACCGGGACGATACGTAAGAATAGGGAAGGCAGCGTTAATGGCATTCCTTTCATAAATGGCCCCGAAAGATTCTGCAATGATACATTGCACCCCCAGGCTCACAAAGCAATCGACGGCCTGCTGTCTTGAACTGCCGGCACCAAAATTCTTTGCAGTGATCACGATATCACCGGGTTTTACTTTTTTAGCGAAGTCTTCAAAACCTTTCAGGTTATCGAAGGCGTACTGTCCCATCTCTTTGATGTCGGTGATGGTAAGGTATCGGTTATGATAAATCATGTCGGTATCGATGTCATCTTTGGGAATGATCCAGACCCGTCCTTCAATGACCATGGATTTTTCGGCGACTTCCTGTTTTTCCTTGATACTGGACTTGAGAATTTCCTTATCGTCAAAGATTGCAGGGTTTTGAGGTATTTCCGATGGAGTAACGATACATCCGGCAACGGCAGCAGCAGCAACCAGGGCAGGGGAGGCAAGGTAGACGAGGCCTTTGCCTTGTTTCCCTTCAAAATTCCTGTTACCTGTTGAGATGGTGACTTCACCAGGACCATTTTGTCCTATTTGTCCTGCAGCACAACCTGCACATCCGGCATTGGATACCAGGGCACCCGCTTCCTTGAAGATTTGGATGAGTCCTTCCTGCATCGCCTGTCGCCAGATCTCATCGGTAGCCGGTACGATCTTTAAAACCACGCCGGGTGCTACCTTCCTGTTTTTAAGCACGGAAGCGGCTGCCCTGAGGTCTTCCATCCTGCCGTTGGTACAACTGCCAATAAAGGCAGAATCGATTTTCTGGTTCATGACGGCGGTTACGGGCTGGTTGTCATGAGGATGCCCGGGCATGGCCACCATCGGTGTGAAAGTGCTCAGATCAAGTTCATATTCCTTGATATAGTTAGCGTCAGCATCGGCAGCAATGACTTCCAGTTTTCTTCCTGTGGTTTTTTCACAATAGTTGAGTATCTCTGGACCGGGAGTAAAGAAGATGATGATCGTACCCATTTCGGTTCCCATGGAAGAAATGGTAATGCGCTCATCCAGCGTGAATTGGTCAACAGCATCACCATAGATCTCGACGGAGTATCCCAATAACTTATTGGCACCAAAAACTGAGAGCAGGTTGAGTGCGATGTCTTTGGCAGTTACGTTGGCAGGTTTGTTGCCTTTCAGGGTGATCTTTACAGAATCAGGGACCTTGAACCAGATAGAGCCGTTGGCCCAGGCAGCAGCAATGTCCTGGTCACCCATCCCTTGTCCGAAGGAACCTATGGCCCCCATAATATTGGCATGGGAGTCGGTAGAGACGAAAGTGCTCCCCGGCCAGGCAAGTCCCTGGTCCATGGCCAGATGAGTCCCGATTCCGGCATTGACATCGTATATCTTTATATGGTTCTGACGGGCAAATTGCCTGCAATAATGTTGATTGGCTGCGTACTTCTGGTCTGATCCACCAGGATTGCAGTCAAAGGTGAAGAAGGTCCTTTTCGGGTCATCAACCTTTAAACCATTGTCTAATAAGTTCTTAACCACATTGGCGCCTCCAAAATCCCTGGCCACCCTGGAATCGATTGCTACATCTACTATCTGTCCCGGCACTACCAGGTCTTTACCTGAATGCCTGGCTATGATTTTCTCAATAAGGTTCATGTTTCAAAAAGCTTGGTTAGATTTTTAATCGTTCACGGAAAGGCTCAAAGGTCATAAAATCAGCATGATGCACGACGTAGGCCTCTGTTGACCGTTTTACCATATCTCCTTCTCCGGCATGTGTGGCTATGATATGGCATACGGCCGGCGGTACTTCACACATTTCTGCCAGTGAGACTCCGGAGAATGGATGGCGCAGGTACTTGCCATAACTACCCTGTACTGATTTCCCATCCTTAAGTTCATATTCAAGAAGTTTGCCTACATCGGCAAGAATGGCTCCGGCGATCAGTACATCCATATCTACCGGAAGGTCTGACTTGAAAAATTCATTCATCTTATTACCGCAATCCCTGGCAATATGGACTACTGCTCTCTTATGACCCATGAAAGTGACTTTCAGGTCAGGGCCACAAAGCAGGGTAAAAGGGATGGTATTCAGATCATTGGGAGTAAGCACACTTTTTTGCAGTGCCAGGGCCCAGGTGCGGCAGGTCTTTTCCTTGAGTCCGGCATCCTGTATCCATTCCAGTTCTGGCCAAAGCTCCATGGCCTGAGCAATATATTCAGGTTTAATTTCCATATTCATGATGAGTATATTTAAAGTTTGGCAATGATGGCGTCAGCCATTTGTTTGGTAGAGGCAGCTCCTTTATGGATCACATCAGGAGACCCCGCAAGTTTCAGCATATCGTAGGCTTTGACTTTCCCTTCCTTCACCACTTCGGCCACTGCTTTATGTATCCTTTCAGCGATGGCATTTTCACCGATATGTTCCAGCATCATGCAGCCAGAAAGCACCATGGCGACTGGGTTAACGATGGGAACCTCGTATTCAGCATATTTGGGAGCAGAGCCATGAGTAGGTTCAAAGACAGCCACTTCGGCACCGATATTGGCACTGCATGCAAAACCCAGTCCACCGACCAGGCCGGCGAAACCATCGGAGACGATGTCTCCGAACATATTTCCGGCAACGATCACATTATATTTCTCAGGGTTCTTGGTCAGCCACATCATCATGGCATCAATGTTCACGTCAGATACCTTGATCCCGGGAAATTCATTCCTGCTCATTTCCTGGGCCACCTTTAGCATCAGGCCGGAGGTTTCCCTGATCACATTGGGTTTTTCACACACATATAACGTGCTGAATCCTTTTGCCTGGGCATATTCGAAAGCAGCCTTAACGATACGGGTCACATATTTCTTGGTGAAGATACGGGTTGAAACCGCGAGTTCTTCCCTGGGGCTCCAGGCAAAGTTCTCCCTGAATTTCTTATGGGTCATGAGAGCATCATATACCTGGTCAGGCGGGTTGGTCCATTCCACCCCTCCATACAAACCTTCGGTATTCTGACGGAAAATCATGGTGTCGATCACTGGCTCGTCGATGGTTCCGCCAGTACCACGGCGTATGAAGTTAAGAGGGTTGCCGGCATAAGTGCGGCAGGGCCTCATACAGATGTCGAGGTCGAAATGCTGGCGCATGCTGACAATAGGACTGTAGTATGTATACCCTTTGTCTTTCAGTTCCGGGGCCAGCTCAGCCAGGGCCTTGTCTTTGGGTTTGGAGGTGATGGCTCCAAAAAGACCGATTTTGTGTTCTTCCAGCAGCTTGATCGTCCTGTCGGGAAGCGGATTTCCTTCCTTGCACCAAAACTCCCAGCCAATATCACCCTGTACATAATCAGCCTCAAAACCGGCAGCATCGAGTACCCGGATCGCTTCTTTCAAAACAACTTTTCCAATGCCGTCACCTGGCATGGCGACAATAGTTCTTTTTCCCATGTTCTTCTTTTGTTAGTTAATAATTTATATAAATTACCGTACAAAGTTAGTAAGCTTGGGCTAATAACCATAAGTGTATCAGAAAATTTTACACCTCCGGCAACGGCCAAGTTTGTATTTTTGCACCATGGAAAATCCGGAGTTAGCCTTGCTTTTTGAAGACATCTTATCTCAGCCCGTTTTTCAGTCGGCCTCTCACGTAGCTGAGGAGATGGGGGTCCCTGTTTTTGTGATCGGCGGATTTGTGAGGGATATCTTACTTCAAAGAGATTCCAAAGACATTGATTTTACAGTGGTTGGTGATGGCACCACCTTTGCGATGAAGCTGGCTGCCCACTTAGGGATTACCCAGGCGGTAACGGTTTTCAAGAACTTCGGAACCGCTCATTTTCATTATCAGGGAATCCAGCTGGAGGTGGTGGCTGCCCGCAAAGAATCCTACCAGCTTTCATCCAGGAATCCCGAGGTTGTTCCGGGCACCCTGGAAGATGACCAGAACAGGAGGGATTTTACAATCAATACCTTAGCTATTCAACTGAATAAGAGCTCTTTCGGTAAATTCATGGACCCTTTCGGCGGATTGGCCGACTTAGCTACCGGGGTGATACGGACACCCCTCGATCCTGATATCACGTATTCCGATGACCCCCTTCGAATAATGAGAGCCATCAGGTTCTCCTGTCAGCTAGGGTTTTCCATTCATCCTTTATCCTATCAGGCTATTAAAAAGAATGCCGAAAGAATAAAAATAGTCTCCATCGAAAGGACGCTGGAAGAATTCAACAAGATCATGCTCACGCCGGTGCCTTCTATAGGACTTAACATGCTCATGGAGACGGGTGTTCTGGATCATTTCTTTCCCGAGCTCACTGCATTAAAAGGTGCAGAGTATATCGACGGGAAAGGACATAAAGATAACTTCAACCATACCCTCGAAGTACTCGATAATCTTTCCCGAAGATCTGAGGATCTTTGGCTGAGGTGGGCAGCGCTCCTGCATGATATCGCCAAACCTGTGACCAAGAGATTTGATCCGTCCATCGGTTGGACGTTTCATGGCCATGAGTTCAAAGGGTCAAAAATGGTGGTAACCCTCTTTAAAAAGCTACGTCTGCCCATGAACGAGAGAATGAAATATGTACAAAAACTGGTACTCCTTCATTTGCGTCCTATTGTTCTTTCAGAGGAAGAAATCACCGACTCTGCCGTCCGCCGCCTCCTTTTTGAAGCCGGAGATGATATCGATGACCTTATGTTGCTCTGCGAAGCCGATATTACCTCTAAAAATCCTGAAAAAGTCAAACGGTACCTGGGAAATTTTGAGATTGTCAGAGAAAAATTAAAGATCATCGAGGAAAAAGACCGCCTCAGAAACTGGCAGCCACCCATTTCTGGAGAGTTGATCATGCAGACTTTTCAGTTGTCTCCCTCAAAAGAAGTCGGCATCATAAAAACAGCCATCCGCGAAGCTATTCTGGATGGCTTAATACCCAATGAGTTCGAGCCAGCCTACCAAATTATGATCGAACAGGGTGAAAAGCTTGGGTTGAAAAAAGTTGATTAATTTTGGAAACACGAATGTTAGATAATTTTTACTTTTATCCGGATTAAAGTTCTCTCATATGCATGCTTATCGTTTTAGAATCCTGACTGACGAACAGGAAGATTTTGTAAGAGATATTGAGATCATGGCGAACCAGACCTTCCTCGATTTTCATAACTATCTGGTCAGGTTGCTCGAATTTGATACCAATGAGTTGGCATCTTTCTCTATTTGTAACAGCAAGTGGTATAAACTCTGCGAAATTACACTGCTTGATATGCAGGTGGATGAGAACCATGAGGATGAAGATGAAACGGTCAAAAGGACGGATAAGCTGAAAACTTACCTTATGGCTGATTCCAAACTCAATAACTTTATCGAGGATCCGCATCAAAGGCTGGTTTATGAGTATGACTTCTTGAATATCAGGACCTTCTACCTGGAACTGACCAAAATTGTGCCCGCGGAGATGGGAATACAATATCCCCGTTGTGTCTACAGCGAAGGTATTCTGGTCAAAAAGTCAGCCAGCTCTGCTGATCTTATGAAAGGGGAGGATGACGGGATGTTCGATGACCTCGACTTAGATGAGGCAGATAAGGATTTTGATGATGGTCTCGACGACAATTTCCTGAAAAACCTGGGCGAAGGCTACGAGATTGAACTGGACCAGTCCATAGAAATGAATATCGATGAGCCTTTTGAAGGTAATTTCGACGAGAACAAAGCTTAGTACTTTCTTTTCTTCTCCTGCAACACTAAAGCACTTCTTTCGTACAAATATTTCTGATGACTGAACCTCCAGAAGTTCTCTTTCTGGAGGTAAGTAGCTGATAATCAACTCAGGTGTGGGTATGCTCTCTCACCCTGGTTTGTTTATTGGAGAACCACTCAGTTGGCTGATCCTGATCTACTCAGAAATATTCCGACAATGGATAATGCACACAGAGACAATGTAAATCCCAACAAAGAAATCTCAAAGCTTGAGAAGGATCTGATGGGTGTAAAGGAAGAATTGAAACTTCTTCAGGCCACTCATTCTGGAATGCTGGTGGACACCCAATGGTTTCGCAGGGTGGTCAACAACATTGAAATGTGTTTTATTGAGATTGACTGCAATGAAGCCAGGTCTTATCTTTTGCGAGTCAAAGAGAAGGCAGGGGGTGATTTTGGAGATTACCTTCAGAAACATCCTGAGGTGTTTCGTGAGGTACTACTAAGGTCTAAAGTGCTGAATGTTAATAATTATGCCTTAAAACTCTTTCATGCTACTGATGTAGAAGACTTTCAATCCTCAATTGGGAAGTATATTACAATTACCAGCTGGCCGAAAGTGATCGACCTTATGGTTGCCACCACAGACGGTTCAGAGACCTTCGTCGTGGAAACTACCTTAAAAAGCATGGACGATAGGCTGATCCCGATCTATTCCAATTTCTGCCTCCATACGGGTGATTTCGATTATGGTCATATCCTTTGGTTGGCTATTGATATCTCAGGTCAGAAAGATGCTGAGGAAGAAATGAAACGCAGTGAGGAAAGACTTAAAATGATCCTGAGGGCCATACCGGATATGATCTTTCTGTTTGATCGTGAGGGATATTATCTTGACTTTTATGCTACCGACCATTCCAAGCTTGCCGTAAGTTCGGATAAAATCATCGGAAGCCATATCAAGGATATTTTCCCGAAAGAAATCGTCGATAAGTCTTTGGCAGCCTTTCATGCGGCTTTGGAAAACGGTGATCTCCAGATCATACAGTATGACTTGGAGCTTCCTTCGGGAAATGCACATTTTGAAGCAAGAATCGTTGCCGCGGGCCCCGATGAGGTTATCGCCCTGGCCACCGATATTACTGAAAGAAAAATAGCCGAGAACGTACTTCAGAAGTCAGAACAGTTCTATAAGGAGCTTTTTGCCAATGTCAATGATGCGATATTGATCATTGAACCAGAGACAGAAAAGATCATTGCTGCAAATGCCAAGGCGTCAGAGATATACGGTTATTCAATTGAAGAATTGCTTCGTATGAGTCTCAGAAAGTTGACAAAAACTCCGGAAAAGGGAAAATCCCAAATCTCTAATGCCCTGAAAAATAATTCCTTCAAGAATTTCGAATCCATCCATTATAACCGTAAAGGAGAAGAGATTGATTTCCTGATCAATGGTTCGATCGTCGATTATAACGACAAAAAATCACTGTTGATCATCAATCACGATATAACGGATTTGAAGAAGGCAGAAAAAGTGAAGAATGCCACCTATCGCATCTCTGAACTGGCACTCACCGCGAAAAGTCTTGATGATCTGTTCCTTGCCATTCATAAAATCATTGAGGAACTGATGCCAGCCCGGAATATTTATATTGCCCTTTACGACCGGGAACAGGAACAGCTGAGTTTTCCCTATTTCGTGGATGAACATGATCAGGCCCCCCAAAAAAGAGGTTTAAAAAAAGGACTTACTGAATATGTGCTGAGAACAGGCATATCAGTCCTGACCAATCCTGCCCTGATAGGACACCTTGTTGCGAAAGGAGAAATAGAAATTATAGGCACTCTTACCTATGACTGGCTGGGCGTGCCTTTGAAATCTAATGACCAGATCATTGGGGTCTTAGCTGTTCAAAGCTACCGTGATGATATTCAGTACACCGAAAGTAACAAGCAGATATTGATCTTCGTTTCGGAGCAGGTTGCCATGGCTATCGACAGAAGGATGAAGGAAGAAGAATTGAAGATGGCCAAAGAAACTGCTGAGGAATCGAGTAAATTAAAATCTACGCTGCTTGCCAACCTCAGTCATGAGTTCCGGACTCCGATGAACGGAATACTCAACTATGCCAGGATTATCAAGGAAAGCGGTGAATGCGACAATCTTTCTGAAATGGCTGATACCATCATCTCTTCAGGAAACAGGTTGCTGTCTACCCTTGATTCGATCATGTACCTGGCCCAGATTGAGGCAAGCAACATAAGGCTCGAGATTCGCAGGTATGACATAGGAAAGGAACTGGAGAGTACGATGCTTCATTATGAAGGAGAGGCCAGGGTCAAAAATCTCGACTTTGAGTTCCAGATTGAACAAGGGATAGAGGTGTACGGTGATCTGACTTTTATCGTTCAGATTGCAAAATATCTTCTTGACAATGCTATTAAATTCACCACCAAGGGCAAGGTCTCAGTCTTTTTGAAAACGACCTTGATGGGTGATCGTCACTGGGCTGAACTGGAAGTAAGAGATACGGGTCCCGGTATCGCAAAATCCGACCTTGATGTTATCTTTCATGAATTCAGGCAATTGAGTTCAGGATACAGCAGAACTCATGAAGGAAGTGGCCTGGGATTGACCTTGTGCAAAAAGATGGCCGAACTCATGAATGGAAGGATCACGGTGGAGAGTATGATAGGGAAGGGTTCCTCTTTTTATTTCAGGATTCCTCAGGCCGAAGAATCATCCGGGAAAACCCAGCCAGTCTCCGGAAAGCGAAAGATCAAAGAAAAAACTTCTGTAGGTTCAGTGCCCTCGCGGTTCAGAGATTCCTCTGAACTAGCGGAGGTACTGATCGTAGAGGATAACCAGGTGAATATGGAACTCACCGTGATGTTCCTCAGAGATGTCTGTCATACAGATAAAGCAAGGGATGCGCAAACTGCCATCCGGATGGCAAAAGAGAAACTCTATGATGTTATCCTGATGGATATCAACCTGGGTCCTGGCATGAACGGACTGGAAGCAGCACAGGAAATTAAAAAGATTAAAGGATATGAACAGACGCCCATTGTAGCAGTTACCGGCTACACCATGAGCGGAGACCGGGAAAAGATGTTACAGGGTGGTTGTACTCATTACCTTCCCAAACCTTTTGACAAGAAGGGTATTGTAAGAATGGTCGAAGAAGTGTTGCGCAAAGAATAGGTCCTCCGTCGCCTTCCTCATCTTATCATTGAGATTCAGAGGTTTTATTATAGAATACAAATTGCTCGTTGAACACATCAACAGTGATGTCTGAATCTTTAGTCACTTTTCCGGCCAGGATCATCTTCGACAGCTCATTGAGTACTTTCCTTTGAAGCACTCTTTTCAGTGGCCTGGCTCCATAAACCGGATCGTAACCCAGCTCGGCGATCCAGGAGACAGCATCTTCAGTGATGTTCAGCCTGATATCGCTTTTTTCAAGCATCAGGCAGATCTGTCGAAGCTGTAGCTTGACAATATCCTTGATCTCTTCGCGAGAAAGGGGTTTGAACATAATGGTCTCATCAACACGGTTGAGAAACTCTGGCCTGATGGCCTTTCGCAGAAGTTCGAATACTTCTACCCTGGTGCGGGCCAGGACCTCTTCCTTGTTGTCATCACGGATATTGCTGAAATTCTCCTGGATCATCGATGAACCGATGTTGGAAGTCATTATGATAATACAGTTTTTAAAATCGGCAGTTCTTCCCTTGTTATCGGTCAGTCTTCCGTCATCAAGGACCTGAAGAAGGATGTTGAATACGTCAGGATGTGCTTTTTCAATCTCGTCGAGAAGGACCACTGAATAAGGTCTTCTCCTGACCTTTTCGGTTAGCTGGCCGCCTTCTTCATAACCTATATAACCCGGAGGGGCCCCGACCAGTCTCGAAACGGTGTGTTTTTCCTGGTACTCCGACATGTCGATTCTTACCATGGCATTCTCGTCATTGAACAGAAATTCTGCCAGTGCCTTGGCAAGTTCAGTCTTGCCTACACCGGTGGTGCCCAGGAAGATGAAAGAACCGATGGGTTTTTTCGAATCCTGCAGCCCGGCCCGGCTTCTCCTGATGGCATCCGACAATGCTTCGATGGCTTCTTCCTGTCCTACGATCCTTTTATGAAGTTCGCTTTCGAGGTTAAGGAGTTTTTCCTTTTCGCTTTGTAACATTCGGGTCACGGGTATGCCTGTCCATCGGGAAACGATCTCAGCGATCTCTTCCGTGCCAATCTCCTCATTGATCATGGGATTGTCTCCCTGAATCTTAAGGAGGTCGGCTTTGTACTGTTCCAGTTTCTGCTCAGCCGCTTTGATAAGACCGTACCTGATCTCAGCAACTTTACCATAATTTCCTTCCCTCTCCGCCTGATCAGCCTCGAACTTAAATTGTTCTATGTCTTTCTTACATTGTTGTAAGGCATCCACCATTTTCTTCTCACCCTGCCACCGGGCACGCAACTGGTCTCTGGTCTCAGTCAGGTTAGAGATTTCCTTCGTCAGTTCCTTGAGTTTTGATGTGTCATTTTCCCTCTTAATGGCTTCTCTCTCAATCTCCAGCTGACGGATTTTTCTTTCCACTTCATCCAAAGGTTCCGGAAGTGAGTTGATCTCGAGTCTCAGCTTGGCGGCAGCCTCATCCATCAGGTCGATGGCTTTGTCGGGAAGAAAACGGTCGGTGATGTACCGCTGCGATAACTCTACCGCAGAGATAATAGCTTCATCTTTGATCCTCACCTTGTGGTGGGTCTCGTACCTTTCCTTCAGGCCTCTGAGGATGGAAATGGCGGAAGGGGCATCCGGTTCATCCACCACCACGATCTGAAACCTTCGTTCAAGGGCTTTGTCATTTTCGAAGTACTTCTGGTATTCCTTCAGGGTAGTGGCTCCAATGGCTCTCAGTTCGCCTTTTGAGAGGGCTGGTTTTAATATATTCGCTGCGTCCATGGCTCCTTCCGATGCGCCGGCACCCACCAGGGTGTGAATCTCATCGATGAACAGCACTACCTCGCCTTCAGAAGCGATCACTTCCTTTACCACACTCTTCAACCTTTCTTCAAACTCTCCTTTATACTTAGCCCCTGCAATCAACGAACCCATGTCGAGCGAGAATATCTGCTTGGATTTCAGGTTCTCGGGAACATCACCACTCACAATACGATGCGCAAGACCCTCCGCAATGGCGGTCTTACCCACTCCCGGCTCACCGATCAATATGGGGTTGTTCTTCGTTCTCCGGCTTAATATCTGCAGTATCCTGCGGATCTCTTCATCTCTTCCGATGACCGGGTCAAGCTTTCCAGCCCTGGCCAGCTCATTGAGATTCCGGGAATACCGTTGCAGGGCATGATAAGTACTTTCGGCACTCTGTGTGGACACCTTGTTCCCGTTCCTGATCTCCTGTATGGCCATTTTGATCCCTTTCTCTGTTATTCCGCCGTCTTTCAGAATCTTAGAAGCGGTGCTGTCGGTTTGCAGCATTCCAAGCAGAAGGTGTTCCAGGGTTATGTACTCATCCTGGAATGATTTCATGGCATTGGCTGCCAGTTGGAATGTTTTGGCGGTTTCCTGAGAGAAATACTGTTCCTCTGAATTCATCGCGGGAAGGGAGGCAAGACTCTTATCAATGATTGAGTTGATCGTATTGGTGGAGATCTCAAATTTCTTTAATAACACAGGAATCAGTCCCTCTTCGTCCATCAACATAGCTTTGAGAAGATGAAGGTTGTCAATGGACTGATGATGGTAACCCTGGGCTATTTCCTGAGCCTTCTGAATCACCTCCTGCGATTTTATTGTCAGTTGTTGGGGGTTCATCTTTATAAATGATTGATTGTATTTACTGCCCCCACCGCAAACCAGGTACCATTCGGAATAAACCAATAATTTGAAATCCTAAGCGATAAAACCGGTCATTCCGGCAGGACAACTCTATATCAGCAAGCCAGAATGGCAGTATTTATCTGCGATACAGGGTAATGACAGTAATCTGGGGGAGGATTCCGATGCGTCCGGAAAAACCGATAAACCCAAATCCGGGGTTCACATAGAGATATTGTTGGCCTTCCTGGTACAAACCATTCCATTCCTCTGTAAGATATTCGACTGGTGACCATTTCACAAACCGGTTCACGATGCCCATCTGGCCTCCATGGGTGTGCCCCGACACGGTCAGTTCGACACCTGAGTCGGGAAGTATTTCTTTTCTCCAGTGCGATGGATCATGAGAAAGAAGAATGGTGAAGGCCTCTTTGGGTATTCCATTCAGGGTTTTTTTAAGATCGCCGAATTTTTTAAAGTGACTGGCGCTCCAGTTATCTGTTCCGGCAATGAATATGGAGTCCTTACCGATACGGATGGTCGAATGACTGTTTCTCAGAAGGATGAAATCCTGGTCAGCATAAAAGGATTCCAGCATAGGCACCTCTTTCCCTTCATATTGATCTCTGTGCAGGCGTGCAAAGTCACCCATATCATGATTTCCGAGAACGGCATATTTTCCGTATGGGGCTGATAATTGTCTGAAATACAGTTCATAACCATTCGTCTCTTCAGCCATCACATTGATCAGGTCTCCTGAAAACAAGATGACATCGGTTTTTTGTTGCTTTAAAAGGTTTAATCCTTCCTCAACCCTTTCCGTGATGAACCAGCTTCCCAGGTGAATATCAGAGAAAAGAGCCACCTTAAACCCGTCAAATGCGGGCGGAAGATTTTTAAACCTCAGGCTCACCGTATTCACTCTGAACCGGGATACACCGGTGATCATTCCATCGACTGAGACGAAAAAAATGAGAAGGGCAAAAAAAACACTGGAGGTAAGCCAGAAATACTTGTAGGCAATATAAAAGACGCCTCCTTTTTCACCTCTTTTTCTCTTGAATTTGAAGATGACAGGGAGAAAAAGAGGCATCAGGAAGAGGAGGAGTGCCAGTTTCGGGAGATAAAAAAGGATCAGGGCATCCATCCATAGAAAATAATACCGGTAGGTATGGTAGTTTTCTCCCGGATCACGGAAAAGAATCACAACGATGGCTGAAAATCCGAGAAATGTAAGAACGGAAATGACCTGCAGTTTTTTGAACAGGGCCTTGATACGGGTACTTTCGATGGCTTTGAGAATGACAAGGTACAACAGCACATCCGTGATGACTATGAATAGCACTAAGAACAGGATGCGTCCGATCATTCCCCTTACAGCTTTTTTTTAAGGTGTTTCTACAAAAGTAATTCCACTTCTCAAAAAACGCAAGCCTGCAATAATCAGAGGGACACTCATAATCAGAAAAAAGATATGAACAGGATGTTGACCAACCAGGTGACATTTGGAAGCCAGGACTCCCATGGTGATCATACAAGCCATGACCAGGTAGCTTTTCCAGCTGAAGAATGAGAAAGCGCAAGGCCGCTGGTCCTTCAGACCGGCCATCCTGCGGATATATCTTCCGGAAACATTTGAGAATACCAGTAAATAGAACAGCAATCCTCCTGATAAGCCAATCAGGAAGGAGTAGGGTAGGGATTCCACATCGTTACTGAGCGCCACGATACCACGAAGCAAGAGGATGGTCCCGGCCAGGATCCAAACGACACCGGCGATCTTGAAAAGTACTTTTTTAGGTACTCCGGGTTTCCATTCCCTGATAACATTCCCCATGGTCAAGGCTTGGAAGGGAACACCATCTTTTTGACTGTTACCTGTTCCAGATGTAATAGTTCCTTTTCCAGACTTTTACACTCTTTTTCATCACCGTCCAGTTCAAGAATGATAATGCCCTGGCCGCTCGCGTAATCACCCTCTGGTTCATTGAGCCCTAACCTGGTACGGATCACACAGCCGTATGTGGAGAGAATCGACTGTAAACGGGTGCCGAGCCCCTCCTTTTTCTGCACCTGTATGCCTAATATAATTTTCTTGTCCATGGCTGCCCGGTTAAACAGTGAATTTCATTATCTGAATCTCCAGTCCCTCGATCGTCTTTAACTCATTTTCAAGGATATCCCATTCATCAGGCCGGCCGGTAAGTTGTAAAAGGATCATTCCGGTCCGGCTGCATTTATCGGCTGAGAGTTCGTGGAACCCCAAACGTGAACGGATCAACCGGGCATGCCTGCTGAGAACCTGCTGGGTCTGTCCCGATTCTTTGATCCGGTCGGTAATAAGCAGGCCTAATATGCGTATCTCATTCATTAGATGTTTTTTGTAAAGATATATACCTTTTAAAAATAAAGATCCCGTTTCCCCTGTCTGATCAGTTCAATTCTCTGGTTCAGTTCATCTACCTGGTGGGTAGAGGCCAGTTCTTCAATATTCTTTTGTATGACTTGGTAACCAAGGGTTTTTGTAGCTTCATCCGCATAATCCTCCAGGTATTCGGCAAGGGTGAGGATGGCATTGGGGGAACAAAATCTCTTAATGAACCCCGGGACAGAAAATTCCATAAAATGTTCACCTGTCCTGCCGGTCCTGTAACATGAGGTGCAAAAGGAGGGAAGATACCCCTCTGTGAGGAGTTCATCGATGATCTCATTAAGGGTCCGGGAATCGTTGATGAAGAACTGTTCTTTGTTCAGATTTTGCAACTTTTCCATTCCTGAGTCGTGGTAGCTCCCCAGTTCCAGTTTGGTGCCACCATCGATCTGAGACACACCGAAGCGCATCACTTCTTTCCTGATCTGAGGGTTTTCCCTGGCGGTGAGTATCATTCCTGTATAAGGCACCGCAAGACGCAAAATAGCAACCAGTTTAACAAAATCATCATCAGGGACCTGGTGGAAACGGTCCGTCTGAACGGCATTGGCCAGCTTGATCCTTGGAAAGGAAATGGTATGAGGTCCTACATTATACACCGCTTCAAAGTGGTTGGCATGACGGACCAGTCCCATGACCTCGTACCTCCAGTCATACAGTCCGAACAAGGCTCCGATGCCTACGTCGTCAATCCCGGCTTCCTGGGCTCTGTCGAGACTCGTGAGCCTGTATTCAAAATTTTTTTTCTTACCGCCCAGATGGTATTGAGCATAAGCACCGGGATGATAAGTCTCCTGGAAAACCTGGTAGGTACCGATACCGGATTCCTTAACAGTCCTGAATCCGCTGATTTCAAGAGGAGCCGCATTGATATTGACCCTGCGGATCTCTCCATTGCCTTTTTTAACCCCGTAAACCAGCCTGACCGTATGTGCAATGTACTCGGGCGAATAATCCGGATGTTCTCCATAAACCAGGATCAGCCTCTTCTGCCCGGTATCTTCCAGAGCTTCCACTTCCCTGATCAACTCCTCGTCTGTCAAGGTCGTCCTCACCGCTTCCTTGTTGGAGGTTCGGAAACCACAGTAGGAGCAATTATTCGTGCACTTATTACCGATGTATAGCGGGGCAAAAAGAACGATACGGTTACCGTATACTTTATCCTTCAGGGTCCTGGCTCCTTCCTTGATGAGTTCAATCAGTCCGGGATCATCGGCATTAAGGAGAACGGCGGTCTCCTCCAATGTTAACCTGTTTTTCTCGAGCGATTTGGAAACGATTTCCCTTACCCTTGACTCCGTTGGTTTGACCTTCCGGAGATAGGCCCAGATCTCATCAGGATCTATGAAAGCCTGCATCCTTTGGTCTTTAATACTGCACTTCTCAGGTTTAAATATCATGAGTCGGTCGTGTCTTTAAATATTACTACAAAATTACTTCAGCTTCCCTTTGTTTTCCACTTTGACATGATATTTTTAGGGTCCTCTTTCTTTCATCGTTATAAATTAATTTCCAGATGGTCATAAGCGAGCTTAACATGAGGAGGAAGCTTTTTTTCGACTTCTTCATGTAACCCGATGAAATGGCTCATGTGGGTAAGATATGCCTTC
Source organism: uncultured Bacteroidales bacterium (assembly GCA_964605655.1). Classification (GTDB taxonomy): domain Bacteria; phylum Bacteroidota; class Bacteroidia; order Bacteroidales; family CAIXZF01; genus JAKLIX01. The sequence continues at coordinate 73,410 of CAZSDK010000008.1, forward strand.
TCCGGCCTGACTTGTTCAATAATCTCCAACGCTTCGATCAGACAAAAATGTGAGTGATGCCGGGAGTTTCGTAGTGCGTTGATAATTAATATCTTACTGTTGCAGAGCTTTTCTTTTTCCTTATCTTCAATGAAGCTGGCATCGGTAATATAGCTGAGGTCACCGAAACGGTATCCAAAGACCTCCATCTGATGGTGCATCACCTTAACGGGGAGAATTTCCAGGTCTCCAATGCTGAATCCCTGCCCGCTGATGGTATGAAAATGCAGCTGGGGGGCACCAAAAAACCTTGTTTCTGCTTTAATGTAAGGGAATGACTGGTGTATCGCTTCAATGACCGCCTGGCTTCCATATACATCGATGGTCTTGTTCAGGACATAGTTAAATCCTCGTACATCGTCGAGCCCTCCGATATGGTCACGGTGCTCATGGGTAAAGAGGATAGCATCCACATTTTCCACTTTGTTGCTAATCATCTGATGCCTGAAATCAGGCCCGCAGTCGACAATGAGTGTCAGACCCATGGTTTGTATCATCAGTGAGGTGCGCAACCTTTTATCCCGGATGTCAGCAGATTTACACACGGCGCAATCACAAGCAACTACCGGTACTCCGGTGGAGGTGCCGGTCCCCAGGAAAGTGATCTTCATGCTTGTTGTTGACTTGTTCATCATTAAAATACCAGTTCTTCTATTTCTTTTTTGTCCGTGTTCAGGTAGGTTTTCAGTTGTAAAGAATCCGTAACAGGATCCAATTCCCTGATCATTTTATGGAAATGCAGGGTGACGGGTTCATTGGGCTGGAGAGAACTGTGTTCCAAAGGAAAGCAGTTCACGAGTGCCGGGTTTTTACCTGTTTCTCTTTGCGCTTGGGATTCACCGATAAGGACCATGGCTTTCTGAAAACCGGGCCCCTGTGAAAAGGAACAGGCGTAGATACCGCGCGGTGGAACCAGTTTGCATTCTTCTTCAACACCGATCCTAAAACCCGGAACAGAAACTGGTGATTCCGCTTCGTTCGATATCATGGGTCCAATGATCATGTAGTAATGATCAAGGTATGCATTGGCTCTCTGGATTTTTCCTTCCTGAAGGGCTTTTCGGATTCTTGTTGAGCTAACAGTTTCATTCTCAATATCCTGTTCCGGGATTTCTTCCACTTCAAATCCATGATATTTCCCCATCTCACTCAGTATTTCGAAATCTCCTTCACGATTATGTCCGAAGTGGTGGTTGAATCCGATGATGACCCTGGAAGCATGAAGGTTTCCGACCAGGACGTTCCGAATAAAATCGAAGGAGGATATTTTGGCGAATTCAGGGGTGAAATTGAGGATGATGAGGTTGTCAAGTCCGGTCTTACCGAGCAGAAGGATTTTTTCTTTTTGGGAATTGATCAGGAATAGATCCTTGCCGGCGGTTTCAGGGTACAGCACCTTTCTAGGGTGGGGGTGAAAAGTGATCAGGGTGCTTTCTCCATTTGTCTCCCCGGCAATCCTGCACAAACGTTCAATGATGGTTTTATGGCCGATGTGAACTCCGTCGAAGGAACCGGTGGTCACAACGGCCCTGCGTATTTCTGAGACCTCTTCCAGGTCATAAAATATTTTCATGATGTTCTTTATTCTTCATGCATCCCTCTTTTCACGAAGTACGCGATTTTCTCAAGGGAAGTGATCATATCATATTCTTCCAGATAAATATTGGGAGGCACGTTAACCGGAGTGGGAGTGTAGTTCAGTATCCCTTTGATGCCTGACAGGACCAGGGATTCTGTGACGCGGGCGGATTCGTCACTGGGGACCGTCATGATGGCAATGCTGATGTTCTCTGTTCTGACCAGCTTATTGAGCATGTCAAGGTGATAACAGGGGACTCCGGCAAAGACCCGGTTCACTTTCTCCGGATTGATATCAAAGGCAGCTGTGATGGAAAGCTTGGCCCTTTTTCCGTTAAAGTAGCTGATCATGGCTCTTCCAAGATTACCAAGCCCAATGACCGCCACTTTAAGACCTTCTTCCGAATCGATGATTTGTCCAATAAGGCTGATCATCTCCCTGATCTCATACCCTTGCCTCAGGGTCCCTGAATACCCGATCAGCATGATGTCCCGCCTGACCTGTACTGGGGTCAGATGGAGCATGGCAGCCAGTTCATGGGAGAAAATGAACGGCTTGTTCTTCGATAAAGCAATCAATAATACCCTTCTGTACTGACTGAGCCTTTCAATCGTTTTTTCCGGTAGTTTTCTCATTGGTTTCGGTTTGGTTGTTCTCAGGTTCTCTGGGAAGGGTAACCGTGAATAAGGTGCCTTCACCGGGTTTGCTTTTCAGTTCAATCGATCCGTGGTAACGTTCGACAATTTTTTTAACGATCGACAATCCCAGGCCACTGCCTGTGATGTTCCTGGTATCAGGGTTCTTGATCCTCACAAAGTCGTTGAATATCTGCTCCTGGTCTTTAACAGCAATGCCAATGCCGGTGTCAGCCACCATTATGACCAGGTGGTCTTTAAAACTCTTAAGGGTGCAGTCGACCCTTCCACCCGGTTTATTATATTTTACCGCGTTGGAGATGAGGTTATTGATAATGATCTGTAACTCATTCGAATCACCCATCATGCAAATTTTTTCACTGGCATTCAAATAAAGATTCAGGTCTTTTTGGATCGCATAGGGTCGCATGGTGTCCAATGCGATCAAAGCTAATTCATTAAGACATACCTTTCCGAATTCTTTATCACTTTTTCCGGATTCTATGCGTGTGAGATCAAGTAAATCCATGATCAGCACCCGCATCCCTTTGATACGGTCAAGAGAACGGTCGATCATCTCCATATAGGGCTCAACCTGGTCACCGAACTGTTTTTCTCTGATCATTCTCAGATATCCTTCAATGGCATTCAGGGGTGCCTTAAGCTCATGGGAAACCACAGAAAGAAACTGAAAACGGATTTGTTTGCCTTCTTTGTTGAGCTTCTGGGTCATCCTCCTCAGGAACAACTGTTTGGCAATATTCTCCATGGAAGAGCGCAGTTCCTGCGGGGTGAAAGGCTTGGGAATGAAATCAAATGCTCCGTCCCGTGTTGCTTTCACAGCCAGCTCAAGAGAAGCATAAGAGGTGATCATGACGACCAGGGTGTCGATCTGGTTTTTTCTGATATATTCCAGGACTTCAACGCCTTGTATCCCGGGAAGTTTGTTGTCGAGCAGGATGATATCGGGGACTTTCCTGGTCACCATCGCCAAAGCCTCCTCACCAGTCCCTGCTTCCCATACATCAAATTCAACGTGGTCATCCATGAAAGGATAATCCACCCGGAAATTCTGGAGTATCCTTTTAGTGCCCGACCGTATGCCGGGTTCATCGTCAACGACTAATACTGAGAAGATTGCCATGGGTGTTTGCTGGTTTGGAATCAGATATTAAGGAGCTTCATTATTTCCTTGTACAATTGGTCGGTCCTTATGCCTTTATCGAGAAATACATCTGCTTTGATCCAGTTGGTATCTTCACCAGGAGTGGCATCAAACTGTATCCCGGTCTCCGCGGTTACTCCTGTGGAAATAATGACCGGAAGCCCGGGGTACCTGCTTTTGATCTTATACGACAGGATGAATCCACTGTCATCTGTTTCCATCATCAGGTCAAGGATGGCCAGGTCAGGACGGATGCTTTCCAGGATTTTCTCTGCTTCCTTCTGTCCTTCAGCTGTAATGACCTGAAATCCAAACTGACTCACCTTGTGTTTCATTTGGAACAGATAGTCGGCATCATCATCTACAATGAGTATGATCTTCGTTTCGGGGTTCATATTTTAAATTCCGTTAGTTGTTTCATCAGAGAGCCTGGGCAGTGTTATCCTGAAGGATGTTCCCGTAGGTCCCTTGCTTTTGTCAGCATTGGAAGTGAGGGTCACATTGCCTTTGTGCATTTTTACGATACCATATATAATAGGCAGCCCTAGGCCGGTCCCTTTTCCCAGTCCCTTTGTCGTGAAAAAGGGAGTGAAGACCTTATCCATATCCGTTTCCGGGATACCGGTACCCGTATCTGAGAATGTAAAGATAAAATCATCGGGTGTACTTTCAATGTCAATGCTGAGCCGGCCTCCCTGAGGCATCGCATCCACAGAGTTCTTCATCAGGTTGATGAATACCTGGGCCATCTGGTCGAAATCGAGCCAGGTGCTCAGGTCACTGGTGTTAAGGTTCACTTCGATGTTGATATCTTCAGGTATCAGCACGGAACTCAGGCTGTGATCAAGCAACATCCTGATATCGATCTTCTTAAGGTTGACTTTGTTTTTTCTTGCGAAATTCAGAAGGCCGCCTACTATTTTTTTACAACGGTCAGCTTGTTCAACAATGAGTTTGAGATCATCACGTAAGGGACTGTCATCCCTGCTTTCATCGAGGATGATATTTGAGTACATGGTGATGACGCCGAGCGGGTTGTTCAACTCATGGGCTATTCCGGCAGAGAGTTGCCCCAATGAGGCCAGTTTTTCCGACTGTTGCAGTGCCAGCTGGGTCGTTGCAAGCTTCTCATTGGAGATATTGAGTTCTTTGATATAATTGTGAAGTTTCTCAATGGTATGGGGAAGACACATCTCATTCTCGGCAAGCCCCTGGATGATCGCAATGGCATGCTCTATGCAGGTATCATATCCGCATGCTCCGCAATTGAGAAGGTCGGTGGCGGTGAACTTGCCCATGGAGTGCATGGTTTTGTCAATTGATTCATCGGAAGGCATCGAGAGCCTTCTGTCTTTGGATGTGAATTGACGTTGGTAATCCAGGTGTGCAAAGGCTTCAACCTGTGCATCCATAGCCGCCAGGTCCATGGATTTCACCTTGTCGTGAACATAATGGGTGAGATGGTTTCTCCTGGAGTATTTCTTCCCGTTGGGAGACATGCCGGCTCCCATGATACATCCTTCACAGCACAGCAATTCCATGTGGCGGGTTTGGACCAGCCCTTCCTCAAATTCTTTAATGGCATCCCTGATGTTGATCCGGCCTTCTGCAAGCAATATATCACCTTCAGCAAGTTCCGAATCCAGCTGAGAGGTTTGCAGCAGACCGCCACTGATAGGGAATAATGCCCCTCTTCCTCCGTAGGGAGGATCAAAAGGAGTGGGAATGGTATTCTCAGGCCTGATTCCTTTGAGATCGAACATCTCTCTGATCTCCCTGAAAGTAAGAACGATGTCAACTTCCTCTGATTCAGCCTTTTTAGCTATGCATGGGCCAATAAAGACGGTTTTACAGTCCTCACCGTATTTTTCCCTGACGATGCGGGTCATGGCAATCATGGGCGATACGATGGGAGCCAGCTGTGGTACCAGGTTGGGATGATAATGTTCAATGAAATAAACGATAGCAGGACAGTCAGAGGTGATGAGCGTTCCATCCTGGTGACTTGTCAGAAGATGTTGATATTCTCTGGCTACCATGTCGGCGCCAAAAGCGACCTCGGTAACATAATCGAAACCCATCTGGTGCAACATTCCAACCAGTATTTCCGGACTTTTCAGTTCTGTGAACTCGGCTGCAAAACTCGGTGCCAGGCAGGCTGCCACCTTGTGGTCGGATTCTAACAATCTAAGTGCTTCGTCGACTGTTTTCAGGTAAACTTTGGCATCCTGACTGCATACTTTCACACAGTTACCGCATCCGATACACCTTTCGTGGATCACTTCGGCCTGGCCATTAATGATCTTGATGGCTTTGGCCGGACACTCCCTGAGGCATGTATAACAAACCCTGCAACGGTCTTTGACCGTGAACACCAGTTGTTGTCTGAAGGAATCACCTGTTGTCATCGGAGTACTTTTCTAATGGAAAATGAAGTTTCAAAAAATGATTGAAAGGAATCCTTGCCGGCAACATCCGGGTTGTTGTTATAGAGTTCAATCAGGTTCGGGTTTTTATGACAAAAACGGATGGAATCCCTGTCGTCGATCTCATAGAGGGTTTTTATCCTCATGGCCAAGACTTCAGAGTTGTTCGTCCAGGGTTGGCCTCCACCGAAGAGACAACCTCCGGGGCAGGCCATGACTTCCACAAAATCGAAAGTCTTTTTCCCTGACCGGATCTCCTGTAGAAGCGTTTGTAATGACCGGATGGAGCTTACTACCGCGAAACGGTATTCCTCCTCTTTAATGTTGAGGACCAGTTCTTTCCTTTCCTTGGCATTCCTAAGTTTACTCAGCTTGATCCCTTCTATATCGGTACCGGTGAGCCGGTGATACAAAGTCCTGATGAGGGCTTCGGTCACACCACCACTATTGGCTGAGAGTTTTCCTGCAGAGCTCCGGGTCATAAATGGGAGATCTGCCTTGCCTTCTGCCAACTGGTGTGCATTAATTCCGTTCATTCGGCTCAGTTTTTCCAGTTCACGTGTGGTCAGCACCACATCCACATAGGGATATGGCAGCGCATTGGTATCTTCCCTCTGGATTTCAAATTTCTGGGCAGTACAGGGTCCTATTGTGGTAAGGTGTATCTGTTCCGGCGGGATGCCGCAGGTCTTGGAAAGGTGGTCTTTGATCAGACTTCCCATGATGAGATGGGGCGATTTGTAGGGAAAGAGATGAGGAAGCAGTTCAGGGAGGCTCTGTTCAGCATGCTTTACCCATGCCGGGCAACAACTGCTGAAGAGGGGGAATGGTTCTTTCGTTTTCCTTTTTGCCAGCAGGTTGTCTGTCAATTCAAGGATCATGAGGTCAACGGCAAAAGTACTGTCGTACACCCATTTGAATCCCAGGCGGCGTAGCAGTGAATACAGTATTCCCTGGTGGTCTTTCCCGGGTTTAAGGCCGAACATCTCGGCAATAGATACGGAAACGGCGGGGCTCACCTGAATGACCGGCATATATCTTGGGTCGTGTAGCACCTCCTGTACTTTGATGAAATGATCTTTTTCCCGCAGAGCGGCGGTGGGACAGGCCAGGATGCACTGTCCGCAAGTGATGCAGTTTGACTGGTTGAGCGGTTTTCCGAAAGTGGTGCTGATATTGACCTGTTCTCCTCTTTTCATGAAGTCGAGGGTGGAGATGCCGACAATCTCTTCGCAGGTCCTTACGCACCGGCCGCAAAGGATGCATTTATCCGGTTCCCTGACCAGGGCATTGCTGCTTTGGTCCAGTTTCAGATGTGTCCTGGAACCTGGGTATCTTCGTTCTCTCACATTGAGAGCAACTGCCAGCTGCTGGAGTTCACATTTCCCGTTTCCCGGACAGAAAAGACAATCATCAGGATGGTTGGCAAGTAAGAGCTCCACGAGCGTTTTTCTTGACTCTATCACCCTGGGGGAGTGGGTTTTAATTTTCATCTCCGGTTCAACCAACTGGCTACAGGAGGTGACCAGGTTGTTTTTCCCTTCCACTTCCACCACACAAATCCTGCAAGCCCCGGTGGCATTGAGCGATTCCATGTGGCACAGGGTAGGGACCTCAATGCCATGACGCTGTAAGGCCGTCAGAATGGTCTCTCCTGTCTTTGCCTGTATCTGCTTGCCGTTGACTTCTATTGGGAAAACCATGGTGTAACTTTATTTTACGGAGATTGCACCAAACTTGCAGCTTTCGTAACAGATGCCGCAACCAGTGCATTTTTCCTCAATGATGAAATGGGGCAGGGTAGGGTTCCCGATAATGGCAGCTTCAGGACACTTCCTGGCGCAAATGGCACAACCTGTGCAAAAATCAGTATCAATAATGAACGTTCTGAGCTGGACACAGGTCCCGGCATTGCATTTCCTGTCGAAAATGTGTTCTTCGTAGTCTTTCCTGAAGTTTTTCAATGTGCTCAGCACGGGGTTTGGGGCATTCTTTCCCAGTCCGCAAAGAGAAGTGTTCTGTATGACTTTGCCCAAGTTCTCCAGCTGCATCACTCCTTTAAATCTTTCCAGGGTATCATGACCGGATTCTTGGTAAGGTCTCTCGGTTATTTTTTCAAGGATCTCAGCCATCCTTTTGGTGCCCTCTCTGCATGGAATGCACTTTCCACAGCTTTCTTTTTTCAGGAAGTTCAGGTAATACATGGAAAGATCAATGACGCAGGCGGTATCATCAAGAACGACCAAGCCGCCTGAACCCATGGCAAATCCCTGATTGCTAAGCTCATCATAATCGAGAGGCAGATCCAGATGGGTCTCATTCAGGCTGTGTCCCAGGGGGCCACCCAGATGGACAGCTTTGCAGGGTTTGTACTCTTCGAGGCCTTCCGCGATCCCGTAAACAAGGTCCCTGATCGTTAGCCCGGTGGCTATTTCAACACTGCCTTGGTTCACCGTGTTGCCGGACAGGGAAAATATCTTCGTTCCCGGCGATGAGGGACTACCGGTTTGATGGAACCAATCGGGTCCTTTCTCCATGATGGTAGGAACAAGAGTGAGGGTTTCCAGGCTGTTGACGACGGTTGGTTTTCCAAGATATCCTTCCAGTGCCGGGTAGGGTGGTTTTAGCCGGGGCATGCCTCTTTTCCCTTCAAGACAACTGATCAGGGCGGTCTCTTCGCCACAGACGAAGGCTCCCGGAGATTCCTTAACCTGAATATTCAGTGACATCCCAGATTCGAAAATATCGCTGCCTAAAAGGCCGTATTCCCTTGCCTGGTCAATGGCTTTCTGCATACGCTGTATTCCCAGGGTGTACTGGTGCCGGACAAACAGGAATGTTTTGGTGGCGCCGACCGCATAGGCCGCGATGGCCATCCCTTCAATGATACGATGAGGATCCCCTTCCAGCAGGGTACGGATGTGGAAGGCACCGGGGTCGCTCTCGTCGGCATTGCATATCAGGTACTTTTGATCGGCTCCTGCTGTGAGCGCTGTTTTCCATTTGACAAAAGTGGGAAAACTGCCACCACCACGCCCTCTCAGGCCACTTTGTTCTACCAGGTCGCAAACCTGGTCGGGACGTAAGGTGAAAATCGTCTTCAGAAAAGCCGAGTACCCACCATGGGCTATGGCATTTTCTATGTTTTCCGGATCCAGGAGACCGGTGTTTTTCATTGAGATCCTGGTCTGGTTTCGAAAAAAACGGGTCTCATGAAGGTAGGGCACCTTCTCCCATGATTCCAGTCCATTGTTGCGGTACTGACCCAAAACATGTTCCTGGAATACGCTGTTGGAAAAAATGGCATCCAGTATGTCCTCAACCTTTTCAGGAGTCACTCTGCCAAAGGATACCCTGGTCCTTCCGGGCAGTTGAACATCCATGAGGGGCTCCATGGAGCAGAATCCGGAGCAGCCGACTTCAACCAGGGTGGCTTTGAATCCGGAGTATTCCAGGTATTGAACGATGGCTTCCCTGGTCTTGCCGGCACCCGCAGATAAACCACAGCTACCTGTGCCGAGAAAAATCAAAGGAGCCTGTATCCTGCTGTAATTCAGCTCAGAGACATAGGCGATATCTTCTTTGCTAAGATCCGCCTGCCGGGCAGGATGGCTGCCTGCCAGTAAAACCCGGGTCATGATATCGATATCTTTCTTCTCCATGTTGGTCACCGGACTTAACTGATTAATGAGCCTATGACTGTTTTAAAAGATTCAAAGGTCATTTTCTCGTAAAGGGTCCCATTAATTGAAATGACGGGTGCATTGGAGCAGGCTCCCATACAGGGCAAGTCAGACAGTTGGAAGGTACCATCCCTGGAAGTCTCTCCGGATCTGATTTGCAGGTACCTTTCTATCTTATTGAGGAGCCGGGTACCACCTTTCACATGACAATGAGTCCCATCACAGAGCATAATGTTGATCTTTCCCCTGGGAACAAACCGAAACTGATCGTAAAAAGTAGCAACCCCATAAATTTTACTGGTGGGAAGGTTCAGACTGACCGCAATCTTTATGATGGCCTCCTCGGGTATGAATCCACGAGTAGCCTGAATCTCCTGTAAAATCGGTATCAGGTTATCCCTCTGGGTCTTTCCGTATCTCAGGATGATGGAATCAATCTCGTTTTCCATCAGATAGTTTTTTCTTTCTGCAAAGATACAAGGGGTTAATGAAATAATTCAAATTTATTGTTAAAAAATTAACAATGTTAACAAAATAACAAATAAAACGTAGTAGTATAGAATTTTGTCTAATTTTGTGATCTCAAGAGTATTGCATTGGGGTGATCTCAATTAAATTATTGGTAATCAATGACAAGTGAAAAGAAGATCGAGATAGCCATTTGTCTGGGAAGTGCCTGTTTTGCGCGGGGAAACAATCAGACCAGGAAAGTCATTGAAGACTATATCAGAGTCAATGGCCTTTGGGATAAAGTGACTTTTCACGGTGCCCGTTGTTTTAATCATTGTTCGGAAGGACCTGTCTTGAAAATTAATGGTGACATCTATTATGAAGTGAATGAGAACAATGTGACAGAAATCCTTAATAACTACTGCCTCTCGATTAATACAGGTATGATATGATGGAACTGGTCAAAATAGACAACGATACATGCAGGTTGAGCTATTCCTGCGTACGAATCTGTCCGGTCAAAGCAATTGAAGTCAGAACCGATGAGGAGTATCCCAGGATCATACAGGAAAGGTGTATTGGATGCGGCAGCTGCGTGATATCCTGCTCCCAGAAAGCGATCACCTTTTATAAAGAGTCAGAACAGGTAAGATCCCTATTGAAATCAGGGGTAACAGTAGCAGCAGTCCTGGCACCGGAGATCTCGGCTGAATTTGGCGATGTGACGGATTACAGGAAGTTTGTGAACATGATCAAACAACTGGGTTTTCACTATGTGATGGAAGGCTCTTTTGGTGTCGACCTGGTTGCAGCCCGGTATCAGGAGCTGTTTCAGCATTTCAAAGGGAAATACTACCTCACCTCTCATTGTCCTGCCGTGGTCTCTTTTGTTGAAAAGTTTCATCCCATCCTTACCGACAATCTTGCCCCTATCGTTTCTCCCATGGTTGCCATGGCCATGGTGGCCAGGAAGAAGTACGGGCCTGACCTGAAAGTGGTGTTTGTGGGAGCCTGTATCGATGCAAAAGCCGAGGCACGCCGCTATACCTCTGACAGGAAAGTAGATGCTGTCCTTACATTTTCAGAGCTTAGGGAGTTGTTTCAGGAGCACCACATTAATGAAAGTACCCTGGAATACTCCGACTTTGATCCTCCTCATGGTTATAAAGGAGCCTTGTTTCCCATACCCGAGGGGCTGCTTAAGGCTGGTAACATCCACGAAGATCCGGTCATAAGCCGCATCATCACCGCTCATGGCAGGGAAAGTACCATTGAAGCCCTGAATACTTTCGAGGACCAGCCCGATGACATCAATCACCATTTTAATCTGATGTACTGTCATGGCTGCATGACGGCCGCGGGTATGACCAGGAACATCAGTCAGTTTGTGAGACATGCCTGGGTGGTGGACTACACGGCACGCCGCATGGCCCAGGTCGACTGGGGCCAATGGAAATCAGACATGGCCGAGTATGGCACCCTGGACCTGGAAACACATTTTACTCCTGATGATCAGCGACTTCCATTCCCGGAAGAGGCCAGAATTGAGGAGATACTCAAAGTGCTCGGAAAATCAGATGTATCGGACCAGGTAGGTTGCGGGACCTGTGGCTATGATACATGCCGCGATTTTGCCATCGCGGTGGCCCAGGGGCTGGCAAAAACCGATATGTGCATGAGCTTCTCACTGAAAAACAGGCAGGAGTATATCAAGACCCTCAAACAGACCAACGAAAAACTCGCAAAAACACAGCAGGCCTTGAAGGAATCGGAGAAGATGGCAAGGATTGAACAGCAGCTGGCCAGGGAAGCCATGGAGACCAGCACGGCTATGTTGCACAAACTGCCGTCAGGGGTCGTCATCGTGGATGAGAAACTTCGTATTCTTCAGTCTAACAGCAGGTTTATCGAAATACTGGGCAAGGAGGCCGCCGATATCAACGAGGTGATACCAGGCCTTAAAGGAGCCGATCTGAAAACCTTGCTTCCTTATCCTTTCTATAATCTTTTCTCCTATGTTCTTGAAAAAGATGATGATGTCGAGAACAGGGATGTGCATTACGAAGACAGAATGCTGAACGTTTCCGTGTTTACCATCCGGAAGAACCGTATCGCCGGTGCCGTGGTGCGCGATATGTATATGCCTGAGATACAGAAAGAAGAAGTGATACGAAGGGTAGGTGAAGCCATTGATGAGAACCTGGAGGTGGTCCAGAAAATTGCTTTCCTGCTGGGTGAAGGAGCAGCCAAAACTGAGAAAATCCTGAACTCCATCATCGAATTTCACCAGAAAGATCCCAAGCAAGACCAGCCATGAACCAGCCTTTCCATGTTGAAATCGGGACCCAGCAGCTGAACCACTGGGAAAGCAAAATCTGTGGCGACGTCTTCCTGTCTTCAAGAATTAAAGAAGAGAACAGAATCATTGTGGTACTGTCGGACGGGCTTGGACACGGGGTCAAAGCCAACGTGTTATCTTCCCTGACGGCCACCATGGCCATGAATTTCACTCTCGAACACAAAGAATTCCATAAGATCGCGGAGATCATCATGAGCACCCTGCCCGTCGACAGTGAACGCAAGATCAGCTATTCAACCTTCACCATCATTGATATTGAGATCGATGGCATGACCCGCATCCTGGAATATGATAACCCTTCCTGCATCGTGTTGCGTGGTGACACTCTTTTTGAACCCGTATGGTCCGATATTCTCCTTCAGACCGAGAAGGGTAAGGGCAAAGAACTGCGGGCATGCAGTTTCAAATCAATGAAAGAAGACCGTATCCTGCTGTGTTCCGATGGGGTGGTGCAATCCGGCATGGGCACGGTAAGGTATCCTTTCGGATGGGGCAGGGATGCCATGATTTCTTATGCCCAGAAATTGGTGACCACCACTCCCGATATTTCTGCCGGAAGGTTGGCCACAAAAATGATCAACATGGCCCTGGCCAATGATAACCAGCAGTCGAAAGACGATGCTTCAGCCGTCGTGGTCTATTTCAGGGAACCCAGGAAATTGCTCCTCTGCACGGGCCCACCCTTCGAGACCGAGAAAGACAGGGAACTGGCCCGCATTGTAACTGATTTCAAGGGTAAAAAGATCATTTCGGGTGCCACCACCGTGGAGATCATTGGACGTGAACTGGAAAAGGAGATCACCGATTCCTTTGAGTTTCATGACCCAGACCTGCCTCCTGTATCGTTTATGGATGGGATAGACCTCGTCACCGAAGGGATCCTTACCCTGGGCAAAGTAGCCGAAATCCTGAAAAAGTATAATAATACCACCCGCCTCGGTAAAGGCCCCGCCGACCAGATCGTGAAACTCCTGCTCGAAAGCGATGAAATCGAATTACTGGTGGGAACGAGGATCAATGTGGCCCACCAGGACCCCAGCCTCCCTGTTGAGCTGGAGATCAGAAGGACCGTGGTGAAAAGAATGGCTCAACTTCTGGAAGAAAAATTCCTGAAAGAGGTGAAGCTGAGTTTCATTTAATCGGCCCGTATCTGGGTGTATTTCCCTATTTCATTGTTAGATAGATGGTTATAGATGGCATAGCGATCTATTATTCATTCAGTCTTAAAAAAAAATAATTTCAGTAATTTAAGAACTAAAATACCGAATTAGATGTTTATCTGAAAAGATTCTAAATAAACAACCAATAAACAGTATTTCAATGGAAACGAATTTGTTTGAAAAAGGAAAGATCATGAATTTCAATCAGCTGGTTGAATATTCTGCGAATGGTATCGTCAGCAAAAGAGTGCTGGAAAAGAAAACCGGAAACGTCAGCCTGTTTGCCTTTGATGAAGGTCAGAGGCTCAGCGAACATACTGCCCCTTTTGATGCGCTGGTGCAGGTTCTAGAAGGTGAAGGTGAAGTGGTGATACAGGGGAATCCCTTCCTGCTCAAGGCAGGTGAAAGCATCATCATGCCGGCTCAGATCCCACATGCCGTTAACGCCGTGGCAAAATTCAAGATGTTGCTGACCATGATCAAGGAGGATTGATAGGATAATTGAAAATTGATAATTGATAATTGATAATGAGTGATTTATGTCGGAGTTAATCAATAATTCGGAGAAGAGAAAGGAGCTGCTCAAGCACATGATTTTAGAGCTTCATAAAGGGCAGGCACCCGAAATGGTAAAGGCAAGGCTGGCTGAACTGCTGGCAAAGATCCCTTACGATGAAGTGGTAGAGGTGGAACAAGAGCTGATTAATGGAGGACTGCCTGCTGAGGAGGTCCTTCAGTTCTGTGATATTCACACCCTGGTGCTGGAAGGGAAAATTGACCAGACGGGTGCCAAACCCATTCCCATTGGGCATCCGGTGGATACCTTCATCCAGGAGAACCGGGAACTTAAGAATCGACTGGATCAGGCTGAGGAATTGTTCGGGCGCATCAGCTCCGGACAGGAACAGGGAGACCGTGATTTCGTCCTTGCCTTCAGGAAAATATTCAATGATCTGATGGATGTCGACAAGCATTACAGGAGAAAGGAATATCTGGTTTTCCCTTTTCTCGAGAAGTACAACATCACTGGTCCGCCTACCGTGATGTGGGGAAAACATGACGAGACCAGGGGCTTCCTGAAAACAGCATTCAGCAGCCTGGAATCGGCGGAAGCTTCAGACCGCATCCTGGAAAAGGACTGGGTTGAAAAGAACCTGATGCCGGCAACAAAGGCCATCGGCGACATGATCCTTAAGGAGGAAGAGATACTCTTTCCGATGTGCATGGACAGACTGACAGAGATGGACTGGTACCACGTGCATCAGCAGACTCTCGAGTTTGGTTATTGTCTCTTCGATCCCCAGACAGACTGGAAGCCGGAACACCTCCAAATGATTGAGGTAAAAGACATTCCCACAGGTACGGTCCAATTACCGAGTGGCCATTTTAAGGTGGAGGAGCTGCTGGCTATCTTCAATACGCTGCCTATCGATATTACCTTCGTCGATAAAGATGATAAGGTAAGGTTTTTCAGTACAGGCCCTGATCGCATCTTCGCCAGAAACAGAGCCATTCTGGGCAGGGATGTGAGAATGTGCCATCCGCCCTCCAGTGTCAACGTGGTGGAACAGATCCTTCAGGATTTTAAAAGCGGCAGGGAAAACTCGGCTCCTTTCTGGATTCAGCTTCATGGAAAGATGATCTATATCGAGTATTTCGCGCTCCGTGACGAACAGGGTAACTACCTCGGTACCATTGAGTTTTCACAGGACCTCACCAAATACAGGGCACTGGAAGGAGAGCAACGTCTTCTTTCCTATTCAACCAAACCACAAAATACAGAAGTCATGCAAACAGCATCCAACAGCCCTTCATGGCTGACCGAAGATAAGATTAAAGTCAGACTCGACGCACGGCCCTTGCTGGCACAAGGTATTCATCCCCTGGAACAGGTCATTCAATTGGTGTCGGGACTCCAACCTGGTGAAATTCTTGAGCTGACCACTCCTTTTCTTCCTGAACCTATGATACAGAAAATCAGTGAGATGGGCGACGAGTGTTTTTCTTCCGTCAAGAACGGTTTGCACCTGACCTATTTTCGCAAAGGTAGGGATTTGCTATAGCTAATCCCGTGACCTATTTTCGTAAAGGTAGGGCTTTGCTATAGCAAAGCCCTACCTTTGCCGTCCTGACCCTGTACGGATTTGCTATAGCAAATCCCGGCCTTTCCCTACCTGACCCGGTACCGATCACCCGTATTCTCCATCATCTTTCTTTCCCAGTCCTTTCCATATCCGGGATGAGTGGGTTTTGGCGGAATACCTTTTCCATTACCATTGTCGATCAAAGTGCGGCCAGATGACTTCTTTACATTGCCATCGACGTATTTCATAAAGAGATAATGGAAAAATTGGTTCCAATCCTCCACCAGCTTGTTGCCCGTCTTCACGGAATGATCCGTGATGATCTTCAGGGCTTCTGACGGATTTTTATTTAACGAGGCAAGGGCATGCCGGTCGACATCTGCCACTTCTTTGATAAAGCGTTCTTCCAGCTCTTTCTGATATTCCTCGATTTCAGGATGGATCATGTTGTATCTTGTATAAGCCCAGTTGTTCACGAGGCTGAAGGTCCAGTAAGCTGAATGGTCCGACCATTCGATCATGGTGCCGTTACCGGTCCGGTAGGATTCGGGTACTTCGGTGATACCCGAATACATAGGCGCATATACGCAGCCATCGGCATCATCCACCCCAAACCAGAAAATGCCTCCGATGGGTGAAGGTTGCCAGCCACGCGACTGGGCAATAAAGGTATAACCAGTCTGTTGGGTGGCGATGGCCCTTTCATGAAGATATTCCGCACTGTCAACTTTAAACTCCATGGGGCGCCAGCGATAGGGGAGTTGAAAAGGTCCGGCACCCAGTCCGTCTCTCATATCTAAGGGTGTGTCTTCGTAATGGTCCCGCATCATACCCATCATATCTTGCAGGCTGAAAAGCTGATCAGGCTTTACATATAAGGGTAAACGATTGGATGTAAACCCATTAGCATTTTGAGTGCCATCAAGAAAAGTGCCCAGATGCTGCAAGTTGCCTTTGGCATATTCGGTATAAAAGGGGTTGTCGTTAATCTCTTTGTTCACTTTTCTGAAAAATGCCCAGATTCGTGCATCACAAAAACGAGCGCCTCCAAAATTCACCGGGTTGTACACATCTGAAAAGCTGAAATCTTTGTCATTTCCCTTGTACCATCCGTGAGTTCTGGCGAAGCTGATGACATCAGGAGAATGGTAGACTTGTTGCTTCAGGTCGTCCCAACGGTTTTGCTTCTGGAATGGAAAGGTGGTGATACGGGCCTGGTTGGCATGGCCGCTCACATAACCGTCCGGGATCCTGTATGCAACCCAAACGGCTCCCTTTTCATATTTACCCTTGCCGATAATCTCCATGATCCACGCTTCCTGAGCATCACTGATGGATAAGGATTCGCCGGAGGAAGCATAACCATAGGTTTCCATCAGATTGGCGATCCATCGGATGGCTTCCCTGGCTGTCTTCGACCTCTGCATGGCCAGCTTCATCAGCGAGCCATAGTCCATAAAAGATCCTGGTTGTGATTGCAGGGAGTCAAGTCCTCCGAAAGTGGTTTCCCCGATAGCCACCTGGTGTTCATTCATAAAACCAACCACATTGTATGTATGCGCCACCTCGGGGATTTGTCCCAGGAGTTTTCCGGTTTCATAATGATATAATGACACCATGGATCCTGCCGGATGATCTTCTGCCGGGTAAAAAAACAGGCTTCCATACCGGGTATGGGAATCAGCCGAATAACTGATCATAACGGAACCATCCTTGCTGGCTCCTTTAGTGATGATCAGGTTGGTGCAGGGAAGGCCCGGTACTGTATACCAGAGACTAAGGATGGCCACCAGGATGGTGGTCTGTAGTGTTTTCATCTGAAAGAATTTTAGTGAGAAAAGATCTATGAGATCCCGGGACAAAAGTACTTAAAAACACCGGAGCATCCCTCTCAACTCATAGACCAGTTTAACCCGGGTGCTATATTTCTTAATCTACCTATTGATTTTTCTTTAATATTTCACTATATTTGAAAGGTCTTTCTCATTTTATTCATCCTCAACTGAGAAATATTGGATTGGTCAATTATCATGTAACCTTTAAAACCCATTTTATGAGAGCGTCTGTTACAAGAATGGTGACTGCAGTTGCCTTCTTTCTTTTCATTGTGGCCTCGCAGGGAATCATGGCACAAAGCAACTGGACAGGTAGCGCCGGATCCGACTGGGGCAATCCTAACAACTGGAGTACGGGGTTTGTTCCGGGATCAGGGGATGCGGTGATTATCTCCGGGACGAACCAACCATTCCCAGTAATTGGTTCCATGCAGGCTTCATGCTATTCGCTTACTCTGTTACCGGGGTCTGAACTTTCTGTCGATGGCATCTTGCAGGTATATGGCATCGCTCTGATAGACGGTGCGTTGAATACGGGAGCTGCCGGTAATCTGAGCTTTTATGACGATGTCTTCTGGCAGGGCAATTCGACGGTAAACATCATCGATGGAAGTACTTTTCATGTTTTCAAAGACTGGACTTTCGAAGCAGGCTCTCATGCTCTGATGCAGGATGGGACTGTTTATTTTGAAGGTTATGAGGATGCCACGGTAACCAGTCATTCTGATTATAGCTGTTTCCCTGGTTTTTACGTTAATAAGACACTTCCGGCTACGGTGAATGTGTCTGATGCCAGCACCAACGATTTGGATATCAGGGGAGATCTGTTCTGTATGTTGGGACAGACCTTAAATGTCAATTCAGACAAAGCTTTCCGCTTATATGGTAAAGTCGCCTGCGACAGCGGACTGGTTCGTTTTAATGATGGTATCCTGGTATTTCTGGGAGATCCGTTTTTCAACTTTGTTCCGGCCACCGGAAGCTATTTTCATAATGTGATGGTGGATATTGATGATCATACCCTGAATATCGTCAACTCAAATATGGATACCATGCATGTTCAGGGTTCCTGGACGGTCTCCTCAGGGAATGTACAGCTCAATTACCTCCCGATGTGCCTGGGATTGAATTTTGTGGATCTGAATGATGCTACCATATTTAATAACAGTCCGCTGATTTTTAACGGGGATTACCCGGAACAAGTGATCACGGGTGGGTATTTCCCTCATCTTATCGTCAATAAACCCTTGGACGGCATCGTCGGTGTTCTGAACGAGGATGTGATCATCCAGCAATATGAGTGTATCGCCGGGGGAATTGAAGCAGGGAATGCTGATGTGCTCATTGATGCGATCAATCCGGAAGGACTGGTAGGAAAATTCTCCGTACAGACAGGCAACATGCAGATCAACGTGTATGGTAATTCGGCGGACCTTCTGGGTGATGTCTACATCTACACTGGCACGATGAATATTGTGGGGCAGGGAATTACGGCAACCTGGCCTGCTGCCGCGAATTGTTCCTTGACCCTGTTGGATGGTATCTTAAAGTTCTCAGGTATTTCTCTCGATCTGGCTCCGGCTGCTCCTGCAGATTTTGAATGCTTCATAGGAACGGGTAAGATCCAGCTCAATGCTGACCTTATGGGCATGAACCCTGATTTTCATCCCGAAAATGGCGCAATAGAATTTCTGGAAGGAGGGGCCTCCCACATCACCAGTGTCGATGGATTTGCATTTAATGACCTGATTATCAATAAATGCGATATTGATACTGTGTACGGTTTAAATGATATGCTGGTCAACGGCGATTTCCACCTCGATGCAGGGACCATTTCTGCTCCCGACACCCTTCGTTTACGCGGAGACTGGTCTCAACCTGCTCCCTATTACGCTTTTGCCAACAACGGGGGAGTGGTGATCTTCTTTGGGACAGAAAGCAGTTCGATCTGGACAAGGGCTTTTCTCGGGGATATGATCGTAAACAAATCGAACGCCGACACAGCAAGGTTGTTTGTCGAGAACGATGCTGTTCTGGCGACGAATGACCTGGATATTGTCCATGGATCTCTCAGAATGAAAATGAACACAAAGCTGACTATATACGGGGATCTGCATATCTATCTGATGGCCGGCCTGCAGTCCTATTCAAAATTTGATAATGAAATGGAGTTAACCGGCGACTTCATCAACAATAATTTCTTGCCACCTACTAACTATATAGGATTTAAACCTTGCAAGGATGTAAAATTCTGGGGCCTTTACGGACAGGATTTCCATACCAATTACAGCGGGGAGACTTTCAATAACCTTCGCCTGGCTAAGGAAGATTCGCAGTTCAATGTATATGATGATATAACCATTGAGGGTAAGCTTGATTTTATTTCGGGGATTTGGGTGAATCAGGAGCCGGATCTGACCGTGTACTTTTCGGGCGACGTTGCTATCAGTGAGAATGCAACCTGGAATGGTATCATGAATCCGGGGGAGGTCGTTTTTGCGGGTTCAGGAGACCAGGGTGTCTGGTTTAACGGGAGTGGTTTCTTTCCAAAGGTGACTGTCGATAAATTCATTCCGGAACAACACGTCCCTGGAGAAAACCAGATAGTATCGCTGAAGACTGATCTGACTTGTCCGGTGGGTTATGTGAACATTGCCAACGGGCATCTTGATTTGAATGGATGGACATTGACTGCAGGAGGTGGCATGCATCTGAATACGACGGCCTGCACCCTGGAAATAGATACAGGGGCTGTCCTGAGACTGGGAAGCAACGGCCTGGTGATCGATATGGGCAGTCTGATCATGACAGGTGAAGATGATGCCCCTGCTACCATTACCCATTTTCTCTCCAATTATTACCCGCTGGTCGTGAATTCAGGATTTGTATCAGCCGATCATGCCCTGATGGAGTATATGAATACGGCCGGAGTCGTGTTGGAGGAAAACACTTACCTGCACCCGGAGTACTGCTTCAGCAACTCTTTATTCAGGGAAGGACAGGCCGGGGGTACTTTATTGCATCTTACCGATCAGACCATGGTTTGTTCAGGCATTCACTTTCCTGAAAACACCTGGGGAAGTGTTCATAATGTTTATAAATCGATGGACCAGGGTTTGGTGAGTTTTACGGGTTTTACAGGTGCATTTTCAGGACCTGTCTTTGAAAATGATCCTTATGACAGGGTCAACTGGGTGACGGGATTGCAGGTCAGTGGCCAGGTGACGTATCTGAATGCCTCAGACGTACCTTTATCGCAGGTGATCCTTGGTTTATATTCCAATAATACATTGATAGACACTGCGGTTACGGATGCTCTTGGTAACTATACTTTTTCTAATGTGCCACCGGGAGTTTATTCTACCGGGGTGCTTTCTCTTACTCCCTGGGGAGGGGTAAATGCCACTGATGCCTTATTGATCCTGAAACACTTTGTCGGTTTTAACCTCCTGTCAGGTCTGCTGTTTGAAGCAGCTGATGTTGATAATACCGGTTATGTGAACACAGTCGACGCACTGATCGTGGCAAAGCGGTCTGTGGGGTTGATCACCGGGTTTCCTGCAGGGAACTGGGCGTTCAATAACCCCGTGGTCCTGCCGGTGGGCATTACCGATGTGACGATGAACATAAAGGGTATTTGTTATGGTGATGTAAACATGTCGTACCTGCCACCGTACCGTTTATCAGCAGCAGTAAGCCTTGCCGGTGAAGGCTGCCTGCCCGCTGCAGGTGTGATTACGAAGATTCCATTGATGATGAAGGAAGCTGCCAGGGTGGCCGCCATCTCACTTTTCCTGGAGTATCCCAGTGACCTGATAAGGATAAACAATGTAACGATTCCCGGATCATCGACTCCGGTCATTTATTTCTGCCAGGATGGAATTCTTGGGATCTCATGGTTTGATCTGGATGGTGTTTTGGTTGAGGAAGGAAATGTGCTGGTCAATCTGGATATTGAAAACCTTACTTCCTGGCAAACACTGGAACTGAAGGTACGACCGAACAGTGAACTTGCTGATCCTGAAGGGAATGTTTTTGAAACAGCGGAACTGGTCTATCCATCACAAAGGCTTGCCTGGTCTCAGGATGAACCCGCCGTTGTTTATCCCAATCCTGCCACCGACAGATGCCACCTGGTTTTTTATCTGACCGAAAGTTCGACAGTGAGTATCTCACTGGTGAGTACCTCTGGTCAGATACTACCGGTCACGGTGCCCTCAATGTTGAGTGGAGGGTACCAGGATCTTGTCATCGGCAGGAATGATCTGGCTCCCGGGTTGTACCTGGTGAGAATATCCATAGGGAATAGCAGCGGAATCAAAACGCTGACCACCAGGGTGATGTTCCGGTAGCTTTGAGAGGAAGGGATGACTGATGTTTCACCCCGGATGATTCATCAGTCGTTTTTTGCCTTCACTTTTTTAAGTACTTCATCCTGTATGGCCTTTGGCACAGGAAGGTACTTGTAGAAGTCCATCGAAAAGTTTGCCCTGCCGCTCGAGAGGTTCCTCAGGCTGGTGGCATAGCCGAACATCTCACTCAGGGGTACAAAACCCACCAGTTTCTGAGAGCCTTTCCTGTGCCTCCTCATCGATTCTATTTTACCTCTTCTACGGTTCAGATTGCCGACGATATCCCCGATATAATCGTCCGGTGTATTCACTTCAATCTTCATGACGGGTTCAAGGAGTATGGGTGATGCTTTCAGGAAGGCATTCTTAAAACACTGAGCTGCACAGTTTTGGAAAGCAAAGTCGGAGGAATCAACGGGGTGGTACTTCCCGTCATGCAGCACTACTTTCACGTCAACAACAGGGAAGCCCGCCAGGATTCCTCTCTCCATGGTCTTTCTAACCCCTTTGTCTACCGATGGTATATACTCTGATGGGATGTTGCCACCTTTAACCCTGTCAATAAACTCATAACCCAGGCCTTCGTTAGGTTCAATCCTGATATAGGTCTGGGCAAACTGGCCTTTACCGCCGGTTTGCTTGGCATGCCTGTAGTCTTCATCGGCTTCCGTGGTGATGGTCTCCCTATAGGCAACAGCCGGTTCCCCGATGTTCACCTCCAGGTTGAATTCATGCAGCAGCCGGTCTACCATGATCTCCAGGTGAAGTTCTCCCATGCCGGAGATGATCGTCTCTTCTGTTTCATCATCAAACCTGACGGTAAAAGACGGATCTTCGTTGGAAAGCTTATGAAGGGCCTCACCCATCTTTTCCTGGTCTTTCCTTGTTTTAGGGGTGATCTTCTGTTCGATGACGGAAGGGGGCACATTGATAGATTCCAGAAGCAGAGGGTGTTCCGGATCGCAGAGGGTATCGCCGGTCTTGGTGTACTTCATACCGATCAGGGCAACAATCTCACCGGGCCCTGCTTCCGTGATCTCTTCTCGGTCTTTTGCGTGTATCCTCAAAATACGACCGGTGCGTTCAAACTTATCTCGGGTGGTATTGTGCAGTTGAACACCGCTTTTCAGTTGTCCTGAATAAATCCTGATGAAAGTCTGCTGTCCCACGTAAGGATCGTGGATGAGCTTGAAAGCCAGGGCGGTAAAGGGAGATTTAACAGATGGACAACGGGTATGTTGTTTTTCTTCGTCTGCAATATCATTACCTACGACAGCACCAATATCGAGAGGGGAGGGGAGATAGTGGGTGACGGCATCGAGTAACAATTGTATCCCCTTGTTCTTATAAGCTGCCCCGCAAAATACCGGGGTGATCATCAGTTTCAGGGTCGCATCTCTTGCTCCTTTTTGAAGCAGATCAACAGGCACTTCCTGGTCTTCAAGGAACAATTCCATGACGTGATCATCCACTTCGGCAATCTTCTCCACGATATAGTTACGGCCTTCTTTTGCCTTATCAAGGTACTGGGGAGGGATGGGTACTTCCAGCCTTTCGTTATCCTTGAAAACATAGGCTTTGAGTTCGATAAGGTCGATGATCCCTTCAAAATCATCCTCCGATCCAACAGGTAACTGAAAAGGAATGGCATTGGCATCAAGGGTCTCATTCATCTGTTTCACCACTTCATTGAAGTCGGCGCCCGTTCGGTCCATCTTGTTGATAAAGGCAATTCTCGGGACCTTGTAACGGTAGGCCTGGTTCCATACTGTCTCACTTTGTGGTTCCACACCGCCCACGGCACAGAATAGGGCTACCATACCGTCGATGACTCTCAGGGAGCGTTCCACCTCAATGGTGAAATCGACGTGCCCCGGAGTGTCAATGATATTAATCTGGTAATCATTCCATGAACAGGTGATGGCGGCAGAGGCAATGGTGATGCCTCTTTCCTGTTCCTGCTTCATGAAATCCATGGTGGCCTGCCCGTCATGTACTTCGCCTATCTTGCGATTGGTCCCGGTAAAGTACAGGATTCTTTCGGTAACAGTGGTTTTTCCGGCATCGATATGGGCTGCGATGCCGATGTTTCTCAAATGACGTAAAGGCATGTAAAAATTCTATGTTGATGAGTTTGGTTGTCAGCTGATGCTACATCGAGCAGAGTTTGGCGTACTCTGTACCGGCAGTCGTAATAATTCGCAGGTAATAAATACCTGGCTGAATATCAGTTAACAAAATAGTCCCGGTTTGGTTCACCAGGGGGGGAGAAATCTTTCTATACAAGCGACCACTGGCATCACGCACCTCAACGGCTGTGACCTTTCCCCTGCATGTCGACACATCAAGGGAGGTGCTGCCATGGAAAGGATTCGGATAGACCAGCAAGCCGGAGGATGACTCCTGGAGAGACTCAAGGCCGGCACCGGAAAGGACCAGCTCAGTTTTAAAGGCACTGCTGTTATAGGTGGAGGCCAATACCTCCCATCCTGTGGCGCAAGGGAAAGCATGGGAGAGTGCCGAGACCTGTCCGCTGGGCAGCCCGTCACTGGCATCATTCCAGGTAAGGCCTCCGTCCTCGGAAAGGATAACCCCTTCTCCAATGGTGGAAGCATAAATGACATTGGAATTCTGTGGACTGACGACAATGTCAGAAATCCTGGCCTGGGCGCCGAGGTCATAGACCGGACTGTTCCAGGTGGCACCGTTATCTTCCGAAATAATGATTCTTCCGTTCGCATCATTACCACCACAACCAAGGATGATCTTCGCCGGTTGATCCGGGTCGCAGACCACGCTGCTGTAATATTTTAAAGAAAGAGGAATGTTGTCGCCTATGCTGGTCCAGGTGTTGCCCCCATCCTCGCTCCTGAGCAATTTCCCTTCCAGATCAGATTTCATCGCAGCATAAATAACCTGGTCGTTGGATCCGGGTTTGATCGATAAATATTGAAAACTCTCAGAGTTGTCGGGTGATCCCATATACACATTCTGCCAGGTCTGTCCACCGTTGATGGTTCTGTAGATCATGGATTCCCAACCATTAAGCCCGAAATTGTTGCCTCCGATGAAAATCAACTCCGGATTGGTCTCGGAAGCAGCAATAGCAAAAATCTCTGTTTCGAAGTAGGAGCCGATATTGGGTCCTTTGTTTACCCAGTTTATGCCGTTGTCGGTCGATTTATACAGTCCTTCCTGAGCAATCGAAGAAGGACCGTTCGACCAGGCGTACATGGCTCCGTCGGCCCCAAAGGTGACCTTCGAATAGCGTGTTCCTGGAAGCCCGGTCACCATGGTCCAGGTGTTACCTGTATCTGCTGACATATAACAACCTCCGGAGTTCTCAGCTTCAAACCCTGCCAATACCCGGGAGGGTTGCACAGGGTCAATGTCTATATCATTGATATTCAAGGTACTGATTCCATTGTGTGCATAAACCCAGCTGTTCCCGGCGTCAACACTCTTGCAGATGGCAATACTGAGATATCCTGCAAATAGGATACTTGTTGAACCTGTCCTGAAGATCAGGCATCGGGCAGCGCCGTTCTCCCCGGCACCGTTGGTGTTGTAGTTCCAGTTAAGGCCTCCGTCATGGGTGTAGTATATCCCGTCACCTTCTGTGGCCACATACATCACATCCGGGTTCGTCGGATCGATGAGAAGGTCGTTGGAGACTTTGTTGGGGAATAGAGTCGAGATATTGGTCCATCCCAATCCCCAGTCTTCACTCATATAAACTCCCATATACTGACTTCCGAAGAGCTGACCTCCGGCAATAAATACTTTTTGGTCAGCAATTTTTACAGCGTTAAAAGGTACTCCAGCAGGCAGATTGATGCTGAAGTCTTCCCAGCTAGTGCCGCCGTTGAAACTGGCTACGCAATAAGCAGTGCTGAAGCCGCTGATGCCAATCGCAAAAATGGTCTGGCTGTTGTCGGGATCAACACAGATGTCTACTACACTTGTACCAACAGGAAGTACGGAAGTCATGTCAAAGGCATTCCAGGTCAATCCTCCGTCGGTACTTCTGATAATGACCTCATTAACCGTCGCTGAAAGGTTTGAAGAAAGCCCTACATAAAAAGTGTTGCTGTCTTGTGGATCAATGCTCACACACAATCCGGGTGTGTTCACCGGTGTGTTGATATTCTGCCAACTGCTTCCTCCATCCGTTGACCGGAAGACTTTACCGAAAATGTAGGGACTCGTGGCAATCATAGTGCCGTTGGATGACGACTCAATGGCATTGACATTCCCTCCGCTGAGCGTGATCAAGCTGTTCAGTTTGGTCCAGTTGTTACCTCCGTCACCACTGACAAAGGGCGTGGTCCCCACAGCAAAAAGCTTTTCAGGATAGAGGGGATTGCCCGACATATCGGTAATATCGCCACCAAATGGGCCAATCGATGTCCAGGTGTTACCAGCCATGGGGGAGAAGGAGGGCTGGGCATTACTGGCCGGGAGTACCTGCTTGCGGTTTCCCTGCAGGTCGATATCAGACAGAGGCACCTGGCCGTAACTGTTGCTGATGGCAATTACGAATAAAAGCACAAAGAAATTCTTCATAAACTACTGGATATTAATATCATATAAATCAGATAAACTTAATGGACGGCCCATCTTTTTACTGTCACACTCTTCCCCTCTCTTTTTAAAACACAGCAATAGATACCTGGCGAGAGCCTGCTCACATCGATAACCGATTCACTGTTACCGGCGGGGGAAATGGCAGGTAATACCAGTGCCCCCATCAAGTCTCTCATTTCAATAATATCAGTCTGGGAACCAGTGAAGCCGGGGTTATAGCTGATGGTAAGCATTGTATTACAGGGGTTGGGCCACAATGTCAGCAGGGGGCCCTCCCTATTATTATCATGGATGCCACTCAGGTTGGTGGTGTATTTGATAGAAAAACCAATGGAATCGTTCGGGCTGCTCGTCAGGGAGTAAACATATTGAATAATAGAGACACCGCTTACTCCCATTGGGAGGTAATGGGTAAACAGCATAGGACCTTCCTCCCCCGGCAGGATCATCACCGGGTTGCTCACCGTCATGGAAGAATCATAATCCTGTCCGAAGCTAAAGAAATGGTTGGTCCCTGGTGCCAGTAATTTCAATCTTTTCTTCACGATTATGTATGAAGGAACACCGGCATTACTGGTGACAGAGACATTAAAGAACAGGTCGGGTGAACTGGAACCGGCTATAATATAGACCGTAGTGTCGTTAGTCAGGGGGCCATCGGGACCTTTGATCGTGAGTATCTGGCCCGTGGTGAAAAATGGGATCAGGCTCAATATCATCCAGAGGTATGCGATGCGTGACATGATTTAATGATTAAAAGTTTTTATTAATATTCTGATCATCAGAAGACTAATCGCCCTTGGTTTTTATCGATAGCGTACTGATGAAAAAACTGTTCTGTATGATCTGTATTCCCGAGATCAGGGAGATGACGGCCGGAATGAGCAGGCGAAGCATGGAACGTGGCACCAGGTCACCAAAGTGCACCGAATACCATTCTCTGAACCCCAGGATAGTGAGTATCACACCGGTAAGGATGAGAAGGCTGCCTGCAACGATCCCTTTTTCAAGGCTGAACCAGCGGATAAGAAAATAATAGGTTTTATTCTGGGGAAGAAATCCCTGGTTCCCTCCGTAGACCTTGGAGAACACGTAAAAGAAAATGAATTGCAATCCAATGAACAACAAGGCCCCGGCATATAAAAGGGTATGTATGTCGAGGTTGACCCTGGCTATTTGTATAGGCTTGATAATGAGAAGGATTGATAAGGCTAACCCGAGAATCAGAAAGAAGAGGCCGGGAAAAAAGAACAACCACTTGGGACTGAAGATCAGTAAAAACCGAAGGTGTCTCCAGCCATCCCGCCAGGTGTTCAGGTGAGGCTTACGATCTCTCCCGTCTTTTGATAAAGTGGTGGGCACCTGTGTGATGGAAAGTCCGTTTAATGCAGATTTGACAACCATTTCTGAAGCAAACTCCATTCCTGTGGTATTCAAATGGATACCAAGAATCTTTTCCCGGTTGAAGCCTCTCAGCCCGCAGTGGAAATCCCGTATTCTTATTTTGAAGAAGAGTCTTCCAATGAAGGAAAGCACAGGGTTTCCAAGGTACCTGTGCAGAAAGGGCATGGCTCCCTCCTGTATCCCTCCGGCAAAACGGTTCCCCATGACCAGGTCATGACCTTCCCTGAGTTTATCCATGAAAGGTTGAAGGTTCAGGAAGTCATAACTGTCATCAGAGTCCCCCATGATGATGTATCTTCCCCTGGCCTCTTTGATACCATATAATAATGCGTTGCCATAACCTTTTTCAGGGGCATGCACCACCCTGGCCCCGAGTGAACGGGCCAGTTCGACCGAACCGTCGGTACTTCCGTTATCGCTGATGAGAACTTCACCGCGGGTACCGGAATTCTTCAAAAAGGTATTGGCCTTGTTAATGCAACTGCCCAGGGTCACCTCCTCGTTAAGACAAGGCATCAGTATGGTCAGTTCCAGGGGTTCAATTTCCATGAGGGCTGTTGTTTTTTTCGACTTGTCCTATTGCTTTCCGGAGTCTGCGTTTCAGTGGTTCCTGGGAAGCGAGGAACAAAATCAGAGGTAAGGGGAGAAGCCAGATCACCCGGCTTTGATATCGACTATAAATACCCGATAATGAACCACATATCAAAGCGTTGACCCAGAGGCTCATGAGGAAGAAAAGGATCAGGTACCTGAATTTCTTGGGGATACGAAGGAACAACAACCAGATACTGAGAAACAGGCTGATCCCGATCAGATACCATTGTACTCTGTTGAGAGGGTCGAAATTCAATCTGCCTGCACTCTGCTTAGAGGTGAAATACTCTCGTTCGTGCATGGGGAAGTGGTGATGAATCTCTGTAAAGGTAGCAGTGCCCTCATTCTGTAGCGGAGTATCTCCCGTATCGAAATTGAAGAAGAGTTTGAAACTGCACTCAAAGGATCTTGAAAGGTACTTGATCAGATATTTGGGTGTTGTGAAGAGATCGATCAGAATGGCCCTGTATTCCGGGAGGTTGGAACCCCATCCTCCCATTTTGTATAAGGGACTTTGGTTATAATCCCAAAGATAATCCCATGGGATGGAGTCTTTATATTGACACAACTTGTAATGATGGTCCGGACATTTCTCCTCCAGGTACTCCTGTAGAATCTCCATATCGCAAAGACGTGAGATCATAAAGACCTCCTTCCCTTGCGCCATGGTGAACTTTCCGCCATAAGATAAATGAGTGGCGGAAACAACCAGATAGCTGGCTATCAGGAAACTCCAGATATAAATAAGACGGCGAAGACTTAAAAAGGTCCAGCTTCGGCGAATTCTCCGGAAGCAAAAAAGGATGCTGATGAGGATGCTGAGCAACAGGCAGATCGTCATATGCGAGTTATGGACCGAGATGCTGATAAAAAGAAGGGCTGAAATGATAATAAGGTCTCTGGTCTTCAGCTTGCCTGATAAGACCAGTAACCCGTAATTCATTAATGCCACGGCAGCAAAGACATCGGGCAATAGCTGGCTTACATGCATGGAAGCCCCGGTAAAGAAAGTGATCAGGAAAATATAGATCAGGAAAAAGTAATTTCTGAACTCCTTTTCAACAAAAAACCTAAAGTAGTAATAGGCTGATAAGGAAACGATCAGTCCCTGGAACAGGATCACCAGCCACAGGGAATCCTTCATGCTGATATGACGGAGGATCAGTCCGTAAAAGATAGGCCTGTCGTGTGGAACGGTTCCTGAAAAACCACAATACATATAGGCCCCTGTGTCATAAAAAACGAAGGGGAAATTATTGTAAAATCCAAGCCAGCAAAGGAGGAGCCCTGCCGTAATGATGAAAAGGATATCCTTGGTTCTGTGACTCAGCATCGTCATCCGGACCTGATTTGGAATGATAAACTCATTGGACTGACGAAAATAAGAATGTTTTATCTAATTCTTTCAGTTTTAGCTGAAAATGAAAGGAGGGCGTATCCCATCCGGAACGCGCCCTCCTGATCAATTGCATGATTTTCTAGTAAACCTTGAACTCTACACGGCGGTTTTGTTGCCTGCCTTCAGGTGTATCGTTGGTGGCCACTGGTCTGGTCTCACCGAAACCCTGCGGTTTCAGGCGGTTTTCGGCAATTCCTTTACCTACCAGGTAGTTCTTGACGGCGACAGCCCTGCGCTGGGAAAGGTCCATGTTCATCTGGTCATCTCCCTGGTTGTCAGTGTGCCCGTTGATCTGAAGACGATAGCTGGGATTGTCTTTCATTACTTTTACGACCTGGTCGAGTATGGGGAAAGATTCCGGTTTGATCACATCTTTCGCGGTCTCAAACTGTATGCCTTGCAAAGCCTGGTCAAAGATTTTCCTGGTTTCCTGTGAAACAACCGGTGCATTATCAACCGGGGGAGTGGCAACCACTTTCTTGCCAGCCTTCTTCGGACAGAGTGAAGCAAAGTTATAGGCGATGCCAAGAGAATGAGCGAAGAACTTATCATCCACTTTATAACCGGGCTGTGTCTCTTCATAATGGCTGTGAATGCTGAAATTGAGGACACTCTGCAGCATCACCGTCCAGGAATCATTAATGTTATATCTCAAACCTGCCCCAACAGGGAATACGACAGCTTCCTGGTCTTTCCAAATTTCGCCCCCGCTGTTGAGCTCCAGTCCGGTACCCAGTGTTAAGAAGGGCCCGAGCTTACAATCCTCCTTGAGCAGGTATCCGTTATAAAATTTATAATGGACCCTGAAAGTGTACGTTTGTACATTGCCTTTGAAGATTTGCACATCTTCCTTGGTGTAGCCAAGGTTCCCGAATTCTGCATTCAGACTGTAATCGAAGCTGTTGTCAGCATAAAGCCGGCCTGTGATGCCAAAAAACGGATAAAAATCCTGATCAAAATCAAATAAGGCGTTACCTACATCGCCCCAATATTCATACTTTCCGAAATTAACCCCTAACTGGTAAGGTTTTTCGGCTGTCTGGGCCCAGAGACTTACTCCCAAAAACAGAGAGAAGATCATGACCAAAGTAATTTTTTTCATTTTCATAGCTTTTGTTTTTTGAGTTAATTACTAATGTTCTTATTGTTAATGTTTTATAGGTTTTAAGATGGGCTTTTAAGTTTCTCGAACGACTATTGCAAAAATGGAACTCTAAATATACAACAATACTTGAGATTCGTCAAAAAAGATGTCCGATTAAGAGTAAACGGTCTCCTTTAACTTCTGTAATTCCAAGACTGTCAATGATATTGTCACTCTTTTTTCTTTGTATTTGCTGATTTCTCCTTGTCTCCAGGGGTGAATAAGCTGACAAGGGGAGCAGTTCTTTTACAATCAGGGGATGTTCAGAAAGATCGGGCCTTCCTTCTGACAAATAGTCTTTCATTGAGTTGGCAATGGCAATATGTTCTTCCCTGATTTGATAGGCAGCGTCAGGGCTGACTCTTTTAAAATAATGATTAAAGATGGAAACGCTTGAAAGAGTGGCCGTTGTAGCCCAGATCAGAAAGTCGGTCTCACGGGTCTCAGATTCACGCTTCATGTCTCTGACCATGTGGTCCATGACCTTGAATATGAATCCCTTGTTCTGGATATTGGAAGAGGCGGCCATAATACCAAGATAAATAGTCGGTATTATATCATTTCCCACTGTCAGGTTAAAAAAAGTGTAAGAACTGAATCCATGGAGAACACCCCCCTTTCTCAGGGTGAATATCTTGTCGGAGGAAAGAAATCTCCGGTCAATCACCAACTCAGGATTCAGGTATGAGTGAGACAATACACTTATCATTTCGCTTCTCAACTCAGGTGTTCTGATGTCAGGATCCTTGGGAATGATTTGAGTTTGAAAGCCTTGGTCCATAACCTTTTGGGGTTGAAAGATCAACAACTATGCAAAGTTAAATATTATTGATCATGTTTCTTCGCATGTAGTTATGAACATACGGAGGCAACCCTGCACCTTGATGGTTGTCTTTAAGCAATTCCAATTCATATATTTACAGTTCCTGAGCATCCTTAAGGTATCAATAGAAAAGATTGATTATCAATAGAATAATTGAAAAATAGATCCGCAGTTGAGGAAGCAGCAATATATATTGCAATTATCGTTAAGCCTCCATCTGTTTTTTGGGATGCTTCTGCTTCCTTTAAATCATTTGAATGCTCAGGGGGATTTTTACAGCACCTCCCAGGTCCAGGATATTTATCTGAAAATTGATGTTCAGAACTGGGCTGGAGTACTCGACAGCCTGATGGCCGCTCATGATGATGTGACCAGGATCCCTTGTACAGTGACCCTTAATGGCCAGGTGTTTAAAGAAGCCGGGGTCAGATATAAAGGATTTAGCTCCTGGAATAAGGACTCTGTAAAAAATCCATTCAATATTAGCCTGGACTATCATTTCCAACATGCCAATTATCAGGGATATACATCGATAAAGCTGAGCAATGTCATCCATGATCCTTCCTTTCTTCGCGAGATCCTTTCTTACCAGATAGCCAGGAAATACATGCCGGCCTCCAGGGCCAATTTTGCAAGGCTCTACGTTAACGATACTCTTATTGGACTGTATACCAATGTAGAGTCGGTGGATGATCATTTCCTGGATGAACATTTTCAATCCTCCCATAACTGTTTTTTCAAGGGCAGCCCCGTCACGCTCATCTATCCTTTTGGTCAGAATTCAAACCTGGCCGACAGCCATGGAACGGATTCCCTGGATTATGTGCCCTTTTATAAAATGGAATCGGATTATGGCTGGTCTGAACTTTATCAACTCATTGATATTCTGAACAATAACCCTGATTCCCTGGAGAATATCCTGAATACGGACCGCACCCTCTGGATGCATGCCTTCAATTTCACCTTGTCGAATCTTGACAGTTATATCGGCTACTCACAGAACTATTACATGTACAGGGACGACCAGCGAAGGTTTAATCCAATCCTTTGGGACCTGAACATGTCCTGGGGCAGCTTCAGACATTCGGATGGCTCGTACAATTACAATGGTTTGACAATTAATGAGATAAAGACGCTGGATCCCCTTACCCACTTATCGTTCTGCATCACTCCCAGACCCCTGATCGTGCAATTACTGTCGAACGCTACTTATAAAAGAATGTTCCTTGCCCACATACGGACCATACTGAAAGAGAATTTCGTGAATGGTGAGTATTACAATCAGGCCATGAATTTGCATCAATTCATTGAACCTTATGTTCTTGAGGATGTCAACAAATTCTATAGTAATGAGGATTTTTATAACAATATTGATACGACGGTAGGAGGTTCCTCAGGCATGATTCAGTACCCGGGACTCAGGGACCTTATGGAAACCCGGACCGACTACCTGATGGCCTATCGCGGGATTCAGGGAGAACCGGTGATTTCTGAAATAAGCCAGGTACAACCGGTTGCAGGTCAGAGTGATCCTGCATGGATCACTGCAAGGGTCCAGATGTCAGATACGGTGTTCCTGGCGTTTCGGTTTTCTTCTTCCGGTGTTTTTAAAACTCAAATGATGTGGGACGACGGCCTTCACCGTGACGGTCAGGCCGGTGATGGGGTTTATGGTTCCTGTATTGATGTTAAAGGCAATATCATCCAGTTTTACTTGTACGCTCAGAATGACAGTGCGGGTGTCTTTTCTCCGGAAAGAGCCGCCAACGAATACTATACATGGCAGGTCGGGATATATAAGGGTGATGTCATCATCAATGAGATCAAGACCTCTGGTGGATCATCAACCCATTCACCTGAGGCATGGGTGGAAATCCTGAATACAACCGCTGTGCCACTGAACCTGCGCGGAGTGAAAGTTGAATCAGGAGGCGATGGCGTCAACTCATGGGTGTTCCCTGATACCCTGTTGCCTTCAAAACGGTACATCGTTGTTAATACGGGCAGTGACAGCCTTGCAGGCCTGTTTTATGCCCCATTGTCATTAAGTACGACAGAAGGAGCCATAGGTCTTTTTACTTCTGATGCTCTCTTGTTGGATTCAGCCTCTTATGGGTTGCAACATCCAGATATGAGTTTTGGCAGGTATCCCAATGGATACGGTGGTTTTCAATATCTTTTACCAACCCCGGCAAAAAATAACCTGTTGAATCGTGAATGGCCTGTCTTCGAAACGATCTATCCCAACCCGGCTTCGGATCATCTTTATCTCGAATATGAAGGGGAATCGCCGGAAGTCCTAGAGATATTGTCTTCTGACGGTAAACTCATCCGAAAGTCGGACTGCCAGGCTGACCGGATTACCGGAGGGAACAGCCTGATAACGGTCGACATTAGCGGGATACGGTCAGGGTGCTATTTCATAAGATCTATAGGAAATTCCCGGACCAATATTCATAAATTTCTAATAGTAAATAATTTATAATCCAATCGGTAAATTAATCAATACATTTGCTGCATGAAGAGACCACGCATTTCTAATTGGCTTATCCTAATCTGCCTTCTGGCGGGCGGTACACTGAGATCTCAATCCACCTGGGGTGATTACACTTTGTACGCCACACAAAACGGGACCAAGGCTTATCTGATCAACATGAGCGGCGCAACGTATCATACCTGGACATTCGCCTCTTCGGCAAGGACAGCCTATTCTACGTATATGCTTCCCGGTGGTACCCTGGTCAGAACAGTATCATACTCTGGTAATGTCCTCTGGGGGGGTGGTATGACTGGCAGGGTACAGAAAGTGGACTGGAACGGAAATGTTCTCTGGGACTATACCCATTCAACTTCAACCTACTGCCTTCATCATGATATTTGTCCTATGCCTAATGGGAATGTCCTCATGATTGCCTATGAAGTGAAAACATCTTCTCAGGCTCAGCAGGCCGGTTGTTCGTCTGCCATCACCATCTGGTCGGAAAAGATCATTGAAGTACAGCCTACGGGAGCTACCACAGGCAACATCGTATGGGAATGGCATTTCTGGGATCACCTGTGCCAGAACGTGAACCCATCATTGCCCAACTATGTGTCCTCTATCGTGCAACATCCTGAACTGTTAAATATTAACTATAATCCTCAAAAAGACTGGATTCATGCCAATGGTATCGATTACAATGCTGAGCTTGACCAGATTGTGGTCAGTTCCCACATGTTGAATGAATTTTATGTCATCGACCATAGTACAACTACAGCCGAGGCTGCCGGGCATACCGGTGGAAACTCCGGCAGGGGAGGCGACTTCCTGTACCGCTGGGGCAACCCACCTGCCTACCAGGCTTCCGGGACCAAGATTTTCAACGTAGTTCATGATGCCCACTGGGTGCCCAATAATTGTCCGAAAGCCGGGTATTTCTCTGCTTTCAATAACAAAGGCGGTACCAATAATAAGACCTGCATCGACCTGGTGAATCCGCCTTACAACGGATATAATTATTCCATCACCCCTGGCCAGGCCTATACTCCTGCTTCCTACAACTGGCGTCATACCTATTCAGGAACCGCAACCCAGGACCTTGGTAATGCCCAGCAGCTCCCCAATGGGAATACCCTCATCTGTATAGCCATGTCCGGCTATATCTATGAGATTGATTCAAACCAAACGGTAGTATGGTCGAAGACCATTTCCGGTTCATCGGCCCACGCCTACAGGTACACAGCAGCTTATACTAATGGTCTCAGTGCCACGGCATCCTCCACCCCTCCCTCAGTCTGCCTTGGAGATACCATACAGCTGAATGTAGTGCCCACCGGCGGGACCTCTTATACCTATTCCTGGTCTTCCAATCAGGGCGGATTTTCTTCCTCCCTCCAGAATCCTGTTCTTGTACCCGCGATCAGTACCACCTATTATGTTACTGTCTATAATGGCACCGACAGTGTTATCACTACGGTCACCGTACCGGTTTATCCTTTGCCGGCCGCTCCGGTCATCACCGCCAATGGCAATACCTTGTCGTCCTCAACGGGCTTTGCCTATCAGTGGTTCTTTAATGGGGTAGCTGTCAATGGTGCCACCGGGCAGTCACTGTCACCCACTCAGGACGGGGATTACCAGGTTCAGGTGACCAGCCAGAACGGGTGTTTGTCTGATTTGTCAGCCCCCTTTAACTTTGTGTACTCAGGACTGGATGAATGGAACAAAGAACAACTTCTATCGGTCTATCCCAACCCGGCTAATGATTATTTGAACCTTGAAGGTCAGATGACCCGGCAACCACATTTTGAGGTAAGTCTTTACGATCTTGTTGGTAACCGGGTTATTCACCTTGCCAATGAGAAGGTGATCAACATAGGCAGCCTTCGGAATGGTATCTATTTCCTTACAGTAAAAACGGGGGAATCGGGACCGGTATCCAGAAGAATTTGCGTCACAAAATAATCTGATGAAACTATGAAAACTATCGCTCGTTGTCTTTTTACTTGCCTTTTCTTCATTGTGCTCAGTGCCCATGCACAGGTGAGTTTTGTGAATTATACCACCGCTAATGGACTGCCAGATAACTATGTGCTGGGGGTAGCCCTCGACCAGTCAGGAAATCGGTGGTTTGCCACCCAGGCTGGTGTCAGTATGTTTAACAATAGTACCTGGACCACTTATACCACAGCCCAGGGACTGGTTGATAACTATATCAATTGTATCGCCGTCGACAACAGCCAGCATGTCTGGGCTGGCACCGATGTGGGTTTGTGCCGGTACAACGGTAGCACCTGGACGGTCTTTACCACTGCCGATGGTCTGGTTGATAATACCATCAATTATGTTGCCCCTGGAGCAGGTCAGGATGTATGGATCGGTACCACGGGCGGACTTTCCAAATATGATGGGTCCGGGTTTACCAACTATACCAATTTCAATGGTCTTCCTTCCGACCTCATTATCTCTGTTGCCATGGATTCCACTGAGAATATGTGGTTCGGAACCGTGTTGGGCGGACTTGTCAAGTTTGACGGCAACTCTTTTACCACCATTACCACAGACGACAGCCTGGCAGACAATACCGTGAATACCATTCTCATTGACGGCCAGGGGAATAAGTGGGTGGGTACGATGAGCGGTCTAAGCCACTTTGGTGCCAATGATCAATGGATAGAGAACTTCAGGGTGCTGAACGGACTTTCCAGCAACTTTGTGAGAGACCTCGATTTTGATTCCCACCACTGGTTATGGATAGGATATTATGATGATTATAACTTTGAAGGTGGATTGACCATGTACAACGGATCTCAGTTTACCTCGTGGAAAGTCGTTGATGGTTTGGTGGACAACCTGGTTAAACGGATTGCCATCGACGAGGCCAACCAGGTTTGGGTGGCAACCGGAGGTGGGGTCTCCAAACTCATACCCAATAACCTTGGCTTAGAAGATCATTCTGAAGCATCTGTCATCACCATGTTCCCCAATCCGGCCAATGATTTCCTTTACCTTGACCCGGATCAGGGGATAAAGGCTCCCCTGCAGATATACAACGCCCAAGGGTCCCTGTTGTACCAGAAGCAATCTGATGGAACCCGGATCACGGTTGACCTTTCCACCTGGAGTGGAGGTGTATACCTGGTCCGCTACGGAAGCGTGATAAAAAAGCTGGTGATTACCGGCGGGTTATAGGATTATGGTTCATAATCTTTTGAGAACAGATCTGTCAATTTGTATTTAGAGATTTGTAAGATGCGTCAATTATTAAGGTCATTATTGGTCCTCCTAACGATGGTCACCATCCTGACTTCCTGCAAAAAGGAAGAAGGGGAAGGGGGCACCTCAAGCATTATAGGCAAAGTGTATGTGAAGGATTACAACGATACCTTCACTGTTCTCGAAGACGAGTATTACGGACAGGAAGTGGATGTCTACATCATTTATGGTGATGATGTGAGTTTTGGCGACCGCACGAGGACCAATTATGACGGTACCTATGAATTTAAATATTTAAGAAAGGGGACTTACCACGTCTATGCCTATTCCAAAGATTCGACTTTGCAGTCAAATGCCCTCGTCCCGGTCATTCAAACTGTGGAGATCAGTAAAAACAGTCAGGAAGTGCAGGTATCTGATCTGGTCGTTTTTGATTGAGATGCGTTCCTTTATTTAATTCTGCTCCATTCACGATAAAATGTCATTAACATGAGATACCTGCTGATCATCAGTTTGTTGCTCTTTGGGTTTTCATCCCAGGCTCAAAACAAAAAGGAAATCAGGAACAAGAAAATAAAAACGGTCACTGTTTGGACCACCGATGCGAACAGTGATCACAAGTATAAGGAATCTGAAGAAGCATATAATAAGGACGGGCAATTACTTCTGAAGGTGGAGTATGAGAAAGACGGCGGTATCAGGAAGAAAGAAACCGCAACCTTTGACGGGGCAGGAAACAAGACGGCTGAAACATTCTATTGTCCTAAAGAAGGTAGAAATGAGAAGACTACCTGGAAATATAATGTTGTGAATGATAAGCTGGAGGAGACAGAATATAACGGGAGCGGCAAAGTGGTCAAAAGGACGACATTTTCATACAATGCCAATGGTGATAAAGTTTCTGAGACTGTTTTTGATGGTTCAGGAGTCGTCCTGAAGAAGATGACCTATACCTACAACAACAAAAAGCTGAAGGAAATAAAGCAGACTTTTGATGCCTCTGGTAAGCTGGAATCAACAAAGGCATACAGCTATGAGTACTATTAGAAAGTCTGGATTATTCGAATTCCTTTAGGATATCCTTCACCCCGTCGGGAGAAACCCTGCCATAAACTTTGTCACCAATGGTCACCACGGGTGCCAGTCCGCAGGCTCCCACACAGCGAAGACATGAAATAGAGAACTTTCCGTCGGCAGTAGTCTCTCCAACGTTAACAGCCAGGATTCTCTTAAACTCTTCCAGTACTTTTTCGGCTCCTCTTACATAACAGGCTGTTCCCATACAAATGGAAACAGGATGTAGCCCTTTGGGCTGCATGCTGAAAAAGGAATAAAAGGTTACCACTCCGAATACTTTTGCAACGGGAAGTTTCATCTCTTCAGCGACAATCTCCTGCACTTCAGCCGGGAGGTAGCCAAAGATGCTCTGAGCTTTGTGGAGGACGTTGATGAGTTCTTTTGGGTCGTTATGGAAAGATTGGCAGACTTCTTTAAGCTGTTCAACCTGCCTGGGTTTCAATTGGACTTTGATGTGTGACATAAAGCAATGCTATTATCCTTCTATTATCTGATTGATTTTTCTGTTAAAATAATGAGTATGAAGGAGATGATGTGATTTTTCGGATAGGGGTGCGGTCAGGAACTCTTCATAAAGAGTAATAATGTCCGGATTTTCATGTGATTTCCTGATGGGTTTCCGGGCATCTTCCAGGTACAGGGCTTTCTGACGTGCCTGCACGACAGAAAAATCGCCATGGTGATATGGCTGACCGCCTCCACCGATGCATCCTCCCGGGCAAGCCATAATTTCTATGGCATGAAACTGGGATTTACCGCTCTTGATTTCATCCAACAGTACACGAGCATTTCCAAGTCCGTGAGCGATCCCGATACGTACAGGCAGGCCGTCGAAGTCGATGGTAGCTGACCGGACAAAGTCCAGTCCTCGTAGTTCTTCGAAGTCAAGTCGGGGTAATTTCTTACCGGTGTGTAGTTCGTAGGCAGTTCTTACAGCTGCTTCGATGACACCGCCTGTCGTACCAAAAATGACACTGGCGCCTGTTGATTCACCCATGGGTCGGTCGAAATCTTCCTCCTTCAGCGACTTGAAGTCGATGTTGGCCTGTGTGATGAGATGGGCAAGTTCACGAGTAGAGAGGGCAAGATCAACGTCCGGGTTTCCTTCGCAGGAAAATTCGGGGCGTGTGCATTCATATTTTTTTGCCAGGCAGGGCATGATGGAGACGACCACCATATCCTTCCGTTCAATGCCGAGCTTATCGGCGAGGTAGGTTTTGGCCACAGCCCCGAACATTTGCTGAGGAGATTTGGCAGTAGAAGGTACATCAATCATCTCGGGGTAGTGGTGTTCAAAAAAGTTGACCCAGCCGGGGCAGCAGGAGGTCAGAATGGGTAGTTTCACGGTGGGATCACCCTTCAGATGGCGGGTCAGACGGTCTAACAGCTCGCTGCCTTCTTCCATGATAGTCAGGTCAGCGGCGAAGTCAGTATCGAAAACATAATCAAATCCAAGTTGTCTCAAAGCGGTCACCATCTGACCGGTGACCAGGGTCCCGGGCTCAAGCCCGAATGCTTCACCCAGGGCAGCTCTTACCGCCGGGGCAGTCTGAACGACCACTTTCTTGGAGGGATCAGCCAGTGCATTCAGCACAGCCCTGGTGTGGTCCTGCTCCGTCAGGGCCCCGGTTGGGCAAACCGTGACACACTGCCCGCAATAAGTGCAGGTAGAGTGGTCTAGATTCATCTCGAAAGCAGGTGCAACAACGGCTTCAAAACCTCTGTTGATGGCAGAAAGGACTCCGACAGTCTGGAATTCATTGCACATCATCTCGCAGCGGCGGCAGAGGATGCACTTGTCTATATCGCGGATGATGGCCGGAGAGGTGTCTTTACGGTAGGTGGACTTTTTCCCCTGGTAGTGGATTTCCCTGATCCCCAGCTTCTGGGCAAGAGATTGTAATTCACATTCGCCTGATTTTGTGCAAACCAGACAGTCGAAAGGATGGTCAGAAAGGATGAGTTCCAAAACAGTCCGACGAGCGTTGAGTACCCTGATATTATGGGTATGAACGACCATCCCTTCGAGGCATTCCGTAACACAGGCCGGAGCCAGGTTTTTTCTTCCCTGCACTTCAACCACACATATCCTGCAACCTCCCGGTTTGTTTTCCAGATGTAAATCTTCCAGATGAAAATGGCATAAGGTGGGTATTTCGATGCCAACCTGTCTGGCGGCTTGAAGTATCGTAGTCTTACTGGGTACTTCTACCTTTTTTGTGTCTATTGTAAGTTGAATCGTTTCCATGTGTCTCATTCTTAACTTAAAGGCATGATTAACTGATCAGTACTGCGTTGAACTTGCATCGTTCCATGCAGGCTCCGCACTTGATACAGATGCTCTGCTCAATCCGGTGAGGCATCTTTTTTTCTCCCGATATGGCGTTCACCGGACAGTTTCTGGCACAGGCCATGCAGCCTACGCATTGTTCCTCGTCAATGACATATTGCATCATGGCTTTACATACACCGGCGCGGCATTTCTTATCCACCACGTGCTCCACGTATTCATCCCAGAAGTTGTCCAGGGTGGAAAGTACCGGGTTGGGAGAGGTCTGGCCCAGTCCGCATAAAGCCGTTTCCTTGATCACATTCCCCAGGTTTCTGAGGTTCTCCAGGTCTTCCATGGTGCCTTTCCCTTCCGTGATCTTTTCCAGGATCTCATGAAGTCTTTTGTTCCCAATTCTGCAGGGGGAACATTTGCCACAGGATTCTTCCACCGTGAAATCGAGGTAGAATTTGGCTACCGAGACCATACAGTCATCTTCATCCATCACGATCATACCACCTGAACCCATCATGGAACCGGCCTGGATCAGGTTGTCATAATCAATGGGAGTGTCCAGGTGCTTTTCCGTAAGACATCCACCCGAAGGTCCGCCTGTTTGTACAGCCTTGAAAGCTTTGTCGTTCTGAATGCCTCCGCCGATCTCGTAGATGACGTCTTTCAGCCGGGTACCCATAGGCACTTCAATAAGGCCGACCTTATTGATTTTTCCTGCAAGAGAAAAGACTTTTGTCCCTTTCGACTTGTCGGTGCCAATCTGTTTGAACCATTCAGGGCCTTTCAGGAAGATGGGTGGTATACAGGCGAAAGTCTCCACATTATTCACATTCGTGGGCTTGTTGAGGTAACCCGACTCAGCAGGGAAGGGTGGTTTTACGGTAGGTTCACCACGATGGCCTTCCATGGAATGGATCAGGGCTGTCTCCTCTCCACATACGAAGGCACCTGCACCATATTTAAGTTCTATATCGAAGCAAAAAGAAGTCCCCATGATCTGCTTTCCCAGCAAACCGTTGGTCCTGGCCTGGTCAATGGCTGTTTTAAGCCTTTCTATCGCAAGGGGGTACTCAGCCCTGATATACACCAGGCCCTGGTCAGCACCTATACAGTAACCGCAAATGGCCATGGCCTCTATCACCGAGTGGGGATCTCCTTCCAGAACGGAACGGTCCATAAAAGCTCCTGGGTCTCCTTCATCAGCGTTACAGACTACGTACTTCTGATCTGAGAGATTTTTGGCAGCAATTCTCCATTTGAGCCCCGTCGGAAATCCTCCGCCACCTCTGCCACGTAACCCTGACTGGATCAGTTCTTCGATGGCGTCTTCCGGCTTCATATTCGTAAGAATCTGGGCCAAAGCCTGATAACCCTCATGAAGGATATAATCATCAATACGACCGGGGTTGATCTTTCCACAATTTCTGAGTGCGATGCGAAGTTGTTTCGGACCGTCATGCTTCTCTTGGGCAAGAGGCTGCTTCAGGTCAACAGACTGGAAACCTGCCGGAATGACTCCTTCAGGCATCTCTCTTTTTTTGATGTACTTTTCAATGACCTCATCGGCCTTGCGTTCATCCACGTTACCGAAAACAACGGGCTCCCCTCCATTAAGGGTTACTTCAATGGTTGGTTCTGCATAACAGTAACCCATGCAACCGGTAGGGATGACCTCGGCTTCAATATTTCTTTTTTCAAGCTCTTCAGTAAAATAGTCGTAGATAGTCCTGGCACCTGATGCGATACCACAAGTTGCCATGGCCACTTTAATGGTGACAATCACTTCCGATTGTCTCGAAGCTTCTTTTTCCTGAAGCTCTTGCTTCCTTCGTTTTAATTCCACTGGGGATCCAATCAGACTCATCGCGCAGATAATATTGGTATTCAAGTATATGTGAACTAGACGGGGTGTTTATCAGTAAGAATCACACTGCAAAATTAGAAATAAAAACCATTCGTCAAGCATTTTATTGTGAAATTATTAACAATGTTAGCGAAATAACAGTTAATAATTGTTAAACCACCATCAGAGCCTCAGTCTGTCAATCTTATATAAATGATAATCAGTGTAATAACCGTGTTGGAAACCGGTCGGTCAAGGATGTTACTAAAAACAAGAAGCGAAGGAGAAGCTTTATCAAAACAAAGAGGCTGACCACGTGAGCCAGCCTCTTCTAAGTTTAGGTAGTATGGGTAGTATATTCTAGTAACGTTGTCTTGGTTTGTAATGGGTGTGCAACAAGTCGTGAGAGCGATGCGAGTTGGGTTCTTTCAGATACTCCTTATACAACTCAAGAACTTCAGGATTTTGATGTGATTTTCTTAAAGGCATGCCTTCGTCTTCCTCGTAAATGGCTTTGGCTCTTTTCATCCTGATCTCGGCAGAAGTGGGTATGGGCTGTCCGCCACCACCCAGGCATCCACCCGGACAAGCCATGATCTCAATGAAGTGGTAAGCGGCCTTGCCTGCCCTGATGGCATCCATCAGCTTCTTGGCGTTGGCCAGCCCGTGGGCCACTGCCACACTTAACTCAACACCCTCAAGGAAAGACCATTCTTTGGTCACGTCCTTCAACATAACTTTGGCTTCTTTTACTCCTTCAAGTCCGCGTACAGGCAAAATATTCAGGTTGGTAAAAGGTACTTCTCGACCGGTAATTACTTCATAGGCTGTACGAATGGCGGCTTCCATTACTCCTCCGGTGGCTCCGAAAATGACACCTGCCCCCGTGGATTCGCCTAAAATACTGTCATATTTCTCCTCTTCCAGCTTATCGAAATCAATACCTGCCTGTTTGATCATCATGGCCAACTCTCTGGTGGTCAGTACATAATCAACATCTTTATAACCGCTGTCCCTCATCTCGGGCCGTTCACATTCGAATTTCTTGGCCGTACAAGGCATGATGGAAACCACTATCATGTTCTCAGCCTTCATGTTGATCTTCTCTGCGTAGTAAGTCTTGGCAAGGGTCCCGAACATCTGCTGGGGTGACTTACAGGTCGACAGATTCTCCAGCATTTCAGGATACAGATGTTCTCCAAATTTGATCCATCCCGGTGAACAGGAGGTCATCATGGGTA
Source organism: uncultured Bacteroidales bacterium (assembly GCA_964605655.1). Classification (GTDB taxonomy): domain Bacteria; phylum Bacteroidota; class Bacteroidia; order Bacteroidales; family CAIXZF01; genus JAKLIX01. The sequence continues at coordinate 117,268 of CAZSDK010000008.1, forward strand.
AGGCAACAGGTTCTTTGTCGACGACTGCCCTTTTGAGCCTGCCAAGCAACTCGTAACCTTCTTCCAGAATGGTGAGGTCGGCAGTGAAATCGGTATCAAGGACTTTATTGAATCCGATCTTTTTGAGAGCAGAAACCATCTTTCCAGTGACGGCTGATCCGGCTTCCAGACCCAGGTCCTCACCAACGGCCACTCTGACGGCGGGTGCGGTTTGAACGACAACAAACTTATCAGGGTTATAAATGGCTTTCCACACTTCTTCAATGTAGTTTCTTTCGCAGAGGGCTCCGGTCGGACAACGGTTGATGCATTGCCCGCAGTTGGTACATACCACCTCATGCATTGGCTTGTTGAGGAAAGTGGAAATCTCCATCTTCTCTCCTTTATAGGCAACTGCCAGGGCGCTGACTGCCTGCAGTTCCTCACAGGTCCTGACACAGCGCTGGCAACGGATGCACTTGCTGTTGTCCTTCACGATGGAAGGGGAAGAGATGTCCAACACCTTGTCTTTAGGTTCAACAAGATCGATAAACATATGGCTTCCGAAACGGTATTCATTGGCAAGATCCTGCAGTTCACAGCGTTCGTTCTTGAAGCACTTGGTACAGTCGGCATTGTGTTCCGACAACAAGAGCTCCATGATATGCTTCCTGGCGCTGCGAACCTTTTCAGAATTCGTAAATACTTCCATCCCTTCAGAAACGGGAGTGGCACAGGAAGCGGCCAGCAAACGGGCACCTTTCACCTCTACCACGCATACCCTGCAATTTCCGGCCACCGAAAGGTCTGGGTGGTTGCAAAGAGAAGGGATCCGGAAGTTCAGCTTCTTGGCTGCTTCCATGATAGAGGTCCCTTCATCGACAGTAAAAGGAATATTATTGATTTTCAGATTAACTTGATATTTTCCCATGGTTCATTCCTCCCTGTTTAGTAAATGATTTCTTCTTTGAAATTATCGACAATGGATGTAAACGGATTGCCGACCGATTGTCCGAGTCCACATTTAGACGCGATCTTCATGGTCCCGGCAAGTCTTTTCAGGTCCTCCAGGTAGGTAGGGGGACGTTCTCCTTTTTTTACGGCTTCAATACCTTTCAGAAGTTGCTGGCACCCCACACGGCAAGGGGTGCATTGTCCGCAGGATTCCTCGGTGAAGAACTCCAGGTAATCATGAAGAACGTTGTACATCGACCTGGAACTGTTGAACACCATCATGGATCCTCCGGTCGGAATGCCTTCAAAACCGATGATCGTATCATTGAATTTCTTCCTGGGAACGCAAAATCCGGAAGCGCCTCCAATCTGAACGGCCTTGGTGTCACCATCGCCAAATTCATTCACGAATTCATGCAGGGGGGTGCCAAGCTCCAGTTCATAAATACCTGGTATCGGGGTGTCTCCTGAGATCGAGAACACTTTTGATCCGCGTGAATCAGTAGTACCCATGTCTTTAAACTTCTTGGCACCCATCAGGCAGATCATGGAGACATACACCAGTGTCTCAACATTGTTGATAACGGTGGGTTTTCCATTATAGCCTGCAACTGTGGGGTAGGGAGGCTTGTTCCTGGGCTCACCTCTTTTTCCTTCCATGGATTCGAACAAGGCGCTTTCCTCGCCACAGACATAAGCACCGCTTCCTGATTTGATCCTGATGGTATAATCGACACCGATTTCCTTCAGATGCTTTTGAAAAGCATCCAGTTTTTTGTTTAGTGTCGGAAGAAGAAAATTATATTCTCCCCTGAGATAAATGAATCCTTCCTGGGCACCAATCACATAACCGCAGATCGTCATACCGGTAAATACCTTGTCAACGACCCTGTCCAGGATTTCCCTGTCCTTAAAGGTACCAGGCTCTCCTTCATCGGCATTACATATAACATATTTGGTCTCACTGGCCTCATTTCGGGTGAATTTCCACTTTAATCCGGTCGGAAATCCGGCTCCTCCGCGTCCCTTCAGGCCTGAATCGATGATCTCTAGGATGATGTCATCTGGGGTACGTGAAATGGTCTTTTCGATGATCTCCTTATAATTAAAGTTCTCATCAAAGATGATATCTACTTTCTGGAGTTTCTTCTTTTCCATAATACTTATCTTAAATCATTGCTGATAATTACTTCGAATTCTTCCCGTATTTCTCAATGATCTCTGAGACCGACCCGGTTGTGAGCTCAGGGTACACATCATCGTTGATGAGCATGACAGGGCCTTTATGACACCATCCCAGGCAATTGGCAGTCAACAACGTGAACTGGTTGTCATGAGTGGTCTCTCCAACTTTTATCTTCAGATGATCCTTTATTGCAGTCAGTACTTCATCTTTCCCCTTCATATGACAGGAAATGGTTTTGCATACTCTGATGATGTTTTTTCCCCTGGGAACAGTGTCCAGGAATGTGTAAAAGGAAGCGGTGCCAAAAACGTCGGCAGCTGACAGGTCAAGTTCCTTGGCAACAGCCATCATGGATTCCTGTGACAAATACCTTGCTTCATGAACAATACCTTGCAGAATCGGCATCAGACTGTTCCTGCTGCGACCGTGTTTTTCCACAAGTTCCTTTACCAGATTTTCGGTGTTTAACATGATTCCTCCTTAATTATTTGGATATTAAGATATTAATCTATTTGTGAAAGAAATAACAATGCGATGGCAAAAGTAGAGAGAAGTTTTGTTAATCAATTAACAATATCGCAAATTTTATGAATTTACCCGAAATTTATAATGGGTCTAAATTGAAATCCTGTTTGATTACCGGGGTAAAGAGCAATTTCACTTATTTTTACAGCAAGGTGCTTACATTCCGGCTCTGTGATCCCCCAGGCCCCGCTGGCTTATATGTTCAACGTCAACTGAATGCCCGGAATAGAAATGGCTTAGATCAATGATATGAATCCGGAACTCCCCTATAACAGGTATTTTATCAGGTTCTCATTCCTGGGGACGGCTTTTCACGGCTGGCAAATACAACCCAACGGGGTCACAGTCCAGTCAGTCCTGGAGGATGCACTCACCAAAAGGCTTCATGAGCCTGTCCGTCTGACCGGATGTGGCAGGACCGATGCCGGGGTTCATGCTTCTGAATTTTTTGCGCATTTCGATTCACAACTCCCGATCGATACAGAAAAGGCATCCAAACTACGGTATAACCTGAATAACTTTCTTCCCGGCTCCGTGGTTATCCACGATATCAGGAAGGTCAATCCAGCGGTGCATGCGCGTTTTGCCGCATTATCAAGGACTTACCGTTATGTGATCACCCTGGAAAAGGATCCTTTTAGAACCGATCAGGCCTGGTACTATAAATATGGTGCGCTCGACATTCGGAAAATGAACCTGGGTGCAGCCATTATCAAGGAATACACAGATTTTAAATGTTTCTCAAAAAAGGATACGGATATCAAAGGTTCTGACTGCCTGATAAGTCACTCGCAATGGACCCTGGAAGATGGACGTTTTGTATATACAGTTACCGCTAACCGGTTTCTGAGGAATATGGTCAGGGCCATTGTGGGCACCCTGGTAGAGATGGGAAGAGGAAAATGGGATGAAAGGAAACTCAGGCAGATTCTGGACAGCGGCGACCGCTGTCAGGCCGGAGAATCGGTACCGGCCTGTGGTTTATTCCTTGTTGAAGTTAAATACCCTGAGAATATTTACCTGGATGGGTAAAATAGTGTACTAAATCCGACCCCAACGCAACAGTCTCCCTGGGGCTGATGCCCATCTTTGGGGCTTCAAGTCCCTGATGAAAATGACAACTGCCCTGAAGCACTCGGGCTTCATCCCAAAGGCCTGATTTTAAGTAGAGATCCAACAGTTTTCTGCCTCCCTCGACCATCAGTGATTGTATTCCCTTTGTATAAAGGATATGGTTGATCTGCTCAGGAAGGTCGTGATCGAAGTCGATCATGCCATATTCAGTGACTCCTTTTTTATTCTGTCTTTTTCCGGTAAGGATGAGGGTCGGAATGGTTCCGTCGAGAAGATGGTGGTTATCAGGGAGTTCCAGGTTTCTGTCGAGAAAGATCCGCAAGGGATTACGTCCGGAATATTCCCTGGCGTTGAGAATGGGATTGTCGGTAAGGGCTGTCTGAAATCCAACGATGATGCTGTCTTCCTCGGTCCGCCATTTGTGTACCAGGACCTTCGATGATTCGTTGGTGATCCAGCGGGAAATGGCCAATGGGTCCTTACGGTCAATATCCATGAATCCATCCTGGGTCTGGGCCCATTTTAAGATGATATAAGGTCTCTTCAGGGTATGGAAGGTCAGGAACCGGCGGTTCAGGTACTTTCCTTCCTCTGAAAGGACACCGGTCTCAACTTGAATCCCCGCATCTCTTAAGATGGCAATGCCCCTTCCGGCAACCTCATGGTAGGGATCTACATGAGAAATGACAACCCGGCTGATCCCTTTCTCAATAATCAGAAGGGTGCAGGGTGGTGTCTTGCCATAATGTGAGCATGGTTCCAGGTTAACAAAAAGTGTGGAACCTTGTAAGAGCTCATGGTCAATGACAGATCGAATGGCATTCACTTCGGCATGAGGGCCTCCATATTCGCGGTGATAACCCTCCCCGATGATCTTGTCATCCTTGACAATAACAGCGCCTACCAGGGGGTTGGGACTGACCTTTCCTAAACCATTCATGGCCAGGTCAAAACAACGGTTCATCATGGTTTTGTCGGTCTCCATGCCACAAAGATAGAGCTATTGAACCAAAAATTCTGCAGAGAACTTACCTTTGCTGGTTGTGATAGGAAACCTAAAATGAACGGGCAGACCATGAGTCCCGGAGAACTGAAGGCATGGTTCGCGGATCAGTTGAGCCCTTATTATGAAGAAAGGGAGGTGAAGAACATGTTCTTTATCGTTCTTTCTGAAGTACTGAATATTAGCAGGGTTTACTATCTCTCTGATTTTACAAGGACCTATTCGGAGCAGGAAATCAATGCCATTTCCGATGTCGTCAGGAGGCTTCAGAATTACGAACCCATCCAATATGTTCTTCATAAGGCTCATTTTTATGGACTGGATCTGACCGTCAATCCTGATGTCCTTATTCCCCGTCCCGAGACCGAAGAATTGGTTGATCTGATCATAGAAGACTGGAAAGACGGTGTGCCCCATGCCTCCACCCGTAAGGATCCTCATTCCCCGCTCGTGATTTTTGATATTGGTACAGGCAGCGGTTGCATCGCACTTGCCCTTGCCGGGAACATACGCCCCTGCATGGTCTTTGCCTGTGACCGGTCTGAGGCTTCCGTGGAGTGTACGGCACAGAATGCGAAAAATCTTGGAGAGAATATCTCCTTGTTTCAATGGGATATCTTTGAGGATCAGGTCCCGGTAACCTTACCACCTATTGATGTATTGGTCAGCAACCCTCCCTATGTCAGGGATTCAGAAAAGGCGATGATGAAACCCATTGTGGTCCTGTTTGAACCCGGGGAGGCTCTTTTTGTGCCTGATGACGACCCTTTGACATATTATCGCAGGATTCAGTATCTGGGGCTGCGTTTACTGAGTCCCGGAGGTCTTTTGTACTTTGAAATCAATGAGGCTTTTGGGGAGGAGATCGCCATGCTTTTGGAAAAGACAGGATATGTTGACGTTGAAGTATTCGAAGATATTCACGGCAAGGAAAGGATAGTCAGGGCGGCTAAAAAGAAAGAAGCCGTCCTTTTGGGGACGGCCTCTCAGTCCTGATATTTTTTAATCAGATGATGCTCTTTACGACCTGATGATTACTTTTTCGGTGCAGGTTTGTTCTTCAGCTTGTCAGCATTTGCCTTTCTTAAAGAATCCAGTTTTTTCACTCTTTTCAGTGAATCTTCTTTGGATAGCTTAGGTTTCGGAGCGTTCACCTTGTTATGATTCTCACTTTGCCCTTTTGCTTTGAGTGCAGCCCTAATCGAATCTATTTTATGAGCTCTTTTGAGGGAATCTTCCTTTGATAATTTGGGTCTTCCTTCTTTGGCTCTTTTGTCTGCCATCACCTTTCTTAAAGAATCCAGGCGATGTTGCCTCTTTATGGAGTCTTGTTTTGATAATTTTGGTTTCTGTGGTGCTGCCACGGGAGCAGATTTGAGATTATCCTGCTTTACCGTCGTTGGGGTTGGTTTCTGATTAGAAGCGGGTTTCTGGTCCTGGGAGTACAGCTGAAGGCTGGCTAAGAACATCAGTGCCGTGCTGAAAATGACAATTCTTTTCATGGGTTGATAATTAAAATTTGACCCAAATCTATTGCAATATTTGGGCCACTGTTCCTGATTTATGATTTTTTAACGAAATCTTTATGCATGAATCTTAATAATAAATTCTTTCAACAGGATGTTGCAGTTCTCCAATATCCAACATGGCATTAATGTAAGAAACATGACTGAATTCCTGCAGATCAGCAGGATGAATATCCCTGACAGTTAGCGTTCTGTTTTCAATCAGCCGGTTTCTCCTGGTACCAGGTAACAAACAGGAAGCAGGAGTAAACCACGTCTCATCTTTTAAAAAGGCCAGGTTGGAGAAACTGCTGTCGGTAATCATCCCGTCTTTCACAAAGAGGTACTCATCGAATTCAGGAAACTCCCTTTTCACTTTGTCGAATGCTCTTCTTTCTAAAAATTTATGGGGATAACATATCGTATCATCGAAGATGAGCCTTGGAATTTTTATATTCCTCTTCTGATATTGACTCAGCTCAATAGATTGAATTTTAGTGTCATAGATTATTTTTAACTTGAAAATACCAGGACCGCAGATCAGGGGTATCTGATCAGGAGAAAGAAGGATATTATCTCTGCTGGAAAAGAGGACGCTGCGGGAATGATTCATTCGTGCCAGATGCTCGGGCAGATGCAGTATGGTCTGATCTTCTACACGTATGCTTTCAAACAATAGGCACATAAACCTTATCAATCATTTCCTGGTACTCCTCCTTACAATCACTCATAGCCGTAATACCTCCGCCACTTCTGAAGTTCTTTCCTTCTTTCGTTTGCTCAATATATCGGATCATTACTGCCGACCATAGTTGATGGCCATCGAATAATCCAAAAACCCCCGTAAAAAATCCCCTGGGACCCGGCTCTGCCTCACGAATAATCTCTAAGGTCTTCTTTTTTGGGGCGCCACTCACAGAACCCGCCGGAAGGAGACTTTTCATGATGTCACCTATATGGGCTTTGTAGTCGACAGGTAGTGTCCCCCTGATGTGAGAGCTCACCTGCAATAAGGACTTGTAATTGGTGTTAATTTTTTCAATATACCTAAATTTCAATACCTTAACCTCGGTTGCCACCTTGCTTAAATCGTTCCTTATCAAGTCAACGATGGTAAAGTGTTCCGCCTTTTCTTTCAGGTTATTAAGAATCTTGTCTTCAGCATGGGATACATGGGCATCAATCGTACCCTTCATCGGGAAGGACGAGATCATGCCGTTCTCAATAAAAACAAATGGTTCAGGTGAAAAAACAACAAAATCGTTGTCAATCAGTAGTTTAAACGGAGCATTGCTGTGCGTGAAAAGATCAGTCAGGCTTAGGTCCGTTCTGATGGGAGTCGGAAAGGTAAGGTTGACCAGGTAGGAATTTCCATACTGAATGTGTCGAAGGACCTTATGAAAGGACCTTTGATAATCCTGGAAATCAACAGGGCATCTGGAAAACGAAAAACGAAGGCTGGATTTGGCTGTGAAGGAGTGGTTTTTGTGATGAAGGATCTGATAATAAACTCCTTTGGAAGCTGCTTCCTCTTTTGGGATTACCATGCCTGAATTCCCTTCAAAATTAATAATAAAGAGAAAGGGGACTTTCTCCAGGCCAAGCTTGTTCATTTGAAGGGCCCAATCCTTAAAAGTCGCTGGTTTATCCAAAATATTGATGGGATGAAGCAATGACAAAGGTAAGGATTCGACCAAGGTCAGACTTTACTAATTTTGAAAAAACAAAGGAGTTGATCTCTTATGGCCAGGATCCTTCTTATCGACAATTACGATTCTTTTACCTTCAACCTGGTAGAAGTAATACGTTGTTTTTCTGATATTTCAATTGATATTTGCCAGAACGATAGAATCCCGTGGGGGGAAATGAACCTCTATGAGAAAATTCTTATCTCACCAGGTCCGGGTATTCCCGGGGAAGCGGGATCTCTTTGTAAATTGATTCAGGAATTCTCACCAACCAAAGATATTCTGGGTGTTTGTCTTGGGCACCAGGCGATTGCCAAAGTCTTTGGAGCAGAACTGATTCAGATGGCCAGAGTATCACACGGTTTGGAAACAACTATTATTGTTAAAGCTCCGGAGGATAAGCTTTTTATCGGGCTTCCTGAAATCCAGAAAGTGGGATTGTACCATAGCTGGGCAGTGAATGCAGACCGGCTTCCTTCCTGCCTTGAAATCACCGCACTTTCGGAGCAGGGGATTGTGATGGGGATAAGGCACCGGGCCTTTCAGGTCAGGGGGGTGCAGTTCCATCCGGAGTCTTATATTTCAGAGCACGGTCCTCAGATGTTAAAGCGTTGGATATCAGGTTGATATACTAACAACGGCAGAACCCTAATCTCATCATGATGATAACGGCCCCGGTGATATAGGCAAGTATCCAATAAACATAGGCTGCCAGCGACGCACGGACAAATCGGGTCTTCAGCATCATGTTCATTCCTCTTCTCCTGGCATTTCTGTATGTAAAGACCGTATCGGTGAGCATACCGGCCAGGGATGAATATCCTATAATTCCGTGAAGACTTACCGGTCCTTCAGCCGAACCAATGATCATGCAGATGGTAGCGGTGATATCGAAAATGACCCCTATGGTTAAAAAGGTCAGTATCTGTTTATTAATGATCCTTTTCCTGGTTTGAGTGAGGATAGCGACCGAGTAGGAAATCAGGGCCAGGTTCACGATGGTGATCCCGGCGAGCAGTACAGGTTTCATAGACTGACAGATTTTTTTTACGAAATTATAAAAACTTGATCAGCAAAGCCTCAATTTTCTAATATGTACAGGCAACCGTGACCCAAATGGGATGTCATCTGTCTTTCATTTTGCTCGAATTACTTATGAAGACTCAGGAAAATTCTGCTAACAAAAAATCCAAGAGATCACTGCCGCTTTCCAGGAGTTTTCTCTCATTCATCGTTGTCGTTCAATTGTTGGTTTTAGGAGGTTTGTTATATTTCATACTGTCATACCATCGTAATGAACCCAAGAATCCACCTCAGCCGGTGGCTCAGGGTGAGAATGAAGATTTTATGGTGGTGAGAAGCAGTGACTATCAGTTTACACGTCCTTTCAGGTTGTATGAATCAACAAGAGAAACATCAGGTTATCAGCATCTTAGAGAATCAGTTGTTCAGATGATCGACCGGTACAAACAATCCGGCAAGATCTCGGAAGCCTCTGTGTATTTCAGGGATTTGTCCCGGGAAGGATTCATCAGTATCAACGATAATGAGAAATACCGTCCGGGGAGTATTTCCAAGATCCCCATCATGATCTATTTTTTTAAGAAGGCTGAAGAGGCTCCCGGATATCTGAAAAAGACCATTCTTTACGATAGGCCGATTGGTGATCCTAAAAAGGAGACATACCAGGAAGAGTCTATGGAAGTGGGTAAGAGTTACTCGATAAAGGACCTTCTTTATAAGATGATCGTGCACTCCGATAATATAGCGACTACGCTTTTGCTCATGCACCTGGATAAGCCGGATCAATACCGGAAAATATACAGCGATCTGAGAATTGATCCTCCAAATCCTTCAAATGCTGATTATAGCCTTTCAGCAAGAGAATGCAGCCGGTTTCTGAGAGTACTGTACAATGCCACTTACCTGAATCCTGAATATTCTGAATTTGCTCTGGAACTGCTGTCAAAATCGGGATTCAATCAGGGGTTAAGAAAAGGCCTGCCGCGATCGGTGAAGGTTGCCAATAAATTCGGTGAGGCAGGGGAATCGACCCATCCTGAGTTTTCGGAGACAGGGATCGTTTATGATCCGGAAAATCCTTATCTGCTAACCATCATGACCAAAGGGAGTGATGTCCAGCAACAGGCTGAGGCCATCAGCGAGATCAGCAGGGTGGTCTTTGAAAGATAGGTGTTGTTTAAGATTTTAAATCTTTCTCATCTTTCTGGATAATACATTGATTTGCAATTTATTAAACTATAAATCAATAGGCCTGTGTTCGTAATATTTAATTACACTTACTAAAGACTGTCATATTTTGGCATGTTTTTTGGCATAGGTAAAATGGTCGCCGATGACCTAAAAGATAAAAGCCATGAAAACAAGAATCTATTTTTTGCTCATCGCCATGATGGTAATGCCGCTGAGCAGGATCAAAGCACAACAGGAGCCGGAACAACTGAACATGCCCGGCGATAATCTAAATCTTTACGCCGTTATGAAGCTTTTCCAGGAGTCAGAAACACTGGAGATCTTCGAAAAGACGCTGAATGAACAGGATGCCAGGATCAACAACCTGGATCTCAACGGAGATAACTATATCGATTACATTAAAGTGACCGATTATGTTGAGAAAAGTATACACTATATCGTATTACAGGTGGCTGTTTCTTCTACGGAAAACCAAGACGTCGCCGTTTTTGTCGTTAAAAAGGATCCTAATGGAAAAGTGCAGATCCAACTGGTTGGGGATGAAGCTCTTTACGGCAAATATTACATAGTGGAGCCATATTACGATACCGATCCGAAATCAACACCCAATCCTGGCTATTACGGAAATTACAACGCACAGAATGAGGTGGTTTACAGGACAACGTATTACGAGGTGGCATCCTGGCCGGTGATTCGTTACATCTTCCTTCCCACTTACATTGCCTGGCATTCACCCTGGTACTGGGGTTACTATCCTGTTTACTGGAGCCCCTGGACTCCCTGGTACTGGCATCAGTATTACGGTTATCATTACCACTGGCACCACCACTATTATAGTCACTTTCATCATGGGAACCACCATCATTTTGACGGTTGGGATGAAGGATACTACGGTCCCAGGCACACAACTTCTGTCACAGTTCAGAACAGATTGAACAGGGGAGATTATACAGCAACTTACTCAAAACCTGAAACCATTCGCGATGGCTCAGCCTATTTCAAGACAAAACATCCGGAAATGGTCACCAAAGACATGAGAGATCCTGAAGTGAAGGATATCAGGACAGCCGCCCCGGGCGACCGTCAAAACCAGATGGACAAAGCATCGCAGAGAAACAATACTGATGTCAGGAACAACAATCAGGGTGTTCCAAAGCCGAACGTCAACCCTTCCAACAACGACAGGAACAACAGTACTTCTTCTCCTGGGAATGTTAAAGAGAACCGTAAGGATAATAAAACCCCGGGGACCAGAAACGATCCTGCCCCGAAAGTGAAAAACAAAGAACCGAAATCTTCCGGTAATCATGGTGATCGTGTTAAAAGCCAGCCTGCACAGGAAAAACCCAAGACAGGTCGCACCGAACCTTCCAAAAGTGATGGCGGTAAGACCGGGAGGAAGTGACATTCTGAGGTTGGTTTAGAAATCAAAGGAGGCTGTCTCTATAGGCTCAATATGCTTCGACTCCGCTCAACATGACATCTGATTATCAAGGTTTTGTCATATTGAGCGGAGTCGAAATATTGACAAAACATTGATTATAAGACAGCCTCTTTTCTTTTTGACGAACGTTAAGAACTTTTTTTTCAAACTGTTGACACAGGCCCGGGATTTTAATATTATTGTTGAACCGAAAGACTCAATGCCTTTTGCAGGAAACAGTAATTAATTAACTCCTTAAATCAAGGCTTATGATGAAACACTTACCCGGATTTTTCACAATGGCGGTGTTTACTGCCGTTATTTTTTCTTGTAGCGGACCTGAAGAAAAGAAGGTGGAACTTAATCCATCCGACAGCCTTAAAACAGTGGTGGCAGCCTCCCTGGAAGCCTATGCTTCACAGCTGGCTTCAGCTGAGGATACAACTATGATCTTTAATTTGCTGCAGGGCTATCTAAATCAGAACAAGGCTGTTTATGGTTCTGCCTTTGCCCTGGTTCCAGTCATCAAGGGCAAAGACACCCTGCGTTCTTCTCCCTATATCTATCGTTCAGCCGATGGGTATATTAAAAAGTTACTGGAAAAGTCCTACGATTACACGAAAGATGCCTGGTACAACCAACCGCTTTCCCAGAAAAAAGGATGTTGGAGTGAACCCTATTTTGATGAGGGTGGGGGAGAAGTACAGATGATCACATACAGTGTCCCGATATTCAAAACAGATACGGTGCTGCTGGGAGTTTTCACTGCAGATCTTCAGATTAAATAAAAAGCTATTCCGCTGGTCAGAGATGTTCAGGGATTATTCCTTTTCATCCCTGATCATAGCCACCAGACGAAGCGGGGAGCCACTGCCTCCTTTTATCTTCATGGGTAATGCCATGATCCAGCTTCCTTTGGGAGGGAGTTGGTCGAGATGTGCCACGTTTTCATAGGCAGTGACATCGTTTGCAAACAGGGTCCGGTGGGTCATAAAATCTTTTGACTGACCATAATCGATACTCGGGGTGTCGATGCCGACAGCACACACTTTTCTCTCTTTTGCCAGGAAGGCGGCAGCATCAGGATGAATGCCCGGAAAATGAAGGTTCTCCACACCTTCTTTCCCTGTCAGTAGCGTCCCTGTATATTTTAGTTTATCGGGATAGTATTTCCCAAATCCCGTGAGAAACAGCACAATCGACCTGGGAGGAATCATTCCATGAATCTTTTCCCAGGCTTCTATGTCTTTAATATTTATCTGATAATCAGTTTCTTTATTCACTTTCTCCTGAACATCGATGACCACACCTTCTCCCATCAGATCATTAAGAGGGATCTGTTCGACCGTGCGACCTCCCTCTGCAAAATGTCGGGGAGCATCGAAATGGGTGCCTCCATGCTCTTCGGCCGAGTACTTAAACGAAGAATAGTAATACCCCTTGTCATTAATACCGGCAAAGACTGTGTCATGGTGAAACGGAATGTTGGTAGGCCAATAGATCGATTGCTCGTCATAGTTCCAGGTAAGGTCTATCCATTTTCCCTTTTTTAATTCTGAAAGAGGGTCCTGACGGTTTCTGCATGCCTGGATCATGACCAGAACAAGAATCAGGCTGATGAGAGGGATTAATTTGTTTTTCATTTTACGGAATATTACTGGTGAGACTCAATTAACCTGATCGTTAGTACTTCTGTTCTTCCCTGGTGGTGAAACTGGGCCTTCATAAGGTATACCCCGGAGGATAACAGGGAAAGATCCAGTTTGTAACTATGTTCTCCGGCTGATTCTCCGGGAAAGGTATAATTCATAAGGGTTTCACCCATGACATCCAGGATACGGAAATTCAGATCCCCCTCCTCTGGTAACGAAATTTTCACCTGGGTGGTCCCTGAAAAGGGATTGGGACTGCAACTCAGAACAAATGGATCATCTGTCGGATGGCACCTGAACAGGGGAATTTGGAGTCTTTTCCCTGCCTGAACCTTAGCCAATGGATCAGCCCATTCTGATTCATTGTCGAGATCGAGAGTATATTCACCAGGATGCGAAACATTCGCTTTGATATACAACCAAGGCTTCTCTTTTTCAATGATTAACGGCTTCAATGAGTACCATGAAAGCTTCAGGCTTCCGGTTCCTGTGTTGCAGATCATATCGTGATTAGCTTCCTCATCGGCCAGTCTTGCACTGATGATGTTCATTCCTACTGATTGAAATCCAAAGCTGATCGCCCCAATCTGCATCTTTTCTGAAGCCCAGACCGGTATCTCAAAATCTTTCCCGGCGGTAACATCTTCAATGTCAATGTGATCTAAATAGAGGGTAGGGGATGTCCTTATCGAGGATGGTTGATAGGAAGCATTGATATCACCTGTGCAGATCCCTTGAAAATCAATATTTTGGTTGTCAGAATTTGCAGAGATGTCAGGATTCTCAAAGATCCAGTCTGACTTGACAAAGGACTGGGTTAACCCAACCCATCTTTTTTGGATACTGAGGGCGTCATGGGCGTTAACCAGCTGTGAGGCATTGACATCTCCGCAAAGCTGTTGAAGAGGATCCAGATTTGCAGTGCCGACAAAATACTGTACCGCTAACAAGGCATCCGTTGCATTAGACCCACCCCAGGAAAGTTGGGTGGATGCATGAAGGTGGAAAGCTCCATTATTTTTTGGGGTGCGTAAAAGGGAGAAGTTTCCGTTTTGGTCGGTGACCGCCTCACCCCACAGATTATTATCAGCATCCAGGCAAAGAACTCTGGAATTTCCCAGGGGGGAATGGTCAGCATTATGATAGGTGAGCTGACCCTGAATGGTCTGGTGGCTGGTATCGACAGGAAAGGCAAGATAGTCGGAAAACAACCATCGAAGGGCCTGGTAAACCTCTGTATTATTTAAATACTTACCGTTCTCTGGATCCACATGCCCTGCAAAACCCTTCAGGAGGCTTGCTCCATTTCCTTTAGCATTCACCGGCACCAGCAGATTACTAGGTTGCTGGCTGTTAAATCTGAATTCAGGCATATTGCCCTGACCGGCGTCGATCACCGGATTGGAAAAAGCAGAATTGATAGAATCCGCCGGACCCGTAATGTGCCCACATTCATAACTGCTCGTTACAATGAGCAGGTTCTCTTCCCAGCCACCATGTTGCTCAATCCATTGAATAACAGTATCCACAGTCAGGTCAAAAGACCTCTGTTCCTCAATGAGACGGGATTTCTGGTTGTCCTGACAAGCCATTTTAACACCTGCACCATCAATGAAAAGGAAGAACCCCTCAGGATTCTGTTTAAGAACTTTAAGGGCCCCCAGGGTCATTTCATCCAGCGTAGGAACCGACTGGACAAAAGGAACGGCAAAGGGAAGGGTGTCCGCAGTTCCGGCTCGCTTTTGTTGAAGCGTCAACCGGGTGGGTGATATTCCACAGATTCTTACAGGTGGACTATCTGATGCAAGAGCCTGGAAAGCAGCTCTGTCCTGGATCAATGTCCACGGGTCCGGGATGCCGTCTCCATTGACATCCTGAACATTGCTGTTACCCGTGCTGGAAGTACTTGAGAAACTGACAGAACCACTTATCAGGCCGGTCCAGTTCTCCTCACCGCCGACATGCTGGAAGTCCGGACTGGAGATTACAGCATCGCCTTGATCATTAAAGAAAGGATGACCACACCCCATGAGGACATCGAGTTTTGAATCCAGCAGGATGTCGGTGGCCATCTGTGTGTTGTTCAAATCATTGATATTGTGACAGGCAAAGGCTGCGGTAGAAGGGTCACTCCACGGGCCGGTGCTGATCATTCCTGCTGATTTACCCAGTTGCTTGAATAGTTCAGTCAGCGATAATACCGGTTGGTGCAGGAGGTCCACTCCTACAGCCTGGTTATAGGTTTTGACGCCACAGGCCAAGGCAGTGGCTGCGGCAGCCGGCTGCGTCATGTCGTGGTCAACACTGTTAAAGTTCTTATACACAACCATGGGGTTATACCAGCTGGAATAGCTGTGAATGTTCTCATTATCATTTTGCTTGCCGGGATAGGTCGACATGAAACAAGAGACCGGAAAGGACAGGCAGGAGGGAGTTTCACCTGTGAAATACCGGGTTGCCAGCTGAGCATTGGCGCCACCGCCTTCATTGACCATGATAAATATATTTTTGGGCCGGGAGGGTGGATTCCAGGGGTCGGGCATCATCAGGAAGCAAGCCTGGGCGATCTCAGTGTTATCAATATACTTGCCACGTAAGTAGTCCGTTTCATCGGCAAACTGATGGAACAATTCACTTCCTGCTCCTTTGGCAAAGAACGGGACCAGCATGTTGGAGTGCATGTTGAAGTTATACTTCATGTCTGGCATTTGTCCCTGGCCGTTGTTGATGATGGGATTGGTAACGGGTGACTGGTCCGCTTCGTTGGGGCCGGTCAGATAGCCGGTTTCATGATCAGCAGTGACGATCAGCAGGGTGCTGTCCCACCCGCCATGACTGCCGATCCACTGGATCACGGAGTCGACCGCCTGGTGGAAGTCGTTCTGTTCTTCGATGAGCCGGCCTTTCTGATGGGAATGGTTGGCCAGGTCCACAGCACCGCCTTCTATCATCAGTACCAGACCATTGGGATTGTTATCCAGTACATTCAGGGCTGCAAGGGACATTTCAGCCAGGGTCGGATCACTAATGATAAATGGCACTGAAAAGGGGAGACCATCCGTTGCCCCCGACCTGGCCTGCTGCAGTGATTCCCTGTTCTTCACCACGCCAAAGACCCTTTTTGGGGTAGGACCACTCTTCATCTGCTGGAACTCGCTCCTGTCCTGTATCACAGTCCAGGCATCAGGATAACCATCGTCATCAACATCCTGAACTATTTGATTTCCAGTATTTGACGTATCAGAAAAATGGGTAGACTTTATTAAAAGACTGTCCCAGGAAGCTTTTCCCCCGACATAACGGTAATCAGAAATAGTAGTGGGCTGGCCATTCCTGTCAAAGTCAGGGTTGCCGCAACCCATGGCCACATCCAGTTTGCTGTCGAGGATCATTTCACGGGCGATCTGCTCAAAGTTGTTCCGGTTCACGTTATGCGAAGTGAATCCTCCGGGAGTCACATGAGATACCTGGACCGAGGTGACGGTCCCGGTCGCTTTCCCCCTTTCATGGGCAAACTGCATGATATTGACTAAGGGATGATGTTCGATGTCCATGCCGATGGACCCATTGTAGGTCTTATTTCCCGTGGCAATGGCGCTGGCTGCCGGGGCAGAGTCTGTCCAGCTGTCGAGGGGATTCTGAAAGCTCGACCAGGTGCTGTCAGAGTTATAGCCTACATTATAACTATCCATATCATCATTATCTGCAAGGCGGGCAGAACAGGTACTGACCGCATAATGGACAGGAAAGGATTCAAACGCTTGATACGGTGCCTGTCCGTGCATAAAGTAGTTGGTGGCAAGGATATGGTTGTACCCGCAACCGTCGCTGACCATGATGATGATGTTTTTCGGGAGTTTCAGCGGGTCATTCTGAGCGTAAAGGGTGCCTGCCAGGCAGGTCACCAGAGAGATACCGGACAGGATGCCCAGTAAAGGATGGCGTAGGAAAGTTTTCATAGAGGAGGTTTGGGTTGCTTATTCTTTTTTTTACCTTGGAAACTGAACAATATGATACTTTCGATTGCATTATAAGATCAACTATTCTCCCTCGGATGAAATTGCAAAATGGTACTTCTGAGGTATTCGCGGTCGAGGTGGGTGTATATTTCGGTGGTTGTTATCGATTCATGTCCGAGCATCTCCTGTACGGCCCTCAGGTCGGCTCCGCCCTCTACCAGGTGGGTGGCAAAGGAATGACGGAAGGTGTGGGGACTCACCGTTTTCTTGATTCCTGCTTTCAGGGTCAGGTCTTTAATAATAGTAAAGACCATCACCCTCGTCAGACGGCTGCCCCGGCGGTTGAGAAAAACAAAGTTCTCATTTCCTTTCTGAACATCGAGGTGTGAACGGACCTGGTGGATATACTCTTCTATCAGCCTCATGGCTGTCTTTCCGATGGGGACCAGTCTCTCTTTGTTCCCTTTGCCAATGATGTTGACGAAGCCCTGGGTGAAATGAAGGTTGCTGATTTTCAGGCTAATTAACTCCGAGACCCTGAGTCCGCAGCCATACAAGGTCTCCAGCATGGCCCGGTTACGTTCTCCTTCGGGTTTGCTGAGGTCTATTTGTGAAATCAGTGAATTGATCTCCTCCACCGAAAGGACTTCAGGAAGCTTTCTTCCCAGCCTGGGGAGCTCCAGTAGTTCCGTGGGATTGTTTCTGGTCAGGTTCTCCAGGAGAAGGTATTTGTAGAAGGTCCTTAACCCTGAGATGATCCTGGCCTGGGAACGGGCACTGATTCCCAACTCTGCAATCCACTGAATAAATGACTGAAGATCTTTTAACTCCAGCTGATCGGGATTTATTGTAATATTTTGTATTTCAAGGTATTGTGTAAGTTTAATGACATCCCTCCAATAGGCTTCCACCGAGTTGGCGGCCAGGGAGCGCTCCAGCTTCAGGTAGGCTTTAAACCCGTTGATGTAGGAATTCCACATGGGGTATGGTGATCCAGTCAGAATGGTTGAGAAGGATTAGTAAATTAGGAGACTATTATTTTTCAGAAGGTGCCGGTACAAAGGAATAAAAAAGTGTCCAGTTGACATCAACTATTGAGGATAAAACCTGGCTAAGGAAAAAATCCCAATAGGTATTGTTTTTCCGGAAATTCTCCCTAATTTTGCAGCCCTTTTTGAGGCTGATTCGCTAGCTCAGCAGGTAGAGCATCGCCCTTTTAAGGCGGGGGTCCTGGGTT
>CAZSDK010000009.1:0-134187 GCA_964605655.1 uncultured Bacteroidales bacterium
CACATAGTGATCACTATCCTGGCCAAGACCCTTTTTCTATTTACATGGATTCTATGTGGTGAAAAAAATATTGGGGGTCCCATTGATGAAAACCAGAGAAGGTGATGATTTCGGCCATCATGATTATTGTGTAAACAAACCATCGATGAGCATTCTGATTCTATTGAACTTTTGGCGATGAATATTGTTTTTATTTATAATCATTCTAATTAATAATACTATTTTATATGAAAACCAGATATTTAGGAATTATAGCACTGACTACCCTGGTGAGTGCAGAAGGCATGTCAGCCAACGGTAATGACCCCTTGCTCCAGGTTCAGGCCAGCAAACTTGAGTTTCACAAACTTCCTTATGCTTATGATGCCCTGGAGCCTTTTGTGGATAAGATGACCATGGAGATCCACTATTCAAAGCACCATAAGGCTTATTATGACAACCTCCTGAAGGCCATTCAGGGAACTGATATGGAGCAACGTACCCTCTCCGACCTATTCAAACAGATGAGCAAATACCCGGCTGCCGTCCGTAACAACGGAGGAGGCTATTATAACCATTGGTTGTTCTGGAACAACATGTCGGCTGCCGGCAGCAATCCCATCAGCAAGGAATTTGAGCAGGTCCTGGTGAAGGCATTCGGTAGCATGGAGGAGTTCAAGAAGCAGTTCAGTGAGGCCGGAAAGACCCGTTTCGGAAGCGGTTGGGCATGGCTGAGCCTGGATGCTGACGGCAAGCTCTTCATCTCCTCGACTCCCAACCAGGACAATCCGCTCATGGATGTAGCTGAAAAGAAAGGGACCCCTCTCTTAGCCCTGGACGTGTGGGAACATGCATATTACCTGAAGTACCAGAATCGCCGGCCTGATTATATCGATGCCTGGTGGAATGTGGTGAACTGGAAGGTGGTGGAAGAGCGGTATAAAGCTGCGAACGGTAGGCAGTAGGCAGTGGGCAG
The DNA here is from genome assembly GCA_964605655.1 of uncultured Bacteroidales bacterium. Lineage (GTDB taxonomy): Bacteria > Bacteroidota > Bacteroidia > Bacteroidales > CAIXZF01 > JAKLIX01. Next base: position 956 of record CAZSDK010000009.1, read on the forward strand.
TTTTTCAGTGAACCAGTGTACCAGTGTACCAGTGTACCAGTGAACCAGTGAACCAGTGAACCAGTGTATCAGGAGAAGAAGAGGATAGACTTTTCAATGATCTTCACGGCTTCTCTCACCTGTTCTTCATTGATCACCAGGGGAGGAGCAAAGCGGATGATGTGCTGGTGGGTGGGTTTGGCCAGAAGTCCGTTCTCGGCCATCTTCATACAAACATCCCAGGCTTCCTTGCCGTTCTTCGGTTTGATGATGACGGCATTCAGGAGACCTTTGCCCCTGACGAGCTCGATCATATCGGAATGGATCTTTCTTACCTCTTCCCTGAAAATTGTCCCCATCTTTTCTGCATTGCCTGCCAGGTCCTCGTCTTTCACCACCTGAAGGGCTGTGATGGCCACTTTTGCAGCCAGCGGATTACCACCAAAGGTAGAACCATGCTGACCGGGTTTCATGGTGAGCATGATGTCATCGTTGGCCAAGACGGCAGAGACGGGATAAACACCACCTGACAGGGCCTTGCCCAGGATGAGGATATCGGGTTTGACCTCCTCATGGTCGCAGCAAAGAAGTTTCCCCGTACGGGCGATGCCGGTCTGGACCTCATCGGCTATGAAAAGCACATTTTTCTTTGTACACAGCTCCCTGCTTTTAGCCAGGTAACCGGGATCAGGAACGTTCACGCCGGCCTCTCCCTGTATGGGTTCCACCAGGAAGGCTGCCACGGTCTGATCTTCAAGGGCTATGGAAAGAGCATCGAGGTCGTTGTATGGAATGGTGATGAATCCGGGGGTAAAAGGCCCATAGTTGATTCTGGCCTCCGGATCGGTGGAAAAGGAGATGACCGTGGTGGTACGTCCGTGAAAATTCTGCTCACAAACGATGATCTTTGCTTCATTGGCGGGGATGCCCTTTTTCTCATAACCCCAGCGACGGGCCAGTTTCAGGGCAGTCTCCACAGCCTCTGCGCCTGTATTCATAGGCAATACCTTGTCGAAACCGAAGTAGGAGGTCACATACTTCTCGTAAGGACCCAGCACATCGTTATAAAATGCCCTTGAGGTCAGGGTCAAAGTCCTGGCTTGTTCCACGAGGGTATCCACGATGCGGGGATGACAATGGCCCTGATTTACAGCAGAATATGCTGACAGAAAATCATAATACATTTTCCCCTCTACATCCCAGACATAAGGACCTTCTCCTTTGCTCAACACGACGGGTAAGGGATGATAATTATGAGCTCCGAATTTGTCTTCCATTTCAATGGCTTGCTGCGATGTGATCTTTGTGGACATAAAAAATAGTTTTAAGTGTTTGTAATAGTGGTGCAAAGGTAGGCAGAATTCCCGAAACAGGCAATGCCGAACAGAAAGAAGTAGGTGAAATATCAGCTACACCACGGCTTCAGCCCCACCCGGGTAAACCTGTTCGCGGTAAAATGAGGAAGGTGAAGGGATTAATGGTCCCAGTCCCAGCAAGTCCCACATCTGGTCGACCCTGTTGATGGTATCATCGTCACTGACGGTACAATTGGGCCAGGGCCTGGTAAATCCGTCGAGGTCAGGGTACTTCCGGGTGCCATCGATTACCAGTGTGGATGATTTTTCTGAGGTAAGGATATAGCAGTCGCGGCCGGGGTCTATGTTGTTCAACACCCTCCAGACGAGGGTGAAATAATCATCTACTTTGACAAACTCCTCGGTGAATATCAGCAGTTTAACATCGTTGAGCTGCCCCTGATGGTTCATTGTTTCGGCCATTTCTTTCACCTGGTTCATTCTGGTCTTTTTCAGGGGGATGATTTTGAGGAAGGGAAGGGTGGCTCCCCCCCCGGATGGGGGGGGCTGGGGGGGGGTATGGATTGATCTCTCCTCCATTGCAGAATTATGCCCATGAAGCTTGATTCCCATCTTCCCGCCTTTAGCAAAAACAGTACTGGAATGGTCCAGCACATCCAAGGGACCGCTGGAAAAGATCACGTCTCGGGAGGGCTCAAATCCCTCAATATGTTTGATATATAACTCTTTATAGTTTTCGAGCGATGTTTCTGCTGCCTCCTCACCCTCCTGTTCCACGACCACCATCACTTTGTTGAACATCATCTGTCCGGCGCCCCATAAGGCATTCATCACCTTCTCCGACTGTCCGGGGTAGGTCTTCCTCATGGCCAGAAGCACCAGGTTATGAAATACTCCCTCGGCAGGCATGTGCATGTCAACAATTTCCGGGGCCAGGCTCATCCTGATGGGAGTGAGAAAGATCCTTTCTGTCGCCTTGCCCAGATACAAGTCCTCCTGTGGAGGAATCCCCACGATGGTGGAAGGATAGACGGCATTCCTGCGATGGGTGATACAGGTGATATGGAATACCGGGTATAAATCGGGAAGGGAATAAAATCCGGTATGATCCCCGAAAGGGCCTTCTGTTTTCAGTTCTTCAGCAGGATCCACATACCCCTCGATCACAAAATCCACATCAGCAGGAACTTCCAGTTCATTGGTGAGACATTTCACCAATTCCACTTTCTTTTTCCTTAAAAACCCTGCCAGCATGTACTCATCTACCTGGTCGGGCATGGGTGCCGTGGCGACATACGTATACACGGGGTCTCCACCGAGGGTGATGGTGACCGGCATTCTACGGCCCATGCTCTTGTATTCATGGTAGTGCCGGGCAGAATTTTTATGAAGATGCCAGTGCATGCCGGTGGTGTCAGGACCATAGACCTGCATCCGGTACATGCCGACATTCCTTGAACCGGTATGAGGATCCCTGGTATGAACGACAGGCAGGGTGATGAAAGGACCGCCATCATGGGGCCAGCAGGTCAGTATGGGAAGCAAAGTGAGATCAGGCCTGGGAAACACCACCTCCTGGCAGGCACCTTTCCCTTTCCTGGACCGCGGCATCCAGGAAGCAAAACGGGACAAGGCAGGTAACAACCGCAACTTATCCCGCAAGGTACTCCTTGGTGTGCTTATCAAAGAAAATAGTTGCTGTATCTCAGCAGCCACTTCGTCCAGATGTCTGACTCCCAAGGCCTTGCACACCCGTGACTCCGTACCCATGGCATTCATCAAAACCGGAAAGGCTGTGCCTGTTTTTTCAAAAAGCAAAGCTTTGCCGGCATTCTTGATTATTCGGTCGGTCACCTCAGCCATTTCCAGCTTCGGCGAAACACCCGTTTTGATCCTTACCAGCTCTCCTTCAGCCTCCAGCGACTGAATAAAATGTTGCAGGTCCCGGTATGCCATAACCCAAGTTTTCTGCTACAAAGGTAAAATACCTTGGGGACTATCATGGATCCGGATCAAATTCAGGGATTTTCCGATCTTTGGAGTGATTTACCGGTCATTGTCATGAAGAAGTTCCTCTCCCGCATCCTGCGAAAGCTTCGCCTGATATACATCATGGATTACGGGGTGTATTATTACCAGAAAATGAAGAACTTCAGACAGAATAAGAGTTTCATTAAGAAACATCCGGGTGTCAGCATGCCGCCCGATTATCTCATTTATGAGTCGTTCCAGCTGGATTACCAAAAATATTACACCGACAGTCTGGAAACAGCCCGCTGGCTTTCCGGGCTCTTCAGCGAGCATTCACCGGTATACAATATTAATATTCTTGACTGGGGATGCGGTCCGGCACGTATTGTAAGGCACCTGCCAGGTCTCATGGGGAACAACAATGTTTTTTTCGGTACCGATTACAATGCTGCTACCATCCGGTGGTGCCGTGACCATATACCTGGTGTCACCTTCACCCTGAATGGTCTGGAGCCTCCCCTGGATTTCAGCGACGGCTTTTTTCATATTGCCTATGGCATTTCCATCTTCACGCATCTTTCCGGTCCCATGCATGAGCAATGGATACGTGAACTGCACCGGGTCCTAACCCCTGGCGGCATCCTGCTGCTAACCACGCAGGGCGCTGCTTTCAGACAGAAATTACAGTCATCCGAATTATCAGGATTTGATGCAGGCCATCTCGTGGTGAGAGGACAGGTAAAAGAAGGGCACAGGACCTTTTCTGCTTTTCAGCCCGAAATCTATTTCAGAAGACTTTGCAAGGAGTTTGAGGTGGTCGATTTTCAGCCCGGTTCAGGAACAGAAAGGCCACAGCAGGATGTCTGGATACTCAAGAAAAAATAAGTCACTATTCCTCTGATGATGGCACTTTCTCTTTACCCACCTTCCTTGGATAATAGACATCGAAGGCTACAATGACCGCAGCAAAGCCCCAGAAAGGGATGGAGGCTTTGTCGGAATCCAGAAAGTTATTGAGCATCCCATGGATGAGGTAGGTAAACAACCCTACCAGGAGTGACATTACCAGAAGTCTCACCTCAGGGTCAGCCGCTCTCTGGTACACCTTTATACCGTAGTAAAAGATGATAATAGCCAGGACCAGGAAGCTGATCATTCCCAGGAATCCCGACTCTGCCAGGGGCCCGAAATACTCAGAATGCGCATTGCCCTTATCCCCGGCATTGGTGCTGATGATGGTCCGTTCCTGGGAATTCTGAAAAGGGGCATATAAAAACTGATAGGTACCCGGACCCCAGCCCATTACTGGTCTTTCACGAAACATCCTCAGGGCGGAGTTCCAGCGGTTGATACGTTCCAGGTTGGATGCATCGGAGGAGATGTTAGAAATGGACTGGACATGCTCAACGATATTGCTTGAGGAATCCTGCTTGTTCTTCTCCAGCTTGCGAAAGATACCCTCCTGGAAAACGACGAAGAGCCCGATAAAGATTCCAGCAGCCAACAAGACGGTCCGGAACCGGATTCTGAAATAGACCAGCAAAAATAAGGCAAGACCTGCCACCACGCTGATCCATGCTGCACGACTGTATGAAAAGAAGATTCCTATCCCCAGGATCATAAAAATCAGGAATGAGAACAGCCGTTTGGTCCTGTTATTCTTCTTATTGAAGGTAAGTCCCACTGCTACCGGAATATACAATGCCAGCGCAGCTCCATAGGCTGTATGGTCGTTATAAAAGGGGGTCATCACCCAATGCCCGGGCTCTTCAGCAAAACCCCACAGAGAATGATTATACAGTGTATAGAAAACCACCCCGACCAGAGGTATCAGGTAGGCCCAGAGAAATAACTTGACATGCCGGGTGTCCCTGAAAAGTTGAGTGGCCACAAAGAAGAAAGGAATAACAAACCACAGCCTCGACAACACATATTTAGCTGACACCAGGGGAATCTCACTGCTTACCGAGGTGATCACCATCCAGGCAAGATTAAAAAGGATAGCCAGGCTGACCGGATGTTTCCATATATTCTTATCAAAATCATGTACCAGGAACTGTCTCAGGAGAAAGAGCAGCAGGACACCGAACAACAAGGGTTCTGTGGGCAAAGAGACGCTGAATCCATCGGAATAATCCCGGTACAATACGGCCAGGGGAGTAGCAAAAGTGATCAGCAGCAATATCTTGTCGAGTGAAAAGACAAACAACAGGAGCACCAGCAAAACGGCCGGTATGAGAAAGCCCCAGTACATTTCCTTAATCACCAGAAAGGCATTCAGTCCTATGAAAAGGATGCTGATCAGATAAACCCAGCGTATGTATGATTTCTCAGGCAAGAATTAATGAATTGAGATTCACTGTGCAACAGGCGCACTCTCAGGCTTCTTCTTCCTGTCTTCCCAATAGGAGATGATCACTATCGACAGGAACAAAGTGGCCAGGACAGACAGGCTGATGATCAGCCACACCTTGGGATAAACTTTTTTATCGGATACAAAGGGTGGAGACACCACGGTTGAATAGGTGTACTCCCTATTATAGTTGAGTACCGCTTCATCGTATTTCAGTTTGAACTCACTGTAGGCTTCCGCCTCGCTCATGGCCAGGCTCACCAGCATGACCAGTTCCCCGTCGGATCCTGTTCCGGACCTCATCCTTCTGACAATATTCTTATCAAAATCTTCAATGGCAATGGAATCCTTAACCCGGGTAGAAAAGCTTTTGATCAGGTTTAAGTCGGGGACTTTTACTTTGGGCAGGCCTTTATTGACCGTAATATCGTCAATGGAGTTCTGAATACTGTCGAGCAAGACTCGCTTTTTGGCGAGGACCAATTCAAAATTGTCAAGCACTTCTTTAAACTTCAGCTTATGTACCGACCTGACCTTGAGATCATAATAATGAAGGATCGCATTCACAATATCGCAGGCGACTTTGGGATCGGCATCCAGCACGTTGATCACCACTGATTCGAATTCTGTCTTTCTGATAGAAATCCTCTGGCTGTATACATAAAACAGCGTCGACAGGTAATATTGGTTGGAGGCCTTGATCCCATATCTTTTCCTAAGCTCAAACTTCCTGATGATGCTGTCGCGTATGTCGCCAGAATTAAAGAGCTGTAACATCTGCTCGGTCTCCGTCTCATCAGAATAAGGGTAGATATTGGTGGGATAGACTACTGCAAAAGACTTGTAAAGGGGTGTCACGAAAAGTTTACTGGAGAAAAAAGCAGAAAGGAGGCCGGCGATCAGGCCAATGACCAGCAGGTGATATTTCCAGACGAGTATGAACCTTATAAAATTCATATTGCTAAAGTAACCCTCAACCTTTAGAATCTCAACGTTTAAAACCGGTTCTTCAACACTAACTCTTTCGGGTGACCGGGGTACTACCCTGGAGAGTTGTTTTTTTTTTCGGTGATGCCCAGCGAAAACCGCTCTCTGTTAAGGTTCTCTATGGCTATCAGGACCAGTATGCAGAGCAGTAATGCCGAGAAAGTGGTAGACAAGACGATGAGCCAACGAACAGGGTATGATTTCTTTTCCGCCTTAAAGGCATTGTTAACGATGAACTTTTGTGGCAGTACCTGCTCCGCATCGACCTTGGCTTCCGCGTACTTTGCCTTGATCATGCTTAACTGTTTCTTTTCATGAAGCAAAGCTTCCCTCAGTGAAACGTAAGCCCCACCATACTGGGCCAGTATATCGAGTTGTTCCTGCAGCGCTTTGACGCCCCTGGCATTTCCTTTGGCCACCTCGATGGCCAGCTGCTGGATCAACATTTCCGACTGAGTCTCGTACTCATGCACGCCGAGTTTCCTGATCACCGTCATCGAATCTTCCATCTTTCGCACCTGGTTTTCAAGGTCCAGGTACTCGGCTTCTACAATTTTGAACCCTCTCAGCGCTCTTTCCTTGATCATCTGGTTTTTCACAGAGTCGACCAGATCAGCGATGGTGTTGGCTATATCGGCAGCCACCTGAGGGTCCTCATCAAGAACAGACACCTGGACCGCCATGTACTCCGTGCGCTTGAAGGTGATGTTGGATTCGTATTCCTTGTAAAGGCGCGTGTTTTTAAACCGGTCAGTACTGTCGATGCCATAATGTTGCATCAGTTTGAATTTCTGGATGACACGGGCACGTATCGTATTGGCGTTGAGGATCTGCAGCAGCTGTTCTGCCTGCTCCTCTTCACCGAACTCGAGAATATCCTGCTTGAGCCCGGAACTCTCGCTTAAAAGGGCCTTGGAAATGGAGTTGGTGCTCGTAGGGAACATGATCACCGTCGACTTGTATTTCGGGGTGATGAACCAGGGCGAGGAAAAGATAACTGAGGAAAGCAGGGCGATGCCCAATACGATGATCAAGGTCTTTCTCCACTTGTATAAAAACAGAAAGAAATTGGCCGTATTGAAATTAAGTCTTGCTGCTTCTTCCATGAATACTCAGTTTCTTTTTAGAAAAAGGAGCGTAAAGATAGAAAAATATTTGTTAACAAGGCTTTTTCTACTCTTTCTTCAAAATAGCTATTAACGATCCCACATGGATCAGTCCCAGGACAGAAGCACATACCAACGACAAGAAACCGCTGATAGCCAAACCCCACAGCCATGGAATCCCCAGGTATTTTGAAAGGCTGGTCAATACCACCACACTCAATATATAAATAAAGGTCTTTGCTGAAAACCTTACATCCAAACGAAAACGGAATATCCTGAATACCAGGAATATCTGTATGAGTGCTGTCATCCACTGGGTCGTAAGGCTTGCCCATGCAGAGCCCAAAGCCAGATATCGCGGAATCAGGATAAAATTCATCAGAAGGTTCAGTGCCATGGCACCTCCGGCCATCAGGTTCAGTTCCTTCAGATTGCCGTTGGCGGTGAGAAGTGTCCCGAAAACATAGGTTAGGGAAATGGGGATAAACCCGATCATCAGGACCCTGAACACCCGGGAGGATTCATCAACATGCTCATTATAAAGCATGTCCATCATCTCCCTGTTATACACAAAGCACAAAACTGCTACCATCACCGAGACGGTCAGTAAAAGGGAACCAGACAACTTCACCATGTGGCTGACCGGTTCCTTCATCTTGATCATCTTTGAAAACAAAGGCAACAGGAGCACGCTGAACAGGTATGCGATCATATTGACGGCATCGAGCATACGGTAGGCATGGGCATATACACCTGCCTGGCACTCCCCGCTCACCCCGGGAAGAATACGCTCCAGCATCACGGAATCAACCCGGTTGTAAAACGACATCAGCAACACGAGCACTGCAAAAGGAAAACTCCTCCTGATAATCAGGATCAAAAAAGGAGTGTTCCAGTTCAGCCTGCGAAAACGTGCTTTGCGGAAAACGATGCCCAAGGCGACCAAAGCGGTGATTCCATACGCCAGGGTCTGAACATAAACAAACCACTCTATCCGGAAAGGCTGTGAGGTGACATGACCCCACAAAAGGATGCTGCAGAACAGTATCATCAGCAGCCGGTCAAGTACCGATAAAAAACTGTCAGTTCGAAAAAAAAGCAGCCCTGAGATATTCGACCTGAGATAAAGGATAAACGAAGTGAGAAACTGATTGATCCCCAGGAAAATAAGAAAATGAAGCTGATCTGCATGATACCCCAGCACCAGGGCAACGACAAAAAGGACCACCAGGTACATGAAACCCAGCAGTAACTTTAATATGAGTATGCTGCTGAAATGCTTGTTCAACAGGTGATTGTTCTGTGCAATATTCCTGTTGTTGAAGTTGGTGACACCCAGGTCAAGAAGAATATTGAAAAGAAAAGTGAAGTTAAAAATGACGAAATACATCCCGTAGTCGACCGAACCCACCAGGTTCTGGACAGTCCTGTCGATACCGAAGATCCAGAACGGCTTTACCAGCAAGTTCAGAAAAATCAGTAAACTCAGGTTGGTCAGAAACTTACGTTGCATGGATGACAGACAGGAGGAGAAGGAAAGCCCTGTTTCAGGAAATGATTAAAAATTAAGATATTTGCTGCAAATGTAGGAAGTATTCACGGGTATTGGAATACCCGGGTGAAATCTGAAGGAAAGGCTCTGATGCGAATTGTTGTGAACACCAGGTTGTTGCTAAAGGACCGGCTCGAAGGTATCGGGTGGTTTACCTACGAATCGCTGAAAAGGATATGCCGTGATCATCCCGAGGTTGAATTTATTTTTGTCTTCGACCGCCAACCTGATCCTGAATTCCTTTTTGCCCCTAATATTCACCCCCTTGTTGTGGGTCCGCAGGCCCGGCATCCGTTCCTGTTCTACCTCTGGTTCAACCACAGACTGCCAGCCCTGCTGAACAGGATCAAACCCGACCTCTTCCTTTCCCCTGACGGGTACCATGCCTTGCCTTACAAGGGTAAGTCACTGATTGTCATTCATGACCTGAATTTCGAACACTACCCTAATGACCTTCCCTGGCTGGTAAGGAAATATTACCGGTATTATTTCCCAAAGTTCGCCAGTCAGGCGACCCGGATAGCCACGGTCTCGGAATTCTCCCGCCAGGATATCATCCGGCAATACGAGGTCCCGGCCGGCAAGATCGATGTGGTGTATGATGGCGTGAATGAAATATATACGCCGTCAAGCCAGGAAGAGATCCTTGCGACGAGGAAAGAACTCACGTCAGGAGACCCTTATTTCCTGTTCATCGGGGCCCTGCACCCAAGAAAGAACCTGGTCAACCTGTTCAGGGCTTTCGACCTGTTCAGGCAAAAAGACAAACAACAGGTGAAACTGGTCATCACCGGAAAGAAGAAATGGTGGACCAGGGAAATGGAAGATACTTATTACGGAATGAAGCATAAAGATTCCGTCATCTTCACAGGAAGGCTTTCTGTCCAACAACTTCAGAAAATCCTTTCTGCCTCCATGGGATTGGTATATATCTCTTATTTTGAAGGGTTTGGAATTCCCGTGTTGGAAGCTTTTGCGTGTGAGGTGCCGGTCATCGTTTCCAACAAGACCTCCCTCCCGGAGATAGCCGGTGAGGCTGCCTTGTATGCAGACCCATTTTCGCCTGAATCCATTGCCGACGCCATGACCCAGCTTGCCGGATCTCAGGTTTTAAGGAGACAGCTTGTCCTGAAGGGAAAAGACAGGCTGAGCTTCTTCAGCTGGGATAAAACCGCCTCATTACTCTGGGAATCCATCCAGAAAACCATGCAACCCTAATCAGAGACTTTATGACATCACCATTCAATATCCTCATTCTGGGAAGCGGCGGCAGGGAATGTACCCTGGCATGGAAGATCAGACAAAGTCCTTTGGTGGACCAGATATTTATCGCCCCCGGCAATGCAGGTACAAGTGACTATGGCACCAACCTGTCTATCAGTGAATCCGATTTCGCCTCCATCAAAAGGGCTGTGCTCGGGAACCAAGTCAGAATGGTGGTTGTAGGACCGGAAGCACCTTTGGTACAAGGGATTGCAGACTTCTTCATGGAGGATGAGCAGTTGAAAGATGTTTGGGTGATCGGACCTGGAAAGACTGGAGCCATGCTCGAAGGAAGTAAGGATTTCGCCAAGGCGTTCATGAACAGACATCACATCCCTACCGCCGCTCACCAGACCTTTCGGCCTGAAGAGATCACGGAAGCCCTTTCCTTCATTCGGCAAACCAAACCTCCTTATGTTCTCAAAGCTGATGGCCTCGCCGCCGGAAAAGGGGTCATCATCTGCCAAAACCCCGCTGAAGCAGAATCGGAAATTCAGGACATCCTTGGCGGCAACAAGTTCGGAGAAGCTGGGAAAAAGCTGGTCATTGAAGAGTTCCTCGATGGGATAGAACTTTCTGTTTTCGTGCTGACCGACGGACATCACTTTCTTCTGTTACCGGAAGCCAAAGATTACAAGAGGATTGGCGACAACGACTCGGGACCGAATACCGGAGGCATGGGCTCTGTCTCACCCCTCCCCTTCTTTACAGGAGATTTTAAGGAAGCAGTGGTGGAAAAGATCATTCGTCCCACCATTCAAGGGCTCATTCATGATAATATTGATTACCAGGGCTTTATCTTTTTCGGATTGATGAAAGTGGGCTCACAACCGTACGTTATTGAGTACAATGCAAGACTCGGGGATCCCGAGACAGAGGTTGTCCTTCCCAGGCTGCAGAATGACCTCGTGGAACTGATGAGAGCCGCAGCCACTCATACCCTTGATACACAGGAGGTCAGGATAAGCCCGTTGCATTCAGGATGTATCATGATGGTGGCACCGGGTTATCCCGGCTCATACCCCAAGGGATTGATAATCAATAATCTTGATCAGACAAAGGAAGTTACCGTCTTCCATGCCGGCACCAAACAGGACCAGAATCATAAGGTCGTGAGCACCGGTGGAAGAATACTGGGAGTCACCGCTTTGGCAGACCATCTTCCTGAAGCGGTCGAAAGAGCATACCTGGCCTGCAGAACAATCGAATACCAGGATAAATATTACCGAAGTGATATCGGCCGGGATATCATACAACTAACAAAATAATCGGATGGAAAGAGATAAAATAATGATGATCCTGATGGGAATCTGCATCGTGGGTTTCATCATCGGCCTGGGAGGGAAGAACATTTCGAATCCAAAAAAGAAATCACTGAGAAGGGAGAAACTCTTCACCTACCTGACTGCCGTTTCCCTGATCCTCCTGTTTGTTTTCATGTTCCTCAACAGCTTTCTATAACCGCTCAGTAATCAGGCCATGTTTATCAGGATCTTCAGGACAGAATCAGCCGTACAGTTCATCATCATCCTCTTATTAGGGATATTGCTCTGGCTTCCAGCCTGGCTTCAGCCTCCCGTTCAGGCTCCCTATGCGTCCTTTCTGACCACCGGTAAAGTATTTTTCCAAGCACTCACCCATTATCCTGTGCTGAGCTCCATCCTGGCCCTTGTTGTCATTGTAACCCAGGGAATCGTCCTTACCCTGATCCTTTCCAATCATGACCTGGCCCCCAGGAACAATGCCCTTCCTGCCATCCTTTACCTGCTGCTCATGAGCTGGCATCCCAACATGCTGGCTTTTCACTCCACGCTGATCGCCAACGCATTCCTGATACTTTTCCTTTTTGAGTTCTTACAGATATACGAAAAACCGGATGCCTTCAAGGAGGTCTTCACCTCCTGCTTCGCAATCGCCCTTGCCACCTTATTTCAGTCATCCGCCGTCATCCTCATGGTTCTGGTATGGTTCGGATTCATCATCTACAGGGTTTTTTCCTGGCGGGAATGGATCATCAGCCTTACAGGTTTTTTTCTGCCTTTCCTGTTTTATGCCCTGTACGAGTATTGGAACGACACCTGGCTGATAAAGATAGAAGAGATCAGGGTCTATTTCTCTGCTTACCACCTCATCCCCTTGCATTTCACGACCTCTGAGATCATCATTTTCACGGTCTTTTCATTCCTTACCCTGGCTACCGTTGTAAGAGTAATGCAGATCATCCAGGAGAAGGTGATCAGCATCCGGAAGAAATTCATTTTTCTGGTCTGGTTCCTGGTCCTCACCTCCGCTATCTTCTTTTTCTCCCCCGGATTATCCTGGCAAAATGCTTCCATGGCCATATTACCCCTGACCATACTGGTCTCTTACCATTTCTCCCTGCTGAAGAAACTTTTCTGGTGGGAAATCCTTTTTACCATGCTGTTAATCGGATTCGTCTGGATCCGATTATTTAACGTGTAAGCGTTGAAGGTCCTGTATCTCACATACGACGGCCTGACAGACCCTCTGGGACAATCCCAGGTCCTTCCTTACCTGGAAGGCCTGGCCGGCCAGGGTGTCTCCATCACCATCGTAAGCTGCGAAAAACCGGACAGGATGCAATCGTTGGAGAATAATGTCCGTCAAAGCTGTGAAAAAAACCAGATAAGCTGGGTTCCCGTTCTTTACCGTAAAAGAATGGGGCTTCTCAGTGCTTTTATCAATATCCTGGCATTAATTCGCAAAACAGATGCTGTTCTCAAAACCCGATCGTTCGACCTGGTCCATTGCCGTTCCTATCTCCCCGCCTGGATCGGGTACCGCCTGAAAAGAAAACATCTGATTCCCTTTATTTTCGACATTCGTGGGTTCTGGATCGATGAGAGGCTGGAAGGGAATATCTGGAATGCCGGCAATCCCCTCATCCGGTTATTGGTTGCTTTTTTACGGATCAGGGAGAAGAAAACGTTTCCTCTTGCTGACGCCATCATCACCCTGACCCATCGATCCGCTGACCGGGTACGACAGCACTTTTTACCACCTGGTCACCGGGAGAACATTACGGTGATCCCCTGCAGTACGGATTTCAACGCCTTCACCAACAACAACCTGATCAATAAGGATCCCTTAAAGAGTCAGAAAGGGATCCCGGCAAAGAGCAAAGTGCTGACATACATCGGCTCCCTCGGTACCTGGTACATGGTGGAAGAGATGGTAGGCTTTTATAAATTACTGCATCAACAGGACGATGACTGGTTTTTTGTTATTCTTACCCCGGATCCTGAGGAGATGATCCTGAAAATAACAGCGGCAAAGAACATCCCGAGGGAGTCTTTGCTCATTCGCTCCGTTCACCGGCATGAGGTACCTGATTGGCTGGCTGTAACAGACTGGGGAATCTCTTTCATTAAACCAGGTTATTCCAAATCAGCAAGTTCTCCTACAAAGTGGGCTGAATTCCTGGCCAGCGGGGTGCCTATCATAGTTAATAAGGGCATTGGGGACCTCGATACATTATCCAGATCCATCCCGGGGTTTCTGGTTTGTAATGAAGTATCGGAAAATGGATTTCAGGATGCGATACAAAAATTGGGTGATCCGACATTTCAGGACAGGGAAGCGATACGAAACAAAGCGATCCATGTTTTTGGCCTGGACCAGGCCATACAGAAGTACTACTCGGTGTACCGGGATGTATTGAAACAAAGGATACTGTTCATTGCCTCCCACCGCCCCGGAAGGGCTCCTAACCAAAGATTCCGGCATGAGCATTACTTTCCCTGGCTGGAAGAAAAGGGATATCAATGCCATGTTTCCTACCTGATCGGAGAAAAGACAGACCGGTACCTATACAGGCCCGGCAACTGGATGAAAAAAGCCTGGTTCTTTTATTTCAGATGCTGGGTGATCAGAAGGAAACTGCTCCGGTACAAAAACTATTACCAGGTGACGGTGATCATTCGGGAAGCCCTGATGACCCGGTCTACCTTCTTTGAAAGGCAGCTGCGAAAGGGAACAAGCCGCCTGGTCTTTGATTTCGATGATTCCATCTGGTTATCCAATGTTTCGGAGGCCAACAGGATTTTTGCCCTGATGAAGAACCCGGGAAAGACTCCCCGTCTGATCGGGCTCTGCGACAGGGTGATCGCCGGTAATGATTACCTGGCTGACTATGCCCGACTATACAATCCCAAGGTTTGCGTCATCCCGACCACCCTCGACACCGACAGGTTCAAACCCAGGGCTTTCCGCAAAGGTCCCGGTCAACCCGTGGTGATCGGATGGACCGGCAGTATCACCACCGTACCACATCTTTCCATCATCGACGAAGCCTTGAGAACCCTGATGATGAAGTATGGCAACTCTATTATTATCAAGGTGATAGGCGATGAGCACTATCAGCATAAAGACTTGCCCATCAAGGGTGAAAAATGGTCATTGGAATCAGAAGTTTCCACTCTGGAACAATTTGACATCGGGATCATGCCCTTGCCGGATAATGAATGGACAAAAGGGAAATGCGGGTTCAAAGGGATTTTATGCATGTCGATGGGGATCCCGGTGGTCATGTCGCCCGTGGGGGTCAACAGGGAGATCGTTGAAGACGGTATTTACGGTTATCTGGCCGGTTCACAAGAGGAATGGATAGAGAAACTGAGCAGACTCATTGAATCAGAGACACTTAGAAATGAACTGGGAAACAAAGCCAGGGAGACCGTCATCCGCCGTTATTCGATGCATGTCTGGAAAGATGCGTACTTACAGTGTTTGATAAGCACCGGACATGAACCTGCTTAGCCTATCCTACTCAAACCTCCCGAATGAAGCGGGATGTGACGAAGCCGGACGGGGTTGTCTTGCAGGGCCTGTATTTGCCGCGGCAGTCATCTGGCCCGCTGATGTAACACACGATCTCATCAACGACTCCAAGGCATTGAATCCCAGCAAACGATCAAAGGCACGCCAAATCATTGAACAGGAGGCTATCGGATGGGCGGTGGCCAGTGTCGACCATGAAGAAATCGATCGCATCAATATCCTCCAGGCCTCGTTCAAGGCGATGAGGCTGGCATTGGACCGCCTCAATCCCGCACCTGACTTCATCCTCGTCGATGGCAACCGGTTCACAGGATGGAATGATGTTCCATATAAATGTATCGTTAAAGGAGATGCCTTGTTTTATTCTATCGCCGCTGCCTCCATTTTAGCAAAGACTCACAGGGATGAATTTATGATGCTGGCACATGAGCAGTACCCACACTATGGCTGGGATCATAACAAAGGGTACCCTACGCCGCAACACCTGGAGGCCATCAGACAACACGGACTCTCCCCTATCCACCGTCTCAGTTTTCGCAGCGGAGAACAACTGCGGTTGCCGCTTACCTGGTGATTGAAGGTTTCTTTTTCCTTAACCACAACTTTTGTCCTGTCACAGGCTGTGTGCCCGGCGCCATCCTGTTTTTCCTGTACAGAAATTTTGTCTTCACACCGTATACCTGAGAAATGATATACATGGTCTCTTTATCCCTGACGGTATGGAACGATTTGCTCGCCTTCCTTTTCTTGGGTTGAAGATAAATGATCTGTCCCTCGGCCAAACGGTCACCCTTTTTCAGCTCGTTAAATCTTAAAACCTGCCACGACATCAGGTCACAATCCCTGGCGATTCGGCCCGGGTCGTCCTTTTTGAGGGCCAGGGTCATCCGGATGCCATTGTTATGCCATATTTTCCGGGTCGTCATTCCGAGGCGGATGCTGTCAAAATCCTCACCTTCAAACATTTGCCGGTAAGAAGCTGGTAAACTGTCGATGGAAAAGGCCAATCCTGGCCCCACGAGACCCAGTCCTTCCTGGTCGATAAGCTGAAGCTGGTTGTCTTCAATGATCCTGATCAGCTTCTCGGCATAGGTGGCGCTGGTCGCATAACCGGCCTTTTTGAGTCCGTAGGCCCAGGCTTTGTAATCGGTGATAGGAAGTTCGAACAGGAAAGCATAGCGGGACTTGGTGCATAAAAACACGGAATGATCTTCGAAGGACTCTTCAGCGGTCCTGTATTTTCTGAAACACTCATTCTCTTTATCATCATCCATATAATAGGTGTCTCCCTGCCATTCTTTATGGCACTTGATGCCAAAATGGTTGTTTGCCAACCTGGCCAGGGTGCTGTTGCCATTGGCCGACTCAAGAATGCCCTGGGAAAGGGTGATACTGGCGGGGATCTTATGGTCCCTCATCTTCCTGAGTGCGATCTCCCTGTATCTATCAATATAATCCCTGACCGAAATTTTCTGTCCCTGTGGCTGGCTTATTGCAGTAGTGCCAAGGCATAGCAACAGCAAGAAAAAGCATGCCGGCAACACCCTTTGAAAATGTTTTGCTAAGTAGGTCATCATCAGCCATTAACCCCTGCAAAATAATGAGGATTTCTTTTCATCCTGAAGGAAAACGGAGAAGATGTCCACACCGGTTTGTTAAATCACTAATTTAATGCACTAAAAAAGCAGGCATGGAACGGATCAGGAAGTACTTTCCCGGGCTAAGCGAAACACAAATCGCTCAATATCAGGCGCTCATGCAGCTGTATTCTGAATGGAATGAGAAGGTGAACCTCATCTCCCGCAATGACCTGGTCCATTTATATGAAAGGCATGTACTCTTTTCTCTGGCCTTATGCCGCATCATTCAATTTAAACCTGCCACCGAACTGATCGATATTGGCACCGGAGGAGGTTTCCCGGGCATTCCTCTCGCGATATTTTTCCCTGATTGCCGTTTTACCCTGCTCGATTCCATCAGGAAGAAGGTCCAGGCGGTTGGTGAGATATCTTCTGCTCTGAAACTGGAGAATGTGGCCGTTCATTGTGGCCGTTCGGAAGACTTCAAGGGACAATACGATTTTGTACTGGGAAGGGCTGTCACCTCCCTGTCACCGTTTGTGAAGCAGACACGGCACCTGATCAGGCGCGGAGGCATCAACACGCTTGACAATGGGATCCTTTACTTAAAAGGAGGTGATATAAAGGAAGAAGCAGGGAATATTCATGGATCACTTACCACCTGGAATATCAGTCAATGGTTCCGGGAGAGCTTCTTTGAAACCAAGCTCATTATTCACATTACTCTCTGATATTCTATTTATTACATTTTTGTTGCCCGAAATTCGGAGATATTCATACTTTTTTCATTACTTAGCATCATAAATAAAAAAGGAGGAAAAATGTCAGAACAACGAAAATTTGTACCCTTTGTATCACCCGAGACCACCATGACAGAGTTCACTATCAGGGCATTGATCATCGGACTGGTGATGGCCGTGATATTGGGGGCTGCCAATGCCTATCTGGGGCTAAAAGCGGGAATGACCATTGCTGCGACCTATCCCGCAGCGGTTATTGGCATGGCCATTCTAAAGGTGGTCAGAGGATCTATTCTTGAAGAGAACATCGCCCGTACCGTCGGTTCTATTGGTGAATCGGTGGCGGCCGGGGCCATATTCACCCTGCCAGCTTTTTTCATTGCAGGGATATGGAAAGAATTTTTTACGGTGGGTCATTACATTACTTCTTCATTGATTCTTGTTGCCGGTGGCCTTCTGGGTATCATGTTTGTTGCCTTGCTTCGCCGGGTGATGGTTGAAGATGTTGACCTTCCATTCCCTGAATCTGTTGCAGCTGCTGAGATCCATAAAGCCGGCCGTTCGGGCGGCGGCGGATCAAAGTTCCTCTTTGGTGCCATGATTGGCGGAGCCGTCATCAAGACCCTTGGTGAGCTGAAGTTTTTTGCTGCCGCCTGGGAGAAATTCGTCGTCTTTGGCAAACAGACCATCACGGGTACCCAGATCAGCGGACAAGGGGGCCTTCTGCTGAGTTCACCGGGTATCAGCCCTGCATACATGGGTGTGGGATATATCATAGGCCCTAAACTCGGGGCACTTAACTTCAGCGGGGGTTTGATCGCCTGGGGTTTACTGGCACCTTTGATCCTGTATTTTATCACACCCAACCTTGATCTTCAGGCCTGGGCGACCTACCTTATCAGCCGTGATACTTCTCTTGACATGAATGCAGCACTGCAGAAAGTGAGCGACCCTTCTTTCCAAATCACCCAGATATGGAAGTATATCGTACGTCCCATTGCCATTGGTGGCATGCTCATGGGTGCCGGCTTTACGCTGTTTAAGATGAGAAAAAGCCTGATAGCAGGTGTGAAAAGATCCATCGCCGACGTGAAAAAAGCCGCCAGTGGCAGCGAAAACACCACGATCCGCACCGAGAAGGACATCCCTTTCACTTGGATCATCATTGGTATTATCGGCGTCGCCCTACTTACATTTATTATTTCTTTTTTCATCTTTGAGTCGTCCTTACTTATCGCCATAGTGGCTGCCACCCTTCTCATCATTCTTGCCTTTTTCTTTGCTGCCGTCTCGGGCTACCTGGTCGGGATCATGGGTTCCAGTAATAACCCGATTTCCGGCCTTACCCTCACCGCACTGGTGGTCACCGCACTCATCCTGGTGGTTCTGGGAGCTTCCGGTAATAAGGACGTGGGAACCGTCCTCGGCATCGCGGCCATCGTCTGCGTATCTGCAGCCGTTGCCGGTGAGATGCTTCAAGACCTTAAAGCAGGACATATTCTGGGTGGTACCCCCTGGAAGATGCAGGTGGGTGATATCATCGGAGTGGTGCTGGCTGGGTTAGTGATGTTTGGAGTACTGGTCATCCTGAATGAAG
This sequence comes from uncultured Bacteroidales bacterium, assembly GCA_964605655.1. Lineage (GTDB taxonomy): Bacteria > Bacteroidota > Bacteroidia > Bacteroidales > CAIXZF01 > JAKLIX01. The sequence continues at coordinate 20,200 of CAZSDK010000009.1, forward strand.
GAGATATAGCACAGGGACTGAAAGAAGGATATGAAGGAGGTTTTGGAAGTAAAAACCTTTCCGCTCCGCAAGCCAGTCTGATGGCCATGCTTTCAAAAGGAATCGTGGAAGGTCAGATGGCATGGCCACTGATCATTGTGGGCATGCTGATGGGTCTCGGCTTCATTCTGATGCAGGTAAAAAGCCCCATGCTGGTCAGCGTGGGTATGTATCTCCCGCTGGAGACCACTTTCGCTATTTTCCTCGGCGGACTGGTGAAGGGTGTGGTTGAGTTGTTCAATGATGCAAGGAAACACAATGCTGCCCAGAGAGCCCGCGTGGAGAACACCGGTGTTCTGCTGGCTTCAGGGTTTATAGCAGGAGAAGCACTTATGGGACTCGTTTTCGCACTCTTCTATTTCATCAACATTCCCCTCCCGTCCATCTTCAGCAATCCGCAGTTCTGGGTAAGCCTGATCGTTCTCACCATCATTGCTGTGGTCCTGATATGGATCCCTGTTCGGAACTCTGGAAAGCCAGATGAGCCAGCTCCTCCGGTAGCTTCCATGTAGTCTTACGAACTTTAATATTTAAAAGAACACCGGGTCATCATCCCGGTGTTTCTTTTTCCAGTCAGCTCACTTTCAATTAATCTTACCTTCGCATGACACAACCACGCCATGAGCTTTAATAACCCCTTCTCACGCACTTCCGGCAAAGAACCGGTCAATTTCCTTACCCTGACCCCTGTGGCGCTTGTAGCGCACGAAATTGCCCCGGAGGGGCATGTACGGCTTCTTATACCCCGCTTTACATCCACCCTCGGAAAGAAACTAATGGGGAAACGGTTTAAAGACAAGCCCATTCGTATGAATTTTGATGAATTGGGAAGTGCGGTATGGTTACTGATAGACGGAAAAAGGAAGGTGGGAGCCATCTGCGATGAACTCCAGGCCCTCCATGAAGGTAACTTGCAGGAGGTTGAACTCAGGGTTACCAGGTTCCTTAACCAGTTATTTCTTAATAAATACGTTACTTTTAAAGAGCTGAATACAGCGGCGGGATGACGGGATAATTTCAGTTGGCAGTTGGCAGTTGGCAGTCTGCCCCTTCTGGCCTCTGATTTCTGATTTCGGGCATTCGGGATGACGGGATACGGGATGGGGCAGTTGGCAGCTGGACGGTCTACCCCTACTGACCTCTGATTTCTCGGTTCGCAATTCCTCTAAAACCCCTTAGGGGTAAGTCATTGGTAGCACAACGTCAGCCGGTCAAATATTTTCATCTCCCCGTTTTAATCTCACTCGAAGGAACAACCTTTGTGGGGAGGGGCAAGGGGAGGTTGAGTTAGACAGGACCTTCCCACCCCCTGCCCCCTCCCCACCATCAACATACCACTGGGAAATGGCAAAACGGGGAGGGGAGTGATGGTTGCATCTTCCCTTCGCTAAAGGGATATGATCCCAACGGGATCAACATTCTTGCATTCTCGCATTCTCGCTCCCCCCCGATTGGGGGGGGCAGGGAGGGGCAGGGAGGGGCCAGGGGTTAAGACGTACCAGAAGTTGAATGAACCGGCGGGCAAAAAAAAAGAGGCCGCCTCTTTCGAGGCAGCCTCTTTCATTAAGGACCAGTTATCCTTTATCTGGAAATAACCATCCTGCCTGATTTCACATACTCTTTTGATTGACCATTTACTTCAATCTTGTATGTATAAACACCAGGTACGAGATCAGATCCGTCGAAGGTAATCTGATAGGTGTTGGCAGCCTGAGCAACATTGTTGACAAGCACAGCCACCACATCTCCAAGGAGGTTGTAAACCCTCAGTGTCACGTTTCCATTTTCCGGCAAGGTATAGGTGATTTCGGTCACAGCCTTGAACGGGTTCGGATAGTTGCTGATGCTGTACTCGAGAGTACCTACAGACAACTTCGGATAGGTCAGGTTCACATTCTGCAAGCTCACGGCATTCCTGTCACCCAGATCGCTGATACCATCGAGAATCAGTTCCAGTTCACCATTGGTGACATCGGTCAGATTCCTGGCCTTCAGTTGTAAGGTAACAAGTGCATCGTTTTCGGCAAGCCTGATTTCCTTCATGTTGTACCATGAAATTCTGAGTTCGCCGTTGAGAGCAGTGTACAGCACGTTGCTGGCAGCATTGTTCACAACTACACCTTCAACATCAATGAGGTTTTCGGGATAGTTGATCACCAGGGAGATAGCACCCACCTTCAGTGCGCTGGTCACTTGAATGGGGAGTTCGAATGACTCATAAGACCTGATTTCCTTCACACCAGACATGTTCAGGTTAACGGTCGGAGGAGTCTTCACAAACGGAGGAGTATAGGATCCGTTCACATCACCGTAGCAGAGAGCCTTGAAGTTGTTCACGGCATCAGCGTTGGTGATCACAACAGTCTTGACTTCGAATGCCCAGTCACCAACAGGGAAGGAGCTGATCTGGTTCACGAACCTCTTGGCAACCATCAGAGCATCGATGGAGTTCACGGTAGCATCACCGTTCACATTGGCTCCGACCAGTCTGATTCCGGTGAGCGGAGTGATCATAGCGAAATGCTTCATGATCAGCAGAGCATCGTTGGAGTTGACACCGCCCCAAGGTTTGGTGCTGGCAGCAGCCACTGTGTAAACTCCGGGAGCCAGGTTGGTGAATTCATAACCTCCATTGGTATTGGTAAGGGTTGAAGCAACCGTAGTACCGTTGAGCATCAGGTTCACGGTAACATTGTTCATAACGGTTTGAGCAGTGTTATCATAGGTTACCTGACCTGTCAGGGTATAAACGGCACAGCTGACGACAGATGCAGTCTGGATTGCAGTAGCAACACAGCCATTACCATCTGTGTAGGTGTAAGTGATTTCGAAATCACCTACCTCAACCGGGTTGAAGTATCCGCTAATTACATGCTGTCCGCTATACACGCCACCTGCGGGATATCCGCCTGTCAGTTGGACGGGATTGCCATTCAGGCAGAACGGTTCGGCAAACTGAGCGAAGATCACGTAAGGCATGGGGTTAACCACGAGATTCTGTGATGCTTCACCATAGCAACCATTGCCGTCGGTGTATGCATAGAGGATCTGGTAGGTACCGGCACCGTATGCTGAAGGATCGAATGAGGTAGCGGGAACACCATTCACATAATATGTTCCGCCAACCGGAGAACCACCGCCGAGGGCGAACTCAGGAGCATCGAAACATACAGCTGCGAAAGGCATCAGCGTCACAGAAGGCACACTGTAAACAGTCACAGTCTGTGATGCGGAACCACTGCATCCATAAAGATCTTCATACATGTATTCAACGTTATGTAATCCGGCTCCAACACCCTGAGGATCAAAGTAGGTAACCTGGATTCCATCAACATAGTAAATACCACCCACAGGATATCCGCCAGTCAATAAGAAGGCCGGGGTTCCGAGGCATACATTGGCGATAGGTGCAAGTTCAACCACAGGAGCGGGAATAGTATTAATCACAGCGTTTCCGTTCATCACATAGTCACAGGTGATGGCACTTACAGAATGTACTGTATAAGTACCAGCGTTATTCTGCAGACCGAAGCTAAGAGCAGCACCGGTACCAGGTATCACAACACCTGTGGATACACCGTCAAGGTACAGGTCGTAGTAAACACCCGTCTGTGAACCATCGAGGCCGATGACCACGCCAGCACCACCTTCGCAGATGGTACCGCCGCCGGTAACGTTGTAGATGGAAGGAGCAGGATTCACGGTCACAACAGCCTCTCCAAATCCGTAGGCACCACAGTTGGCGTCGGTCAGTGAAACCACCAGATAAGTAGTGGTAGTTGACGGACAAACCTGTACGGTCCACGGAGAAGTCCAAATGTTGCCATAAACAGTGGTATCATTACCGTCGTAGAGATAAACCTCCCAAGGAGCGGTACCTGTCAGATCAACATTGAGAGTAGCACACTGACCCTGGCAGATGGAAGTGGTTCCACTAAGCACAGCAGTGGGCTGAGGAATGATCTGAACATTGATCACACCGCTCATCACCCTGGAACATCCAGTGGTAAGGTCGGTAGCAACCACATGATAATCACCGGCAAGGAAGATCTCCCAAACCAGGTTATATCCATTGCCAGTCTTCGGCAGGCCAACAGGGAGATTACCCTTCATCAGCTGGTAGCTTACATTGGGATCAGTTAAGCAATTCAGATAACCGTTCACTGAACAACCGATGCAGCATATTCCACCGCCTTCAAACGCACAATCCTGAGGCAGCGGAAGCACAGTCACGGTCAGAGTATAGCTTGAAGTGCAATACTGGCCACTGGTATAGCTGTAAGTGATGGAGTAAGTTCCAACACCAGCTGTAGCAGGATCAAAGAAGTGATCATTGATGATGCCATTACCACTGAAGGTACCGCCAACCGGGAAGCCGGTCAACTCAACAGCCGGATTGTTCAGACAGTAAGAACCAGCCAGACCAATGAAGTACACATTGGGCAGAGCTACAACGGTTACCTGGTCACTGTATTCAGCATAGCAACCGTTTTCGTCGGTATAGCTGTATGTGATGGTGTAAGGTCCGCCAACACCGGCAAGGCTCGGGGTGAAGGTAGCGATACCATTACCCAGGTTGATGATTCCAGGACCGGAGAAGGTTCCGCCGGCAGGATTTCCAACCAGTGTCACAGCAGGAGCATCCACACAATATCCGTCATCAAGTCCGTCGAAGGAAACAACAGGCAGAGGATTGACAATAATAGAGGAAGTAGCTTCTCCCTGGCATCCCTGTCCATTGGTGTAGGTATAGGTAATCACATGACTACCGGCACCTGCCAGGCTGGGATAGAACACTCCGTTATCAACACCCACACCACTGTAAACACCACCTGCGGGTAAACCACCGGTAAGGGTGAAGGAAGGAGCATCAATACATACAGGATTGAAAGTACCAAGGCTTACACCAGGAAGCTGGGTAACCTCGATGGTAGCAGCACCTGTTGTAATGTTATTGTAGCATCCGTAAATATCACTTACCCAAGCAAGAGTGTAAGTGGTGGTTACGTTGGGGGTAACAAGGATTTGGTAGGGGTTATCAGTGATATTGTTGTAAGTAACAATAGGACCAGTGCCAGCCGACAGACCGAAGCTGAAAGGAGCAGTACCAGCAGTGAAGGTCACTGTAAGGGTTGCACTTTCGCCCCAGCAAATGGAGGCACCACCGCTGATGTTTGCCTGAGCCGTCGGATACAGAATTACTTCTGCCGATCCGTTCATCCAGGTCCAGCAACCGGTTTGCATATTCACTGCTTTGATAGTATAGATACCGGCAATGGTAGCATAATCATAGCAGAAAGGCTGTCCGTTACCATTCTTGTACATACCGGTGGGCTGACCATTGATGTACAACTCATAACGAATACCGGTCTGAGAACCGTCGAGACATACAAACACATGGTTACATCCGATACAGCAAGAACCGCCACCCGTTACATTGAACAAATCGGGTAAGGGGTTAATGGTAATCACGGCAACGCCGTTCATCGTCCTTGAACAACCATTGGCAACCGAAGTGGCAACAACGGTATAGGTTCCCGGAGTGGTCTGCAGACCGAAACTCAGCGGGTTACCTGTACCTGTCAACACGACACCTGTACCAATACCATTGATCAGCAGAGCATAATTCACATCGACTTCAGATCCGCTCAGACCCACAACAACACCAATGCCGCCGGCACAGAATGAACCACCACCGGTCATAATGAACGGAGTGGGTGAGTTCACGGTGATCACAGCACTGCCGGTACCGGAGTTCTGGCAATACATGTCAACCACTGAAGTTAAGGTATAAGTCCTGCTGGCAGGAGGATTCACAATGCTGTCCCAGAGGGCTACATTGGAATGATGTACCTTGGAAGTATAACCATCGGTGATGCCGAAGGTCCAGGGTCCGTTGCCCGTAAGGGTTACATGGAGGGTAGCCACGTCACCGTAACAGATGGTAGCACTGCCATTGATGTTGGCAGTCGGCTTCACCTTCACTTCAACAGTGGCTGATCCGTTCATGTTCCTGGTACAGGTAGAGATAGGATCGAACATTAATACCGTATAAATTCCGGGATTCATAACACCGGTGAAGGTAAGAGGATTACCCGTACCGATCAGTGTGGTTCCCGTGTAGAGTCCGCCTAATAACAGCTTGTATTCTTTTCCTAACTGAGATCCGCTCAGGTAAACATTTACACCGGAGCCATCGGCACAATACCATCCTCCACCACTTACTTCGTAGCCGATCAGATCAGGATTGGGAAGAATGATGGCCTGGCCGATCATTGATCTATGACATCCGGTAGATACGAATACAGCAGTAGCGGTATAAATACCATCAGGTTGAGGACCAAAGGAAATTGGACCACCGGTACCCATGACCGTTGCAATCACCATTCCTTCCTTCCACAGTGTGTACTCAACACCCACCTGTGATCCGTTCAGTCCGACGAACTGTCCGATACCATTACAGTAGTATCCACTTCCTGTCATCTGGTACTGGTTCGGCAGCGGATTGACAACAACAGTGGCAGAATTTCCAACGTTGTAACATACCCTGTCAGAGACAAGCAGTACATGGTAGGTAGTAGTTACGGTAGGAGCAAGAATGTGCGGTCCTGATCCGGGGATATAAGTATAAGGTGAGCTGGTGATGTAAAGGGTGTCTTTGTGTACACCGTCATAGATGATCACATTCCAGTAGGTATCACCTGTAAGAACGAGGTTCATTTCAGCGGTTTCGCCGTAGCAGATCACATCGCCACTCAGCGTAGCGGTGGGAGGTGCCTGTTCGATTATCTCAACCTGTCCGTACATCCAGTTTACACAACCGGTAGTTGCGTTCACTGCGCGCACGGTGTACCAACCAGGAATGCTGGTGGGACCAAAGCTGATGCTGTCGCCATCACCGGCAACAATAAGTCCTGTAGACACACCACCTCTGTATAGTTCATAGTTCACTCCAACCTGTGAGCAACCCAGCCATACCTTGGGAGGAATACAACCAAAGCAATAAACGTTGGGTTCGGTAACATAAACCGGGCAAACCTGAGGTAATGGGTTAACAATCACCGTGGTAGTACATGTATTCATACATTGGTACTCATCATACACAGTAACTACATAATCTCCGGCCATTTCAAGAGTGGCGTTGGCAAGTACAGGATTCTGTTCAGTAGACATGAAATCAGGTCCGGTCCAACTGTAAGAGAACGGAGCAGTTCCGGTAGCTTCGGCAGTCAGATTGATATTCTCGCCAACGCAGACCGGTGAATTGTTACCACAAGTAACAACCGGCAGTGCATGGACAATTACTTCAATCTCACCTGTGTTCACACAGTTATGAGCATCTGTAACAGTCACGTAATAGATACCGGCATGTACCAGTTGAGCAGGTTCAATCACAAGGCTTTCAGTGGTTCCGGAAGCATTGTTCGGACCACTCCAGTTATAGGTGAAGGGGCCTGTACCTTGTACAGAAGCATAGATAGTCAGTGTACCACCAACGCAAGGTGAATTGGCTTCCAGAGTAACCGTCGGCAAGGGGTAAATCGTAACAGTGGTCTGACCAGTGTTCACGCAACCATTACCGTCAGTCACAACAACCGTATAAACTCCGTTATGATCGAGTGTAGAAACAGGGATCACAGGATTAGCATCGGTTGAGGTGAAGCCGTTAGGACCGGTCCAGGCAAAAGTGAAAGGACCAAATCCGTTGGCGGCAGCATGCAAATTGACAGAACCACCGATACACACTGGTGAGGTATTGGAAACGATAACTTCTGGTAACGACCAGATGGTAACCGTAGCCGATCCGGTACCAGTATTGGTACAGTTGTTAGCGTCAGTGACACTTACAATGGTATAGGTGGTGGTTGCCAAGGGGCATACATTAACAAGAGTGCTGAAACCATTGCTTGAAGCAGTAAAGGTATTAGTACCATCGCTAAGGACAATGGTGAACGGTGCTTTGCCCGTCATATTCAACTGCAGGTCAGCGCAGCTTCCATAGCACACGGAGGAGTTACCTTGGATATGAGCGGTGGGCAGCGGATCAATCACGATAGGAATACAACCGATCATGTTATTGCTACAACCGCTCTGAGGATTCACAGCCACAACACTGTAGTATCCCGGGGTGGTATGGTAACCGAAGCTGAGAGGTGAACCAGTTCCAACAACGGTCATTACGATAGAGTCAGCCTGGCAGCAGCATGCATTCAGAAGAAGGGTATACTGTACACCGATCTGTGAACCATTGAGCTTCAGCTCACGTCCGTCGCCGCCTGCACAGTAATGTCCGCCACCGGTAACATAGAACCACAGAGGCTGAGGATTGATCACCACCGTGGCAGTACCGGTCATCCACCTGATACAACCATAGATGCTAGTGGCTTTCACAACATAAGAACCACTCACGGGCTGAGGACCAAAGGTCACAGGTCCGCCGTTGCCCACAGCAATGGCCACAGGAGTTACATTATTGGGCTCGAGGAATAGTTCGTAGGCAACACCTACTTCTGATCCCAGCAGAGCAACCTCAACACCGGAACCGGCACAGGCAAACATTCCGTTGGGAGTCCATACGGTCTGAAGTGCAGGTTCGGGATGTACGATCACGTTAACACTACCTGAAGCCACGCAGTTATTTTCGAGACTGGATACAGTCACATAATAAGTGCCGGTAGCATCAGGAGTAGCATCCATGATACTCGGGTCAGCACTGGTGGAGGTAAATCCGTTTGGTCCGGTCCATGCATAGCTCAGTCCTTCAGGATGAGAAGCAGTGACATGCAGATACAGATTCTCGTGCTCGCAGATCTCGCCGTCATCAACAGTCACATCGGCAATAACAGGCAGCTCAACAATGGTAGCAGTACCATTCACAAAATGATCAGGATAATTTTGACTGTTGATCAAAATCTCTCCATTGATCTTACTCAACTCACAAACACCTTGTTCAACAAGGTCAAAGTTGAGGTTATGTACAGTACCTCCGGCGTTATGAGCATCAAAAATGAGGTTCATGAATGGGAAGGTTCCATGGTTGGTATTGATTGTATTCGATACATCGAAGTAAGAAATACGAATCCAGTTAAATGCAGCGAACACTGACAGCTGGCTTGATAACAAACTCGGATTCAGTCCGGTATAACCGGTATAGCTGAAGTCGGTGTTATCATAGTAAATGGTCAGTGAAATAGCATTGATGGAGTCAGCATTGGTAAACACAATGGGTACCTGGACGCTGTTTGAAGCACATTCTGTCACATCCTGGAGGTAGACATAAGGAATAGGATCGATGTACAGGGTGGCTGCTGCAGAGTTCACCTGGTTACAAGGACCACTGATGCTGACACGATACAGGTACCTGGTCATGTCGTAAGTTGCATTTAACACATTCAGGGTACTCGTGTTAACTCCCTCATAGTAAGGACTGGCATCATCCACAGCCGTCCAGCTGCCACCGTTATCTGAAGAAACATACCATTGGTATCCTGGGTTGTCACCAGTTGCAACAACATGGAAGGAAGCGCTTCCGCCTTCATCAATGAATGCATTGGCAGGATTGGTAACGACACTGATAGGAGCATAATAATTGATGGTTGCAGAACCGTTCATCTGCTGCTGGCAGTAGTACGGAGGATTCTGCGTGGTACCAACAACGGTATACACACCAGGAGCCCAGTTAGAACTTTCCCATGTTGGTGATAAAGCATTTGCACGAGTTCTGGTAAGTCCTGTCGGCTGGCCATTATAATACAGCTCATAAACGACTCCCATATCGGCCAAATTCAGCTTGATCATAATATGAGTACCCGGACAGGCGGTTATACTCTGCACGAAGTTATTTCCGATACCGACGAGACGCCTGAACGGCAATGCCAGAACATTTACTGTAGCAGAACCGGCCATGGTCATCTGGCAACCGGTCACATCATTGGTGGCAATCACCGTATAAGTTCCGGCAGCAGTAACGTCGTCAAAGGAGAAAGGACCACTGACACCCGGATGGGTAATACCCGTGGGTGAGTTGTTCCTGTATAATTCATAGGTGATTCCGTAGTTGGAGTTGTCCATGCTGATCGCCACACCAGTACCACCGGCGCAGTAGCTGCCGCCACCAGTCACGTTGTAAACGGTAGGCAGAGCATCCTGGACAACGGTCACTGAACCATTCATGATCTGGCTGCAACCGGTGCTGCTATTGGTAGCAACAACCGTGTAAACTCCGGTAGCAGTCTGAGGACCAAAGCTTATGGGAGCCCCAATAGCAGGCAGAGCCTGGCTGGTGAAGGCACCGTTCAGTACCAGGTGATAGGTGATCCCTGATCCGAGAGGAGCAGATCCACTCAGGCTGATAGTAGGACCAACAGGTGAAGGATAGTTGCAATAGTGGCCGTTATTGGTAATGGTCACGTCGAATATTTCCGGCAGCGGGTTCACCACGATCTCAATCTCAGCGGAAGCTGAACATCCGATACCGTCGGTATAGGTATATAATACGGTGTGGGTACCGATTCCGGCAATGGATGCGTCAAAACTATTGCCAACCACTCCGTCGCCGCTGTAAACGCCACCCAAGGGTAGGCCACCAGTGAGTACGAAGGGAGCAGTGTTCAGACAAACCGGCTCAATAGGTGCCAAGGTAACCTCAGGAGCAGGATGAACAACGACAGGTACATCAATTGAATAGGTACAACCAAACTCATTCAGGTAAGTGTAAGTAACATTGTAGTTACCTGCTGCATCAGGCGTGAAGATGGCAGTGCCGTCACCATTGTCGGTAATTCCGGTTCCCGTGAAGGTGCCATTGGCATCGGTCGGGGTTCCGATGATGGTGATGGGCTGGTCAAACTGGCAGAATTCTGTCGGGACCATCCAAACATCAAGGTCGGTAGCCGGGTTCACTGTTACAAGTACATGGCTGATAGCAGCACCGCAGGGGCTGGTTACCCTTAACTCATACAGCGTGGTAACGGTCGGACAAACCTGAACATCAGGATTCACCTGTACGCCCGTAATCGGTGTGCTGGGATTGTCACCGCCGTCGATAAACCACTGGTAAGAAGTACCGCCTGAACCAATAAGCGTGGTGCAGGATCCTTCACAAATAGTTACGTTGGGACCGGCATGAGCAACAGGTACATTCCCTGTAGTAACGGCAACGTTTGCAGTTCCATAACATCCGTAGAAGTCATACACAGTAACTGTGTATACAGTAGTGTTATTGTCCGGAGGAATCACTGTGGGATTCTGCGTCGGTGAAAGAGCAGGGTTCCAGGTGAAGCTGAACGGAGCAAATCCACCGGATTGAATGTTTGCGAACAGGTTTGCTGCTGTACCATTGCAGATGTTGAAGGAAGTACCCAGGTTGACCACGATAGGATCGTTCACAACAACAGTATAGGTACCAGTTCCCGTACATCCACTCACATTGTCTGTGATCACGACCGTATAAACCGTGGTAGCAGTCGGATTAACCAAAGGATCCCTCAGCGTTGAGGTAAATCCTGCAGGCTCAGATGTCCATGAATAAGAATAATCACCTGATCCGATAGTAGGTACGTTCAGAGGAAGCGTCCAGCTGTTCGGGCCTTGTCCGGCAGGGCATATATTATGCGTAGGAATACCTGTGAACACCACATTGGGAGAAGGTATCACAAGGACGTCATAACTGGCAGATCCTTCACAACCATTATCATCGGTAACAACAACAGTATAGGTGGTATTCAGATTAGCACATACCTGAGGTGATGCAGCAGAGAAAGGAGGATCAACATTTACATCCGGATACCAGACATAACCAGTGGTATTGGTTCCATCACCCTGGGTCACTTCAGTGTTAAGGGTAATGCATGAGTTGGCACAAACCGGGTTGGGATCATTGGCAGTGATTTCTACTGAAGGAGGATTGTTCACCTCTACCCAGATAGAGTCATTGTCCATACAACCATTAAGATTGGATACCGTCACATAATAATATTTCGAATGGGTAGGATAAGTAAGAATGTCAGCATACATATTGCTGTCAAATTCCCACTCAGGCTCATACCAGTTGATATCCCAGGGACCGTCGAATAATTGAAGATTTTCAACACCCAGGAATACCAGGTTGGTTCCACCCAGACAGATCTCAGGGTTGGGAGTTCCTACATAGGGGAACTCTCCGGCCAGAAGAATGTTGATGTCCATGGTGGTGATATGGATGGTGTCAAGCATAAACCTCGAACATTTCGTAGGTTCGACATTAGAAATGGCTTCTACATAATAGTCACCGTCAAGGGTTTGATTGACAGGGAACCAAAATGCACTTCCAAGAACATAATTAGGAACGTCGGACGGAACAAATTCGTTTCCGGTATAAGCACCATCTTTCCACAGTCTGTAAGTAACGTTAGGTTCAGAACCACTGAGACCGACAGAAATACCACCGGTTCCTTCGCAATAAATTCCGTCATCATCGTTCATGACAACAAAATAAGGACTCGGGTACTCATTGACTGTTGTGGTGAAGACGATGTCCTGAATGTCATTGTAACATCCGTTGGCATCTTCCACATCGAGGATAGCATATTCTGTTTCTCCCACTGGTGGAATCCAGGTTAACTCAAAAGGTGAAGCACTGACGTTCCAGGCCGGTTGGGCCACACCGTTAATGCTCCAGTTGACCACCCAGGGACCGGGGCCTGAAAGCTCGAAGGTCTTGGTTACGCTGGTTCCTTCGCAAACAAATTCGTTGGGAAGATCGGCAGTAATCTCCGGCAATCCCCATACTTCTATAGTTCCAGTGGCTACGATTTCATCGCAACCGTTTTCGCCGGGTTCGGCATCATAATAATAAGATATGGTATGCACACCCACACCGGCAGCAAGAGGATCAAAAATTCCGGCACTAACTCCGGGTCCGCTATAGACACCACCCGGAGGCAGACCTCCGGTGAGTTCAAAAGATCCGCTGTTAATACATACGGAATCGTTCAGATCCAGGGTAACAACAGGTAATGGCAACACATAAATGCTATCAACCCTGAAATCATAACATCCATATTGACTGATAAATTCATAGGTAATAGCATGTGTCCCGACACCGGCAACATCCGGGTAGAAAATACCATTATCCACTCCATCTCCACTGTAGGTCCCGTTGAGAGGCAATCCACCGGTAAGTACGTAGGCAGGAGCATCCACACATTGAACGTCGTCAGGAATATTGAACACCATGTTGGGTCTCGGATAAACGATCATAGGCTGGGTGGCGCTATTCGGGCATCCGTTGACCGGGCTGGTATAAGTATAAGTAATGATATGGGTACCGGCTCCGGCTACATCAGGATAGAAGACGCCATCCACCACGCCGTTTCCGCTGTACACGCCGCCGGCAGGATTGCCTCCGGTCAGAGTAACAGGATCAGCATACACACAATGTCCGGCAGGGCTGAAAGGAGCCAGGGAAACAACAGGACGTTGTTTCACACCAATGATAACAAAGTCGCTTCCTACACCGCAGTCGGAATAGATCACACAGGTGTACTTGGTGTTGTTAACCGTCGGGTGAGCATTGATGGACATAGCCGTAGAACCGTTGACAGAAGGATCACTGGCAACAGGATATACAGACCACTGGTAGGACCAGCCGCCTGTGGCAGTCAGAAGGATGCCATCGCCTGTACAAACACTTCCGCCATTGGGATGAATATCCACATTGGGATAACCGGAGTGGGTGGTAATGGTGACATTGTCGATGTCGATGAAACCCAGGGCATCGGTAACGGTCACCGTATAAGTAGTGGTGTTGTTCGGAGTAGCCACCGGGTTAGAGATGGTCGGGTTGCTGAGGGTGCTCACCGGGCTCCACTCATATACGTAAGGAGGAACACCACCCTGGGTGAAAGCCCAGATCTGGGTCCTGGCAGTGTCACAAACATCGGCATCATAGTCGGCATTCACGACCAGTTCCGGATAGTGGAACACAGTAGCGGTAGCATAGGTGGTATCAGCGACAGGATATTTGCTGTCCCATACCTTGGCGGTGTAAGTGGTGGTGACCGGAGGAGCTGCGATGGGTTTCAGGCAGTTCTGGGGAGTACAACCGGATCCGCAGAGCAGGTCATTGCAACTCAGGTTCAGGTTGGGAGTCCATGATACATTATAAGGAGGTTGTCCGCCTTTCACCTTCAGGTTCAGGGTATCACCAACGGTTCCTTCAATGTTGATATCAGGGCAGGAAGCAAACAATATAGTGCTTTCATATACTCTGACATTGTCAAATGCGACCCCTTCAAAGTTCACATATTCATCACCAATAAACAAAACTCCAAGTTTTACGGAAGGCTGGCCGGCGAGACCGGAAAGGGCATGAATAGCGTTCACATAATCATTGCCGGCTGACTGACCGCCCCAAACGGGAAGACCATTGGTGGCCGTGTCGTTGTACCAGTTGGTAGGCTGGTAGATATCACCGACCAGATACCAGGTGCTTCCATTGTCAATGCTGGACATGAGAAGGGCACCGTCCCAGTTGGCCTCGGTTTGATATTTCAGGTCGAGGGATACCAGAGGATTCAGCAGCTGGCTCAGATCGAAACAGGGACTTTCCACCCAGCAGAAGGAGTTGTTGGAATAATTGCCGGTGAGTTGGGTGACCCATGCATTGGGAGCTGACTTAGCCCCGTTGAGGAAGGTCTTGGCCGGGGTTCCCAGTACCCATTGGTTGTTAACACCGTTGGGATACCAGTATGCATTTCCAGCGTCAAATTCCTGGTAATACGGTCCCGGCAACAGCGTTACTTCAGGATCGGTGACCAGTATGGTGGGATAGTTCCTTACCTTGATGCCCGAGATCAGGTCATTGGTAGGAATGACATCACCAGCCAGTTCAACGGCGGCCTGGCAGACATACTCACCAAAAGTACCGGCGTCTAAGGGTGTGGTGAAGGTATAGGTCTTGGTCTCACCCGGGTTGATGGGCGTCGTCACGTTCTCCGTCACCCAGCTGGTACCATTGTAATATTTCAGGTTATAGTTGTTTTGTGCCTGAAGACCCAGGTTTTTGTACGTCACCGTCACAAGTTCGTTCGCGGTGAGGTTGCAATCGTCTTTGGGTCCCACCCAATTCAACATGGTAAGATCCTTGTCATAAGGTATGATGTTGACCAAATAATCCTCAGTCTCACCCCATGAATAGGTACCACAGGGCGATGTTGAAGAACTCTCTACCAGTACAAGCCTCATTCTTGTCTGTCCACCGACAGCAGTCAGAGGCACTGTAATATTACCTGAGAACGTATATTGTGTGAGTGCTGAATTATAATAAGGCCCTCCAACCATTGCCAGTTCAGATGGAACATCAAAAGAGCCGTTCTGGTTCCAGTCGATATACACACCCAGAGTTGTTGTATAATACAGGGGGCCATCACCGCAACGGTTCCAGGTGACAGCCATCGGATAGGTGAAAGAACCAATGAGATTGGTAGGCGTCAGACCCGTGTAATCGGTATACATGTTACAATTACTAGCAGAGGTGTTATTCAGAGTGTTCAAGGTTACATTAACAATATCCTCATCTGTGTTGGATGTGGCAGAAGAATTACAGTACTGGAATGAACTACCGGTGGTGAATGACCAGGTAGGACAACCGACTGCGTATCCAAGGATGTTATGAGGGACCACTTTCCAATACACTGTAGAATTGGCAGGGAATCCTATGCCTGAGATAGAGGTTGCTGTAGTGTTGGCATAGAAAGGAGGAGGGTTGGTGGTGCCAGCGTAAACATCATAATCGGTGGCCATACCGCCGTTGCCCCAGCTCAGGGTCGGGTTCCGGAGGGTTCCGGTGGCGCCGTCGGCAGGAGAGGGATTGATGGCACAGTTGGGCAAGGTCAGCAATTCAACACTGAAGTCATCGATGGTGAAATAATAGGGTACCCCATTATTATTCATCCGCAAACCAAAATAATAATCTCCGGTGGTAGTGGCAATGAAGCTGCTGTTCATGGGTAAATAAGAGGTATTCATTTGGTTATAGACCCCTGCGACAAAATTGGTCATACTGGCAGCTGTGGCAGCAGTACCATAATACATTTCGAAGGCGTTCCATCCGCTATAACCGTCGGTGATATACCAGATACCGGCTAAATACGTCTGCCCGGCTTCCAGGTGTACCTGGCGGGTGAAGAACCAACCGTCGCTGCCGGAATATGGATAATAATAGTAAGATCCGAATTTACTTCCTGAATGAGGTATTTGATTGTAGGATCCGGTAGGGGCGATGTAGGTCCTGGTCTTGGAACCAATACTGGTTGCAGTCCAACACGGAGGAAGTTCGTTGTTAACAGTTATCCCTTCAAATCCTTCATAATAAGGGGGGATCGCCGGAACACACAAGGTAGTGGCATTGGCGACGGCACCGTTGGAATAAACCAGGCTGCCATTAACAGAATATGCTCTGTAATAATACATTGTGGCGGGAGTCAATCCTGAATGGGAGAATGAGGTGCCATTACCACTATATAATACAGTACCTCCACCCGAGATGGTGTTGCCCACTTCGTAGGTAGTACCTTCCACGGGGATGCCGAAGGTGTTGGTGGTGTTATAGACCAGCATCACATTATTGCCGGCGCCATTGAGTGCCCAGCCAAGATTGATCTGGGAAGAAGAGATAGCCGTGGCGGTGAAATTGGTGGGAGGCAGAATGGAAGGAGGTGAATAGGTGAAGATAAGTCCGGTAGGCGGTATACAGGTAGTTGAGAGTGTACAGGTAGCGGAATTGGAACTACCAGATGCAGTAGCAGACCAGTCGGAAGTGGTTTGACGATTGTTGTAATCGGTATTGGCAGCACCCCTCAATCCGACCTGGACGGTGGTTGAGGAAGAATAAACGTAAGTGGAACCGTCATATTTGAGAAACGCTTTATTGGTCGATTCCTCGAGAACGATTGCAAAAGTAAAGACACATCCTGCATAGGATGATCCATAAGGTTTAAAGTTATACCACTCAACAGTACAAGTACGGTTGGGTGCTGTACCTTCGGTTTTATATCTCAGTTGGGTGTTGGCGTCGATGCCCTGGAGGTCTCTGGCAAGGGGAGCAATAACCCCTCCGTTGCCTCCTGAGGTTGCCGCCGTAGTAGTGGAGATCGGCTTATATCCAAAACTGCCGTTGTAACCGAAAATAAGATATCCGTTACAACTGATCGTGCTGATCGTAGTCCGGTCCACACCATTGAAATTGAAGGTAAAACCGATGGGAATGCTGAGATAGGTATTTTCATCAAGGCCCGAACCCGAACCCAAAACAGTCGCCCCGCTCAAAGGAGTGTAGGTGGCACTGCTCTGTGTGAAGGTATAGGCGTTGATCAGCTGCCCATAAGTCGTTCCGGCAGCAAACAAGAGTACCGGAATCAGAAGCGTAAATAGTTTTTTCATAAAACTGTGGTTTTTGTTAATTATTAAATGATTCAATTCATTTCTGGAACGAAAATCGGCCCTTGAGGAGGACCTAAATAAAGAAAGGATGGTAAACGCTTTTGTTTCCATAATTAAGTTCTTTATAATCAGACACTTTGAATTATCAGTGGGGTGTTATATGTATTGATTAACCTGCAAAATAAAAACATTATCCACGATTTTACAAAAAAATTGAAAAAAAAATGCCCTCCTGCCCTGTTCCTCTTTTTCCCGGGGCACAAGTCCATCATAGGTTTAGTATTGAACGGATGTTGTACTAAGTATGACAATATGGTAACTTGTTAATTTTCAGTATATTAAATCGGTGTGTTATATATATTTTTAATAATTTCTCTTTCCTTCCGTTTTATACACCTTTCAGGGCTTTTGGGTTACACTCTACCCTTAAAATCAGTGATTTTGCTCTTTACACCTCTGAAGCCTGCCATTTTCCCGGCCTTTGAATGAACTGAGACAGATAAAATGGCGTCATTACTGTAAAAAAACAAAATCTGCATCAAACAATACGGATTAACAAAGATAAGTATTTATTGCCAAAAGTAAAGAGTTTTTTTCAACAGCCTTTCCGCCAATTGTTAATTATCGTTAAATGGCCCGCCCCCTCTGCCCTGTCCCCGGAACTTCCTCCCCTCCTCCTGTCAGCACTGCTTTACCTGATTTTAGCCGTGGTGAAAGTACGATAAAAATGAGGCTTCCTGCCACCCCTCCGTGAAAAATATCAATAATGCCTTGTTAATAACTGGATTGTGCTACCTTTGTGTCTATAAACATTAATAACTCATTTCTATGAATGAAGAACTTCTTCAGCTACAACCACGGGAGGTTTGGAATAACTTCCGTCAACTGACCCAGGTCCCCAGACCTTCCAAGAAGGAAGAAGGGGTCATCGAACTGGTTAAAAACTTTGGTGAAAAACTTGGCCTTCAGACCATCGTCGACGAGGTGGGTAACGTCATCATCAAAAAACCGGCCACCCCCGGTATGGAAAACCGCATGGGAGTGATCCTCCAGGGTCACCTCGACATGGTGCCCCAGAAAAACTCGGAAACGGTCCACGACTTCGAAAAAGATCCCATACAAGTATATATTGACAAAGACTGGGTCAAAGCCAAAGGAACCACCCTGGGTGCCGACAACGGTATGGGCGTGGCCGCCGCCATGGCCGTGCTGGCCTCCGACAGCATCCCCCACGGGCCCGTCGAAGGCCTGTTCACCATCGACGAAGAGACGGGCATGACCGGCGCCTTCAACCTGAAACCCGGCATCCTTGAAGGAGATATCCTCCTTAACCTCGACTCGGAAGATGAAGGGGAATTGTATGTGGGATGTGCCGGTGGGACCAACGCCACCTCCACCTTCACCTGCCACCCTGAGCCTTTCCCCCAGGGTTATGTGGCCTACCGACTGAGCCTCACCGGCCTCAAGGGAGGACATTCCGGTCTCGACATCAACCTGGGAAGGGCCAATGCCAACAAGCTGCTCTTCCGATACCTCAACCATGCTTCCCGCAAACACGGACTGAGGATCAGCCACATCGACGGAGGCAGCCTCCGCAATGCCATACCCAGGGAAGCCTTTGCCCTGGTCGCCGTCCCGGAAGGCAGGGAAAAGGATTTCCTTTCCTGTATCGGGAAAAACGCTGCCCTGTATCAAAAGGAATATGCCGTCACAGAACCCGGCTTTTCTTTCACCGCAACTCCTGCCGACAAACCGGCAACGCTCATCGACGAAGCCACCCAGCAAAAGCTCATCCAGGCCGTCAACGTATGCCCTAACGGGGTGGTCCGCATGAGCGACACCATGCCCGGACTCGTGGAGACTTCCACCAACCTGGCCATCGTCAAGTCCGACAACCATTATATCCAGGTCATCAGCCTCCTCAGGAGCTCGGTCGACTCTGCCAAAGATTACCTGGGCGAGACGGTCGAAAACCTGTTCGACCTGGCCGGCGCCGACACCGTGCTCGATGGAAGCTACCCGGGATGGAAACCGAACCCTGACTCGGCCATACTGAAGACCATGAAAGAAGTCTACAACCAACATTTTAATAAAATACCAGAGATCAAGGCCATCCATGCCGGACTCGAATGTGGCATCCTCGGCGGGGCTTATCCCCACTGGGACATGATCTCCTTCGGACCCACCATCCGCCACCCCCACTCCCCCGATGAAGGGGTCCACATTCCCTCGGTCGGGAAATTCTGGACCTTCCTCCTGGAGACCCTTAAAAATGTCCCTGAAAAGAAATTGTCGTAAAATTTCTTGCAGGAATCATTTTTCTTCCTAACTTTGCACCCCTCAAAATTCATCAGCCATGAGCAAGCGTACCTTTCAGCCATCAAACAGAAAAAGAAAGAACAAACACGGCTTCCGTGAAAGAATGTCAACAGCCAATGGCAGGAAAGTGCTTGCCTCACGCAGAAGCAAAGGCAGGAAGAAACTGACTGTCTCCGACGAATACGTAGGTTAACAGGATGCTGACCCCTCAGCTTCCGTTACAATAAAAAGAGAAAAGCGTCTCCGAATAGGGGCGCTTTTTTTATTTTCGCAGGATATTACATTAAAATCCATCCACCATGAACGACATCTGGAAAAAACTCCTCCCCTGGGTTCTCGCCATCGTCACCTTCCTTGTCCTCTCCATCGCTTACTTCTCCCCCCTGATCGAAGGAAAGAGGCTGCAACAGGGTGATATCATCCACTTCAAAGGCGGCGCCAAAGAAATTGAAGATTTCAGGGCAAAGCACGGCACTGAACCCTTATGGACCAACTCCATGTTCGGAGGCATGCCGGCCTACCAGATCTCCACCAAATACCCCTCTAACCTAACCCGTATCCCCGACCAGATCCTGCAGCTGGGGCTGCCCCGGCCGGCTAACTACCTTTTCCTGTATGCCCTGGGCTTCTTTATCCTCCTGATGGTCCTCAGGGTCAACCCCTGGCTCGCCGTTGCCGGCTCCATCGGCTTCGCCTTCAGCTCCTATTTCTTCATCATCCTCGAAGCGGGACATAACTCCAAAGCCCACGCCATCGCCTACATGGCCCCTGTGATCGCAGGGATCATCCTCACCTTCCGGAGAAAATACCTCCTGGGAGGAGCCCTCACCGCCTTGTTCCTGGCGCTTCAGATCGGGGCCAACCACCTCCAGATCACATACTACATGGGATTCATCATCCTTTTCCTCTCACTGGCCTACCTGGTGCAGTTTATCAGGGAGAAACAATACCTCCCTTACCTCAAAGCAGCCGCAGTGATCCTGGTGGCTGCCCTTGTGGCGGTAGGTCCCAACATAGGCAACCTCCTTACCACCTACGAGTATAGCAAATACACCATCCGCGGGCCTTCAGAGCTTACCCATGACCAGAAAAACAAGACCAGCGGCCTCGACAAAGACTATGCCACCGACTGGAGCTACGGCGTTAGCGAGACCATGACCCTGCTCATCCCCAATTTCAAAGGCGGCTCATCGAACGGTCCCGTGGGCAAAAACACGGACATCTACCGCGCCCTGGAACAGAACAATGTGCCGAATGCCACCGACATTATTAAAAGCGTGCCCACCTACTGGGGGCCCCAGCCCTTCACCTCGGGTCCCGTGTATGTCGGGGCCATCATGCTGTTCCTCTGCCTGCTCGGACTTATCCTGGTCAAAGGACCCCTCAAATGGGCCATGCTGGCTGCCACCATCCTCTCCATCACCCTGGCCTGGGGCCGCCATTTCCCTTTGTTCACCGACTTCTTCCTCAACTATGTGCCCATGTACAACAAGTTCAGGGCCGTCACCATGATCCTGGTCATCGCCGAATTCACCATCCCGCTTCTGGGGATACTGGCCGTCAACGAGTTCTTTAACGAGAAGACAGATAAGAAACTGAAACTCAATGCCCTGAAAACAGCATTCTTCATCACAGGAGGCATCGCCCTTTTCTTCGCCCTGTTCTCAGGTGGTCTCTTCGATTTTGTAAGCACCGGCGATGCCAAGCTGCGCAGCAATCCCAACATCCCGGCCTGGTTCGTCGACAGCCTGCCCGGAACCCGCCTGCAAATTCTCCGGCAGGACGCCTTCCGCTCCCTCCTCTTCATCATCCTCTCTGCCGCACTCCTCTGGACAAGCCTGAAATATAAAATCAAGAGAGAATATATTTTTACCGGACTGATCCTTCTCATTCTCATCGACATGTGGCCCGTCAACCACCGCTTTCTCAACAAAGACAACTTCGTAAGGAAAAGCCAGATGGAAAATCCTTATGAAGCCAGCCAGGCCGACCTGAATATTTTGCAGGACACCGATCCCGACTACCGGGTCCTCAACACGGCGGTCAGCACCTTTAATGACGCCAGCACCTCGTATTTCCATAAATCCATCGGTGGTTACCACGGGGCCAAGCTTCGCAGGTACCAGGAATTGTTCGAACAACAAATAGCAAATAACAACAGGGGTGTTATTAACATGCTGAATACCAAGTATTTCATCGGAGAAGATGAGAACAGAGCCCCTGTCGCCCAGAGAAACCCGGAAGCCCTGGGCAATGCCTGGTTCGTGACCGAGGTGAAGATGGTCCCGAATGCTGATGCGGAAATGGCTGCCCTTTCTCAGTTTGATCCTTCAAAGACGGCCATTGTGGATCAGCGTTTCAGCCAGTATGTGAAAGGTTTTACCTCTCAGAAAGACAGTCTTGACCAGATCAGGCTGACCTCCTACCAGGCAAACAAACTTGAGTACGAGTACCAGGCTTCTTCACCGCAGCTGGCCGTCTTCTCTGAGATTTATTACGATAAAGGCTGGAAAGCCACCATCGATGGTCAGCCGGCTCCCCATTTCAGGGCCAATTATGTGCTGAGGGCCATGATAGTGCCTCAGGGAAAACACAAGATCGTCTTTGATTTTCATCCCGACACTTACTATAAAGGAGAGAAGATCGCCCTGGCCTCTTCCATACTTCTTTTCCTGTTGGTGGCCGGATTACTGGGCTGGGAGATACGGAAGTATTTCAGAAAACCCGCCCCGGCTAAAGCCTGACCGCTGATGAAGAATCTCCTGGTCATCACCTATTACTGGCCTCCCAGCGGAGGGGCAGGAGTGCAGCGCTGGCTTAAATTCGTTAAGTATCTCAGGCTTTATGGATGGGAGCCGGTGATCTATACTCCGGAAAATCCCGAGTACCCTGCCCTGGACGAGAGTCTC
Source organism: uncultured Bacteroidales bacterium (assembly GCA_964605655.1). GTDB lineage: Bacteria > Bacteroidota > Bacteroidia > Bacteroidales > CAIXZF01 > JAKLIX01. Next base: position 42,888 of record CAZSDK010000009.1, read on the forward strand.
GCGAAGGAAGTCCCAAAAGACCTTACCATCATCAGGACCAGGATCATAGAGCCTTATTCTGCCTATAAAAGGTTTATCGGGAGGAATAAAGAAGAAGCCATCTCTGCAGGCTTCCTGACGGAAAAAAAGAAACCCGGTGCCACCGAGAAGATCGCTGTCTGGATCCGTGGAAACCTGTTTATCCCGGATGCCAGGAAATTCTGGATCAGGCCTTCCGTGAGGTTTTTATCCTCCTGGCTTCAGGATCACCCGGTAGATGCCATGGCCTCTACCGGGCCGCCTCACTCCTGCCACCTGATCGCGCTGGGACTGAAAAGAAAGCTGGGTATCCCCTGGGTGGCTGATTTCAGGGATCCCTGGACCGACATCGACTTTTACCGTGACCTGAAACTCACTTCCTTTGCCGATAAAAAACACCGGCGGCTCGAAAAGGAGGTCCTGACGGCTGCCGATGAGGTCATCATGATCAGCAAGACCCAGGCCGCACGGTTCCGTGATATCCTGGACCGCAACTACCAGGTGATCACCAACGGTTATGACGAGGAGGATTATCGGGTGACGGGAACGGTCGCCCTGGATACCGGATTCAGCCTGGCACACATCGGAAGCCTGGTCCCGGCCAGGAACCCGCACAAACTCTGGGAGGCACTTGCCCAACTTACCACTGAGATTCCTTCACTGAAGGATGACCTGGAAATTAAACTGGTAGGCAAGGTCGATTACTCCGTCATTGATGCGATTCATAAGTACGGCTTGCAATCCAATCTCAATAAGATAGATTACCTGTCTCATGCCGAGGTGGTCAAAGTGCAGTTCCGTTCACAGGTGTTGCTGCTACTGATCAACGACACTCCCAATGCCATGGGAATACTGACCGGGAAATTCTTCGAGTACCTGGCGGCTTCGCGACCCATTCTTTGTATCGGTCCTCCTGAAGGAGATGCGGCAGCCATCCTCAGACAAACTGGTGCAGGATATACTATTGATTATCAAGACATTGAAGCCATGAAGCAACGTATCAGGGAACTATATGAAAGGTTTCGTTCTGGGGATTTGCAGATTAATTCCAGGGACATTCTCCCTTATTCCAGGAGAGAGCTGACCCGTAAACTGGCAGAAGTGCTGGATGGGGCAGTGGGCAGTCAATAGTCAGCAGTCAGCAGCGGGCAATATACATTATCAACTATCAATTATCAATTAACCCTCCCCTGGCCTTGCCGGCCACCAGGATGCTGGCATTCAGTTCAAATCCCACCAGCAGGATGATGCTGTTGAAATAGATATACAGCAGCAGGATGATGAGGGTGCCTATCGATCCGTACAGTGCGTTGTATTTACTGAAATTGCTGACATAAAAGTCGAATCCCAGGGAAGTGATCATGGTCAGTGCGGTGGCCAATGAAGATCCTGCTGAAAAGTAACGGTACCGGCTCCTTTTGGCCGGGCCGAAATAGTAAAGGGAAGAATAGACAAAATACATCAGGGCGATGATCACGACCCATTTCCCAGTCTGCAGAAGGTAATAGTATGAGTTGAGGACGAGGTTGTTCCTGCTGGCGATAAAATCAAGGACCACCGTGCCCGTGGTAATCAGGGCAATGGCGGTGATAGTGAAGACCGACATGAGCAAAACCAGGAATACGGCGATCATCCGCTGACGGAAGGCCGTGCGGGTCTCCACGCTGAGAACGGTCATATTGAAAGCCTCGATGATACTGTTGATGCCGTTGGTAGAAAAATACAATGCCATGATAAAGCCCACAGACAACAGTCCTCCCCTGGGTCTCATGATAATATCATGAATGGTGGACTCCAGCAGGCCAAAGGCATGGCCGGGAATGAGGTCCTTCAGAAGAGACATCAGTTGTTCCTGGAAGTTCTGTACGGGGATGTAAGGGATGATGGTAAAGAAGAAGATGATGGCAGGGAAGGTGGCCAGGAAAAAATTATAGGCGATGGAAGAGGCGCGGGATGTCAGGCTGCCCTTCATCATCCCGTGGAGAAAAAATCGTGCGACCTCATAAACGGTCAAACCGTCGAAACCGGGGAACACCAGTCTCTTCGAAAGTCCTATCAAAAGCGACAGGGGCGGGAGTTCCAGAAGGCGTTTCTTCCAGTCGAAGGGCATTAAAAGGTATTATTGAACCGCTTTAAGACTTAAATCAAGGGAATGGATCTGATGGGTAAGAGCCCCCACCGAGATATAGTCCACCCCGCATTCTGCCACTTCACGGATATTTTTCAGGGTGATCCCGCCTGAGGCCTCTGTCTCGAAGCGGCCGCCGATCATCTTCACCGCTTCTCTGAGCAGCATGGGAGAAAAGTTATCCAGCATGATGCGATGCACCTGTCCTGTCTGCAGCACTTGCTTCAGTTCTTCAAGGTTCCTGACTTCAATCTCTATGCGGAGGTCTTTGCCCAAGGTGTCGAGGTAGGCCCTGACCCGGCGGATGGAGGCGTCTATGCCCCCGGCAAAATCCACATGATTGTCTTTGACCAGTATCATGTCGTACAGCCCGAAACGATGATTATTACCACCTCCTATCATGACAGCCTCTTTCTCAAAGGAACGCATATTGGGTGTGGTCTTCCTGGTATCGAGGATCTGAGCCCCTGTTCCTTCGACTGCATCCGCGTATTGCCGCGTCTGGGTGGCAATGCCGCTCATCCGCTGCATAAAATTCAGCACCAGCCTTTCGGCTTTCAGCATCGAATGGACATTCCCTTCCACCGTAAAGACCACATCTCCCGGGGAAATCCTGCTTCCGTCGCGAATCAGGACCTCAACCTGAAGTTCAGGGTCTGTCTGCCTGAAAACCATTAAAGCAATCCTGACGCCGGCAAGGATCCCTTTCTCCTTGACCAGCAGCTTCATCTTCCCCCGGGTACCCTGGGGAATGGTGGACAAGGAGGTATGGTCCCCGTCACCGCAATCCTCTTCGATGGCGTTCCTGATGAGTTCTTCTTCCGTCATCCTTGAATGATTATACCGGTTCAAACTGTATCTGCTGGAGGTAATAACGGTCCCCCGACTTTTTCAGCAGGCAATAGGTCTTGTAACTCTTCTTCTGCGTGGTAAGATAGGTTCCAATGTAGAAGACCGACCCGTCCTTCGAAATGCCATTATGGTTCATCTTAAAGGAGGCAGGCGGGTTTTTGCTGAAAAAATCTTTGAGGATGACCTCAGCCTGTGCCTTACTGAAAGTGCCTTCATTGCCGGGAAGCGTCAGGTCTACGGTATGACTGATAAACCTTGATAGCTGGGCGACACTGCCGTTTTTAAGGGCTTCGGTGAGATCACCCTGAAGGTCCGGTAAGACATCAGGGAATGAAGAAGTCCCTGATAACAGCAAGACACTGACAATCAATACTATCCTGAATATATTCTTCATTATCATGATATGAGATGAACTCAAAAACCGGGCCAAAGTCGGTGATCAGGGTTATTCCCTTATTCCTTCCAAAAATAGTGGAATATCCCGATCATTGCAACAGAAAATTTGTATTTTGGCCGGGAATACCCGGCTGACCATGAAACTCATCCTGATCTTTACCGGTAAAACACAGGAAGCTTATATCAAAGAAGGCCTCGGGATGTATCTCGACCGGCTTAAACATTATCTTCCTGTGGAAATCATGGAATTGAAACCTCCTTCCTTCCTTTCAGGCCTGAAAGGAGATACGTACCGTCAGAAAGAAAGCGATTGGCTGATACAGAACCTTCCGGAGACGGACTTTCTGGTGCTTCTCGACGAATCCGGAAAACAGCTTTCTTCCGAGGGTTTGGCGGTCTTCCTGCAAGGCAGGATGAACCAGGGCACGCGCCAGCTGACTTTCCTGGTCGGAGGGGCCTATGGTTTCTCCGATAAGCTCAAACAAAAAGGGAACCTTGTCCTGTCGCTTTCCCTGATGACCTTTACCCACCAGATGACCCGGATCATCCTTGCCGAACAACTGTACCGGGCCATGACCATACTGAAAGGCGAACCTTATCATAATCCTTAAATCCTGAAAATGAACCTTTCAGATTTTTACAGCTTCTGGGATATTTTCTGGGTTCCTCTGTACCTGCTGGTCACACTTTTCTTTGCTTATCTCTATGCCAACAGGAAAAAAGAAGAAAATCCCGTTTACCGTTATTTCCTGCCGGGACTGATGGTCAAAATAGCCGGCGGATTACTTTTTACGGCGATCTACACTTTTTATTACAAGGGAGGCGATTGTCATGCGTACTTTTGGAGCGCCAAATCGCTGGTAAACCTCCTTTTCAAGGAACCAGACGCCTTTTTTTCCATCCTCCGCGGTAACACCACCAGGGAAAACTGGTCGTTCTTTGACTTTGACACAGGCTTCCCCACCAGGACCATGTACTTCAAGGGGGGAGAGAACTTTGCCGTTCCGCGCTTTATGGTGCCTTTTGCGCTCCTTGGTTTCAACGACATGCTCCTGGCTACCATCCTTCTCGATATCTTCGCTTTCTGGGGCTTGTGGCAGTTTTTCAAGATGGTGGCCCATCTGTTCCCCAGCGCTTCCAAACACCTGGCTATTGCGGTGTTGTTTGTTCCTTCCATCCTGTTCTGGGGTTCCGGTATCATGAAAGATTCTTTCACTCTCACCGCCACCCTGTGGGCCATTAAGAACATGTTCTCTGTCTTTATTATGAAGAAAAAGATCCTGGGTAACGCGGCCATGCTGGTGGTGAATATCCTTACGATCATCTCCATGAAACCGTATATCGCCATTGCCCTCATCCCCTGCCTGGCTCTGGCATGGACCCACCAGTGGATCACCCGCATTAAAAATCCTGTACTGGGGTTTTACCTTTCTCCGGTGCTCATTGCCGTGGGACTGTGGATAGGAGTATTCTCCCTGAGCATCATGAGCAGCCGCATGGGCACTTACTCATCGGTGGAGAACATCGTGTCAAAGGCACAGATCAACCAGAAAGACCTTATCCGGTCGGAGGAGTACGGAACACATAGCTTTGATATTGGTGCTATCGACGCTTCTCCCTCCACCATGCTTTTTAAGGCACCGGTTGCCATCATTGCCGGTATTTACAGGCCATTCCTCTGGGAAGCTGGTAATGTGGTGATGCTCATTTCCGGGCTGGAGAACACCCTGATCTTGTTTTTCACCCTGTTCATTTTGTGGAAATCAGGTTGGAGAAGGGTTATCAATAAACTCCGGCATGAGCCTTTTCTTCTGTTTTCCCTGACTTTCAGTTTGATTTTTGCTTTTTCGGTGGGGGTATCCACGGCTAATTTTGGTGCTTTGGTACGTTACAAGATACCCGGAATACCCTTATTCCTCTGCACCCTGGCCATCCTCTGGGACCACTACCGCAGCTCAATGGCCGCCCGGCAGGTTTCTGCGGTCACGGATCAGCTCCAGGCACCATCCGGCGAATATGGCAGCAGGGACCAGCAGTAACACATCGGCAGGCAGAAAGTACCTCATTTCGATATTTCTCAGCTGTATGGCTGTGCCCCCGCATAGGAGCAGGTAGGTCGTGAGGAAAAACAGCAACAACAGTCCCCTGGACGCCCATCCATCTTCCCACCCTTTTTTCCCGGGCCGGCAAAGACCTATGATACCCAGCAGTATCAGTAAAGAGCGATAAAAGAACAAGCCGGAGGCCAGGCTCCTTAACAGGGAACCACTGTCGGACAATTCACTCTTGAAAAGTGCTTTCTTCAGGTTCCCCAAAGGCACTTTTACGTAATAATTCAGAGGATTATACCTTCGCTGGTTATCGGCCAGTCTGCCGAAAAGGTCACTGATCTCCGCATTGCAGTTGGGGACGTCAAACGACTGCGACCAGTACCCTTTCTTATGGCTGATGCCGCTGCCACAATGCCGGGCAAGGATAACCGCCCGCTCCAGGAGCAGGGAGTCTCCCGGATGGTGGTAAGAAGCTTTGGGGAAGTTCACCTTTTCATTCCTGATGAGCTGGGTGTACTGCGGCTCCCACCCCGGTTTCACCGAAAACATATACTGCATGAAGGAAAGCGCATCTTCATCCCAGTTGTAAAATCCTCTCAGGTCCTGCATCAGCACCCAGCGTCCATGGTTCAGGTAGTTCCTTGCCGGCCACCAGCCGTAGACCAGGATGCATCCCAGGCCGAGGAGGACAGACTGAAGCAGGAACCTTCTCATCTCTTTACGGTAACGGATGAGAAGGTAACAAAGTAGTGCAGGGATCAGAAATACCGCCTGCGGGCGTACCAGGATGGCAGCACCCAGTACCATGCCGGAAATTAAAAGGCTGAGAGGCTTTTCGTTCCTTATAACCAGATAAACGGTTAAAATGATAAGGCTTACACCAAGGGTCTCCGCGTAGATCACCGGGGTCCACACCATGGTGAAGGGGTAGGTCATGGCCAGGATCAGGGCGATGCGGGCTACCCTCCGTTTCCCGGTGATCCGAAGTGTGATCAGAAAGAGAAGCCATGCCGAGAACAGGTCGAGGAGCACCTGAACCCAGGTGATCACTCCGAAAGCGAGGTCCCAGTCACAGCCGGCCAGCAGGTAAAAAGCCCCGATAAAAAAAGGATAACCGGGCATCCTGCCGAAATAGCCGTACTCTTTATCAGGATTGACCGTATAATCGCCCGTCTCCAGCAGGTTTTGAAAAGACCAGGCATAGGAGTATGTGTCCCCGTCGACATGGATATTTTCCCTTCCGAAATAAGGTTTTGCAATGACCAGGATGAAAATCACGCGGAGCACCAGTCCGGCCAGGACCAGGTAAAACTCAACTCCCGGCCGCCCGAACCGTCTCATACGGAATTCCGTTCACGGATTCAAGAAAACTGACAAAATCGATGGCAGGGATCAGCAGTCGCTGGGTATTCTGGTTCAGCACCATGAAGGCCATGAACAGGGTCACCAGGAGGGCCTGGAAGAACATGATCAGCAGTCCGGACAGAGCGGCGGTGGCCCATCCGGGAATGGCCAGGGCCGTGAAGAACTTCAGGTACAGGACCAGCAGGACCCCCAAGCCAAGGAACACGGAGAACAGCAGGAATACCGACATAAAACGGGCAGCCACCTGGTCGAGGTAGACCGAGATAGACCTCAAACCGTGAAGGACCAGCGACTGATAGTTCATCTGTGAGTCGCCGGCATATCTTTTCCCGCGGGGAATGGGTTTGGTGACATAAGGGATCCTTGCCTTCATCAGCCCGCCCGAGTAATGGTTCCATATCTCGGAGATGTTCACTACCGTCGACAGCAGGCTGCCGGGCACCAGGCTGAAGTTGCCGAAAGAAATTCGGTGACCGGTCAGGAGGCGAAACAAGACCTTGTACAAGGCATAGCCGAAGCGAAAGCGAACCCCTTCCTGGCGTTTGGTCCTGGAGGCAAAGACCAGATTTCCGGGCGCTTCACGGGCCTTTTCAATCAGCAGGTTCACCCCGGAGGGATCATCTTCCCCGTCGGCATCCATCACCGCACAGGCAAACATACCGGGATGATGTGCCGAAAGATAGGAGAGCCCGATGGAAATGGCCCGCTGGTGCCCCAGATTCCTTCTCAGTCGCAGCACGGTCACGCCCGGGCCCAAAGAAAAATCCGTACCGGGATGGGCTTTGGAACCATCATCCACCACCAGGTAATTCCACTGCAGTAAAGTATCCCGGCCGCTTTGTTCCCTCAGCTTCCCGAGTAAAATACTCAATGACTTCCAGTCGTTGTAAACGGGTATGACGATCCAGAGAGTTGTGTTATCAGTCATTCGGACAGTTTATATTGAGGTCAGCACCTTTTGCAGGACGATCAATGCCCAGATCCGCTGGTACAGGTAATCGGAAGAGCCTTCCGAAAACCGTTGCAGGAGGGTTTTGACTTCTTCAAAATTAAGATAATTTGTCTGCCTGACCTTCTCCTCCGACAAATATTCCCCTGTTAGGTCTTTCAGGGGCCCTTTGAGCCAGGAGGCCATGGGCACGGCAAACCCGCGTTTGGGCCTCTCGAAGAGTTCAGAAGGAAGGTAGCGGTACAACAGCTGTTTGAGGAGGTACTTTCCCTCCCCCTTTCTCAGTTTCAGGGAAGGGTCCAGGTTCAGCGACCATTCCACCAGCCGGTAATCCAGCAGCGGGACCCGGCATTCCAGCGACGCCTTCATCGAAGCCCTGTCGACCTTCACCAGCAGATCATCACGCAGATAATAACACAGGTCGAACAAGGCCTGGCCCTCGGCAGGAGTGAGCCTGCGGCCCGTGTCATAGTCCGGGAACCCGGGATATTTCCAGTATCCGTATTCAGGATTCAGCAGTTTCTCCACCTGCTTCCCGGAAAACAGGTATTGTTCCTGCGAGAAAATATGGGCCGGAAGGCAGGTGTTCCCATCCATATCAAACATCTCCCCAATTCTTTTCCACCGGCTGTTCCCTTTCTTCATCAGCCCCGACAACAACCTGCCCGGGATCCTCCATGCCGGATGGTCCAGCCTTTCTGCCCAGCGGTAGGCGCCATAACCCATGAACAGCTCGTCTCCTCCGTCGCCGGTAAGCACCATCTTTACCTCCGGGGAAGCCAGCTTCGACACCAGCAGGGTGGGAATGGCCGAGGAGTCGGCAAAAGGCTGGTCAAACAGACCTGTGGCCTCATCCACAAGCTCCAGGGCATGCTTCTCCGTCACCCTGAACGTGTGATGCTCGGTGCCCAGCCGGGAGGCTACCCTTCCGGCATGCACGCTCTCATCGAACATCATGTCGGTGAACCCGATGGAGAAGGTCTTTAAGCGTCCGCTGTAGTGTTTTGAAGCGATGGCGGTCACCAGGCTTGAGTCGACCCCGCCACTCAGAAAAGTGCCGAAGGGCACATCACAGACCAGGTGGCTCCGCACGGCGTCCTCGGCCAGCGACTGCAGTGAATCCAAGGCTTCTGCCCCCTGGGAGATCGTCTTTTCCTGAATGCAGTCTGTCGCCTGCCAGTAGGGCCTTTCTTCCATACCTTCCCCGGAGAACTTCATCCAGTGCCCGGCCCTCAGCTGCCTGATCCCCTTGTACAGCGTGCCAGGCTCCGGGATGTATCCCAAATGCAGGTAAGTACCCAGAGAATCGTACTCCACCTCGCAGGGAACCACGGAGAAAGCCTTCAGTACCTTGATCTCGGAGGCAAAAATCAGCACCTTCTCATCGAAATAATAATACAGAGGTTTGATACCCAACCGGTCACGGTAAAGGAAAAGCTCCTTCTGCTGCCGGTCATACAGGGCCATGGCAAACATCCCGTTCAGACATCGAGGAAAATCCTCCCTGAGGCGGTTGAAGGCTTCCAGTATCACCTCCGTATCGGAATGCGTTCGCCAATTTTTCTTCCATTTTCCTGCTAAGTCCCTGAAATTGTATATCTCTCCGTTAAAAACGATCACAAACCTGCCTGACGCATCCATCATGGGCTGGTTCGCCTGTTCGGAGGTATCGATGATACTCAGCCTGCGATGACCGAGGCCCACTCTATCCTCAATGAAAGTACCGCTCGCATCAGGGCCGCGGTGTTCCATCAGATCCAAAGCCTTCCGGAACTCTCCTTCCCTGATGACGGGACTAAGAGTATAATATCCTGCTATTCCACACATGAATCAAGGATCTTGGCCAGCCTGGCGGCCTGGTTTTTCCTGCTGAAGGTCTCCGGCGGACTTGCGGTGCCGGCCACCTTTCCATTGGCTAAAAATTCTGAGTATGCATCGGGAAGGAAACGGGTGAGTTCTTCCTCCGTATGGCAAACCACTCCGGAACCAGTTTCCAGAATTATTTTCTCCATCAATCCCTTGTCTCCCGTGAATAATAGAATCATTCTCCTTGCCGCCAGATAATCGAATAATTTGGCATTGAGCCATTCTGAACCCTCCGATGTCAGTAATAGCAAGAGGTCTGCTCTCATTAAAGCCTCAGAATAGTCTTTTGAATTCATTCTTGGAGATAATTCAATTATAATTCTGTTTTTATCAATATTTTTTTGAATTGAATTGAGTTTCTCAGAATTTATTTCTGTTCCGATAAATTTTAATTTTATTTTCAATTCTGAACTTCCATAAATCGCTTTTGAAAGGCCTTTCAGGAACTGATCGAGTGGTTGGAACGGATAAATAATTCCTGAATAAATGATGGTGAAAATGGAATTATTTTCCGCACAGGAATTCGAATTTAAATACTCCGGAAAATATCCGTTATAAATTATTTCGGAAGGGAATTTTCCAAGACTTGACAGATGGCGGATATAATCAGGGGAAGGAGAGATCACCATGGCCGCATGCTTCAGGAAATGCCTTTCCATCGACCTGAAAATGAACCTGGTAATAGTCTTCTGCTTTTTCTGGTAAAGATCCAGGGACCTGCCTGTGGTCCAGCCATCGCGGTAATCGAGGACAAAGGGTATTTTGTGTTTTTTATGCAGAAGAAAGGCATACTTAAAGAGGATGAAAGGCTCCCCCGTGGCGATTATCAGATCTGCCCCGGCCCCCGACAAATAAAGGTCGGCCTGTTTCAATATAGGTCTGGCAGGGTCGCACCAGGGTAAATAAAAGCGGGCATAGGCCATCAGGAACGACAACAACTTTCTCAGGAGTACAAAGCGGTTGGACCCATACCTGAGCAGGAGCCTGTCGCGGAAGGAAGCCCGGTAAGGCACCCGGATCAGGGTATGGGTGGATTCTTCCTGTACCCGGATGTCCTGATCTGATGAAGACCTCAGGGTATCAACAGGTTCACGAATGCCCTCATCCCAGTGACGGGTCACCACGACAGGATGCCAGTCATGTTCAGGCAGATATCTCATCCAGGAAAAGGGCCTCTGTGCTCCTGCCGAGTGCCAGGGCGGAAAATCATAGGCCAGGATCAGCACCTTCTTCATGAACCCTTGAGATTAAATAGCCTGTGCATCCGCAGCGACCATTTTTCCATCGTTTCCCTTTTCCTGCAGGCCTTATCATAGTTAAAATGTGGATATTCCTGCCGGATGTACTGTTTCTGGTCCATGCCCCTGAGGAGGGGCACCTCCTCTCCGGAAGCCTTCTTTTTCCAACATTTTTCGGCATAACTGGCAAAATAATCGAGGGCAAGGCGAAACAGTCCTGAGGGGGCCGGAGCCATCAGCGACGCGACGGTCTGCACCTGTATGTTCCTGTAAAAACCAGGGACTGAATCCTGTATGACATTCACCATGTCTTCAGCCGTGTTCTTCCTTTTGTAAGGGGGCACGAGGTGGATAACCACCCGGGAAAGCAGGGAAGGAAGGATGAGATGAGAACCGTGCACCCCGAAAACCATCATGCTTTCCGAAAGAACAGCCACGTATTGCCTCTCTGTCTCCGGCGTAAACGACGAAGTCCTCAAGTCCTGAATAAACCCGGGAAACTTTCCCCGGTCCTTTTCTCCCAGTACCACCCAATGTACCTCATTCCCGAAGTAGGGTCTTAATCTCTTGAATAGCCTGATGATCCAGTATTTTTGAAAGACGCCTCCCCATCGCCTCAGGGGATCTCTCCGGTAATAGAAAACGATGTTCCTTGCGGGGCTGCCGGGAGCTGCCGGGGAAGGAAAACCAAAATAATCGCACAGGCGGTCTGCATCGTGAAAGGGTTCGTAGGTATTAAGAAATGCAAAATCCCAGGCCCGGTACCTTGAGGAAACCTCCATCATGATCTCTGAAAGATCAACGCAGCGGTTCATCTCCCGGAAGCTGAGACCCACTTCACAGGTAATCAATCGTTGCACAGGCAGGAAAGGCATCAGAGACGCAGGGGTGATGACGATAAGGTCGGCCTGTTCGCCATATTTATCTTCGATGAGGGGCAGACTGAACATCTTCAGGAGCGAATGCCCGTAACAGTTATCGAGAAGGTTGATGATCAGGCACTTATCTTTGACAGCCGGCTGCCAACTCCATCGTATGGCCTCTTTCTTCACCGGTGCAGCTTCTGTATAAGTACGAAACAAACCCTGGTTATAGAAATTGACTTTCCCCCGTATCACTTCTGATGTTAAAGGCTTGAATGTCAATGGATATGACAAGGCATGATTGTCGGAAGGAAGAAGCTCAATGATGCCGTCAGGTCCGGCATGGACCAGATACAAGGAAAGAAGCCTGGCTGTCAGGATTTTATCTTCAGATGTCAGTTCGGAGAGCAGCATTCAGCAGGAACTTAATGACCAGGATCCAGGGTGGAATTCATCGAAATTACAACTCTTTTCTGAAAACAAATCCCCAGGTATGATAATTCACATGTTTTTCCCGAAAGGTCACGGTGTATGATTCAAGGCAGGATAAGAGTGGCATGAGCACTCCGGGCATCTTCCGGTAACGGTTCCACAGGGACATGGCATATCTGGGAATCCTCATCACGGCTTTGTCATTGACCAGGGTGAATCCCGCCCCGGCAAAGACATTCAGGTAATCACTGACTTCTCGCTGCACATGGATGTCAGACAAAACCTTCCTGACCCTCTGGGTCTGCTCGAGCAACACTACCCTGCCACCCGGCTTCAGCACCCGGTATATTTCCAATGCCAGCTCTCTCAGATCATCATCACCAATATGCTGCAAGACCCATACGGTGAACACAGCATGAAAGGAGCCATCTGGAAACGGGATCTTACTCCCTTCCATTTTATCAAACTCAATGTTGGTCTGTCCTTTTGAATGGTCCCGGGCTACCTGCAACATCTCTGCCGACACATCCACTCCGGCGATACGGGCCACCCGTGGCTGCAGGTACCAGGTGAGTCTTCCCACGCCGCAACCCAGGTCGAGGACCTGGTCCTTTCTGGCAGGCTTCAGAAGACGGACCAGGCTGGTGCGGGTGAGAAAGTCGCGAAGGCGGTTCTGGCGGCTGACAGCATCGGACATGCCGGCATCCAGCACTGCATTGATATTCCCGTGGCGCCTGGCCCTCTGGTCAAACTCCCTGACTACTTTCTCCCTGTCAATCGGGTTATGGTCCTCCATAAGCGATATTTAAAAGGTTTAAACAGATAGGTCCTTCGATAATTGATGATCTCGTGGGTCCCGAAACGTCTTTTAAAAGGGCTGATCCCGCCGGTAAACTTGCTGTCCCCTTCTGCCGATCCGGCATCGACTTGTCCGAAGTAGTAACGCTCCATGCCATCCCCCTGACATTGGCACATCAGCCTGTAGTGCAGCAGATGCGAGGCCCCGTCATTGTTTTTGATACTCCCTCCGAAAGCATAGGTCGCTACCGGGCCGTAGCGTGTCAAAAGCACGGCCGAGACCGTCTGTTTCTGATCGGAAGCCACATAAACAGAGGTGATGTCCTGGTCTTTCAGACAATGATAAAAATGCCTTACGAACCCGAGGTTGGGCCCCTTCCCGGGTTGTGACTGGAACGTACGAACCATCAGGTCCAGGAGTTTACCGGCATCTTCAGCTTTCTCCACCTGGTAACCCAACTTTCTCGCAGTGTGGATCTTACGCCGGTGGTGGGGATGGATGCCCTCCCAAAGAGCCTGGGCTCCCTCTGTAAGATCAATATATGAATTTCCAAAGGTAAAAGTGTCGCCGGGGACTATTCCCTCAGGAACATAAAGCCTTTCGGGCACCGAATAATATCCGTAATGCCTGAAATAAACGGGAGCTTCTTCAGCCAGCAGTCCCTTCATTCCATTCTCCAGGAATTCCCAAACCGACTGTTGATCGGGACAGGAAGTACTGAGAACGGCTTCTCCTGCCTGCAAAAGGTATTTCCCGAAGGAACGGCTGAGAGAAGGAATTCTTCTGGGCAGGTACCGGTACACCCTGACACCTCCTGCAAGTTCCTTCCCCTCCCATGCCTCAAGGTACAGGGGCACCATCCCGAAAAAAGCCTGGACCCTGTCGAAATGACTGCTCTGGTGAAGGTTGCCGTTCTCAAGACACAACCCATCCCACTTACCCGGATGAGAGGGAGCCCCTTCAGAAAACTTCAGTTGCAGTGCGTCTTTCATACCTTCTTCTGAAAAAGCCCGGAAATTTCCGCACCCATGTTAAACAGGGCATCCAGGGCACTCAGTCCCGGGAGAAAAGCTCCGTAACCTTGTGAATATACAGGATGAACATAATCCGCATACTCAAGCTTCACTCCATATTGGCTGAACACTTCCTCTCGGTTGTACTTCCTGGCACCGGTGCCCGACAGGTAATGAGTGGCTTCCAGGCGGTGACACAACTGTGCAATCTTTTCGTCTTTCGCCACCCCCTCCAGTCCCATTTCTCCTGATAAGACCAAAGGAGTGGTGATCCCAAGGAGGCCGAGCATCCATTCGAGCAGCCTGAGGTTAAGCGTGGCCAGTCGATCGGCCGGCAGGGTGATCCTTTCCTCCAATCCCTGGTAATACATCTCAAAATGAGGTGCTTTCCCATAAGAATGATACACCTGTCCCAGTACCTTCTTCTGCCAGTTTCCACGATGAAAGATCATGACATCAGCAATACGCTGCGGTTTGCCCTGATGCGTCACCGGGACTGTGATCCAGGCGGGTCCGGCAGAACTCTTGATACGGGTCCTGTTGGTCAGTGAGTTGGCATTCCCCTGCTGAAAGTCCACATCATCGAGCAGCACAAAAACATCGGAGCGGGATACCTTGTAAAAATAACCGAGCCAGGGGAGAAAATTCGGCTGATGCACTCCAACGGTCTTCATGAAGCCAGTATTTTACGGTAAAAACTCAGCAGCACCTGCTTCTCATTTTCCCAGTTAAGAACTTTACAGGCCTGTTTCACCGATTCCCTGAAGGCTGATTCCCCGGATAGAATTTCTTTCCATCCTTCTGCATAGGCTCCCTTTTCGTCGGGATTGATGCAGACACCCAGACGGTATTCCTCCACAATGCCCAGGTACTCCGGCTGCCGGGTTGCCAGTACCGGCAAGCCCGACATCATATATTCGAAAAGCTTGTTGTCCAAAGCAAACCAGTAGGAAAGATCTTTCCTGTTCCAGGTGGGCACGAGGCCGGCATCACATCCGGAAAGGACCGGTGCGATCTCTTCAGGCTTCAGCTTCGGATAGAAATACACATGACGGTATTTCTTCGAACGGGAATATTCCATCAATTCCTTTTTCCCGCCTTGCATGCCGCTGATGATGACCAGGGCCAGGTCAGGGACCCCGGCGGTCTCCTCCATGACCTGCTCCAGGTTCAGGGTCCTGCGGTACACGGCCGAGCCGATAAACACCAGGATGCGTGTTTTCTGATCCAGTTGAAAATGCTCCCTCAGAATATCAGATGGTTGCACAGTCTCCTGATATTCAGGTATATTTCTCAAGACACAGGGTGTGTTTCTCAGACAGAAGTATGCCTGCAGGTCACGGGCCAGGGAGCCGTTCACCGTGATGAGATGATCGATATGACGTGCATTCTTCCTTTCCCTCCGGATCAGTATCTTTCTCACTAACCATGACTTGAAATACAACCAGGGATCGCCCAACCTGCTGACATTCAATGGCCAGGCATGGAACAACTCATGAGAATCATATACCAATACCCGCCGGGGTGACCTTCTTTTCAGGATGGCTCCGAGGTGGAGCATCACCTGGTCATGGGCATGAATAACATCAGGATCCATCATTTCCACCGTTTCAGCATACCCTTGCCAGGCATCCCGGGTACGGAAATCATAAATATCCTGGTAAAAAATCCTCCTGATATCATATTGACCGTTCTTTTCTTCCTCAGGAAGCCCCTCTGACCTAACACAAAATAGAGTGACCAGGTAACCGGCTTCAGAAAGTGCCTGAACCTCCCGCAGCACCCTGCGGTCGTTGGTAAAAGGGTTATCCAGAAGAACGGCAATTTTACTCATGGCGGTCAGATAATCCAGCGTATCATTTCAAAAGCCTCTGCGTACCGGGTACCCATCTGTGTTCCACGGGTATAGGCCAGCGACCTGATAAATTCGGCGGAATAATAGTGCCTGAAAGCCTGGGAACGATATATGAGGATAGATTCAATCTTCTTGTCAACATGCCTTTCCTCGAGGGAAGAGAAGCAGCTCGTCTGCATCACCGGCGTGTTCCAGGGGAGTTCAAACCCCAGCATGTTGGTGTACTTGAACGCCCTGATGCTTTCCTGGTGGATGACGTGATGGTCCTGGTGGATGTCGGTGGAGGCCGGAGTGATCACCAGCCAGGGATTCAGCTCCCTGGAAAGGCTGACCATGATGTCGAGTATTTCCTGGCGATGATAGCTGAAATAACGCACATCAAAATCATACAGGCGCAGGTCAGAGATCCCCAGCGTCAGGGTGGCCTTTCTCACTTCCTGTTCCAGGATATCTTCCGGGCAACCTTCAGGCGCTTTGGTACGGCAGGAGGAAAAGGCGGCATAGGTCACGCTGAAGCCTTCTTCCATCCATTTGGCCACCGATCCGCCACACCCAAATTCACCATCATCCGTATGAGGTGCTAATATTAAAACGTGTTTATGGCTATTCATGATTTATCGTATTAATCTGATTCTTAAATACATGGATAAAGTTATAGGCATTCCAGTAGAACCATTGTTTCCCGGGGTGGGGATTTTTCAGGAAATGGTTGCTGACAAGGAAATCCACGGCTTCTTTTACCCCACTTTGAGCCAAAGGGTTCGACATCCATTTCTCCATGGGCGGTTCAAACCCGATTTTATCTTTCCGCCAAATGACCGGATCAGGAAGCAGTCCGTCGAAGGATTTCCGGAGTATCCATTTTGTCCAACCGCCGGAAAGCTTGAATACGGAAGGAAGGCTGAACACATATTCCACCAGGGGATGATACAGAAAAGGCAGGCGGACTTCCCTGGCGAAAGCCATGGCATTGCGATCGGCCAGCTTCAGGAGTTTTCCCAGTCCATACACCTTGGTGGCATACAACAAGGTCTGGTTCAGGTCGTTGAAAGTCCTGAACGGCGGGGCCTGGTCCTTAAAGGATTGCAGGAAGTCGGGGTGAAGATCCTGCTGGTAAGAGGGAGTCCTCCATTTCCTCAACACAGACCCCGATTTTCTGAGCAGTCCAGGATATCTTGCTTCCGTATGAAAAGAGATCCCATCCTGAAAAGCGGTTTGATGAACGGACTCGTAGGCTTCTTTTTCCTTTTTGAAGCTGTTCCTGTCCTCCAGGTACTTCTCCCTTAAAAAAGGCTGGAAATAATGCATGTACCCTGCAAAGATCTCATCCGCACCCTGTCCGTCGAGAAGGACCGTCGTTCCATTCGCAGCGGCCAGTTTCATCACGGCCCACTGGGCGATGGGACTGGGACCTCCCATGGGTTCCTCCTGGTGCCAGAGGATGGAAGCGAAATCCTCCAGGAAATTATCCATGGTGACCCAGGTTTCATGACCCAACAAATCAAGCTGTTCCGTCACCATTGACTTGTAAACCCCTTCATCTTTGGAAGGATCATCAAACCGGGCAGTGAAGGTCGACTGGGCCCCTCCATTTTCTTCTTTCAGCATTTGGTGAATACAGTAAACAACCACCGATGAATCAATGCCTCCGGATAAGCTGGAACCTACAGGCACATCAGACCTGAGCCGCCTTTTGACCGAGGTGACCAGCATGTCCCTGATGGTTGTAGCAGCCTCCTCAGGATCAGGGTTTTCCAGAGGCCTCACCGCTGCAAGATCCCAGTATGGTGCGATGGTGAGCTTCCCTTCCCGGTCCAGTTTCAGATAATGTCCGGGAGGAAGGCTGAAAATATCCTGAAAGAAGGTCTCCTTCTTGTCGAACGGGTTCTCGCTGACCTGGTAGGTCATGAAATAGAACACCATTTTCAGGTTCTCCTTGAAAGGGATCCCTGAGGCCAACAAAGCCTTTGCTTCTGAGGCAAATGAAAACTGACGACCGTGGTAGTGGTAATAAAACGGTTTTTCTCCAAAGCGATCGCGGGCACAGAACAGGATCTTCTCCAGCTGATCGTAAATACAGAAGGCAAACATGCCGTCGAGATGTTCCGGGCATCGTTCATGGTACTCGGCATACAGGGTGATCAGGACCTCAGTATCGGATTGTGTTTCAAACACATACCCCTTCTTCTTCAATTGTTCCCTAAGTTCCAGGTAGTTATAGATCTCGCCGTTCAGGATGATCACATAGCGGTCGAACTTCTTCATAGGCTGGGCAGCCGCAGGTGAAAGGTCTATGATGGCAAGCCGCCGGTGGCCCAGACCCACATGGCCCTCTTCAGAAAACCAGTGACCTTCCCCATCAGGACCCCGGTGGCGGATAGCATCGGTCATCCTGCGAAGCACAGCGGGGTCGACAGCATGTCCGTTAAAGTTTACGATGCCTGCAATACCACACATGGGTCAAGGTTTGAATGCAAAAGTCTTAAACACTTCGTAGGACCTCTCGAGAGAATAATTACTTTCCACCATCTTTCTGCCTTCCGTTCCCAGTGACCTTCTTAAAGATTCATCCCTGAGAAGGGTGAGCAGTTTTCCTTTCCACTCTGTAAAATCCTCAGCAATAAGAAGATGAACCCCATCCCTGGCTTCGGAAGGCAATCCGTAGGGCACACCGATCATGGGGAGTCCGGTCGAAAGGTAATCCATCACCTTCATGGTCGATTTCCCTTTGGAGACCACGCTGTTGAATTCAGGATAGATTCCCACATCGGCCGATTGCAACAGTTTGAAGAAGGTGGATGCCTCCCAGGGATGATATTCAACTTCAAGTCCTTCACAGAGTAATGGTTTCTGACAGACCAGGACCAGGGTGAGAGGGATCTGTTCAGAGACTTCCCTGAGGATGGGAAGATATCGTTCGATATAGGGCAGGTTATGTGGAAGGCCCGTCCAGAACAGTCGGGCATTACCTTCGATCGTGTAGGAGGTTTTCACCTGGTAGTGGTGAAGGTTGACAGCTACCTTCCACAGGACTCTCTTACCCGTGAACTCCGGGAACTGATCCATCAGGAACTCGTTCGACAGCGACAACTGATGAGCCCACCGAACCGTCTCCGCAACCAGCTGACCCTGCCTTTCGAACACAGAGTCCCAGAAGTCAATGGTCACCCAGGGATTGATCTTTTTGATCATTCGTTCGAGGTGAGGGTGTTTCAGATCGAAATACACCGGAAAGAGTCCGCGCTGTATGAAGGCTGCCCTGTAATTCCTTGCGGCCGCTACCTGTGGCACTCTTTTCCACAGTACGCGGAGGTAAAACCAGTACTGCCGACTCCTGGAACCGGCCAGCTGAGAACGGGCATAAACATCGGTAAATACATTGCAGCAACGGTACTTCAGCCCATCCTGGTCCAGGTACCTGAAATACTCCCTGAACCTGCGGATGTAACCGTCAGATCCCTCAAAAGCATAAGGATAAAGAATGATATCTCCGGGATTCCTTTTCTTTGGAAGCATCCTGAGGAAAACAGGGAGTATCCTGAGCAGGGCAAAGGTCAGGTTCATCAGGATGATGAAGGCAACATAAGCGAATTTGTTGAAATATCTCTGCACCCTATAACGAATTTACCATCATGGAAGCCGCCTTCGCGACCACTGCTTTAGGCAAGTAAAAATAGTCAAAATAAAATATCGTACTTTTATCCCTTATTCTAATACCCGCACTATAATGAGAACTGCCGTGTTCCCCGGATCCTTCGATCCTGTGACCCGTGGTCACGAATCACTGATAATCAGGGCATTGGGACTGTTTGACAAGGTCATCATTGCCATTGGTGAAAATTCGACCAAATCATCCTTTTATCCACTTGAGAAACGCATCCACTGGCTCAGGGAGGTTTTTAAGGATCATCCGGGCGTTGTGGTGGACCATTATTCCGGGCTGACGATCGATTACTGCAAAAAGCAACAGGCTTCTTTCATTCTCAGGGGACTCAGGACCAGTGCCGATTTTGCCTACGAATGGAGCATCGGACAGGTTAACAAGCAGTTGCAACCAGATATCGAGACGGTCTTTCTGCTTGCTGAACCCCAGTATGCAGCCATCCATTCCTCCCTTGTCAGGGAAGTCATTAAAAATGGCGGGGATCCGGGGCTTTTCGTTCCGGAAGGACTGAGCCTCCAATAATTTCTGGTTTTGCAGCGTTATCCGCACATCAAGATAAAGAACATGAGAAGACTGTTGGCCGGTATAATTCTGCTCTGCAGTCAGACAGGACTGTTTGCCCTGGATACCCGGATAGAAGGTCATATCAGCGGTTTCTACAACAAGACCCTGTACCTCTGGGTGCTTTCCGACCCTGTCACCGGGCAGAAGGACCTTCTGGGGACGGCCGTCATCAGCGTGAAAGGAGATTTCTCCCTCCAGGTGGAGGTTGAAGACACCCTCCCGGCCACCATCTCCATCGGGCCCTGGAGTACCTCATTTTTCCTGTTACCGGGACAACATCAGCGTTGCCGGGTCCTCACCAACTATGACAGCCTGTTGCAAGTGAGAGTCCCTCAGGTAAAACAGGTCCTTCCGTTGAAAATCGAATTTACCTCTTCCGGGGACCCCAATCTTATGATCCCCCGGTTCGACAGCCTCTACCAGTCTTTCCTGGCACAACACGGAGAACAGATGCTGAAGCAAAGGAGCACCCGGTTGTTTGATTCCCTGATGCTGGTGGTGACCCCTCTTTTTCACCCGGAGACAGGGAACTTCACCGCTTTATACTGCCGTTACAGCCTCGCCATGCTGGAAGGAATGGTCAGGAGGTGGAGTACGGCACAGCATTTTGATACCTATTTGAGAGACAAGCCCATTCTGTACAACAATCCGGGGTACATGATGTATTTCAATGATATATTCGATCAATATCTGACAAGCGCTTCGAAGAACATCACTTTCAGAGACCTGGACTTTACCATTAACCAAAAGTGTGATCTTTTAGCCCTCACCGACACCCTGGGAAAAGATGCCATTCTCTGGAGCGAGCGACTTCGAGAGCTGGTCCTGTTGAAAAACCTGGGGGAACTGTATCACGATCCTTCTTTTTCCAAGGCAAACATCCTCAGGATGATAACTCAGTTGGGGCAGTCCAGCAAATTTTCAGAACATCGCATCATAGCCACCAACCTGGTCCATGTGCTCACCCGTTTTGATAAAGGCAGCCCGGCGCCCCCTTTCTCCATGATCGATCAATTTGGCAGGGAAAGAGCTTTGCAGGACTGCATGGGCAAATGGGTGTACCTGGGCTTTTTCACCACCTGGTGTGACGACTGCGTTGCCGAACTTAAAGTGGAAAGTTCACTCAGGGAGAAGTTCGGCCAGAAGGTGGAATTCATGAACATCTCCTGTGACCTGGATCCGCTGGCCCTAACCAATTTTCTCCGGATGAACAAAAAGTTCGACTGGTCCTTTTTCCCCATTGAAGGTTCCGCGGAACTCCTCGAGTACTACCAGGTATTTGCCTACCCCTTCTATGTTCTCATTGATCCGGAAGGGACCATCTACCGTTACCCGGCTGTTAAACCCAGCGAAGGAGCAGAAAACCTTTTTAATGAGATCCTGAAACAGTAGTATTATTCAGGGTTTCTGAAGAAAGAGAAATTCACTTTCCCATAGATCCTGGTCTCCTGATACATGGGATGATCAGAAAGGACCACTTCTTTCGGATGTTCCACGATGAGCCAACCTCCCGGGTTCAGCCAGGCCTGGTCAAAGACCATGGCAGGTACCAGACGGATCTCCTGCAAGTCGTAGGGAGGGTCGGCAAAGATCACATCAAACGGCAGGCCCGGGTGTTTAAGAAAATGCACCACATCGGCACGTATCACCTTCAGATTTCTGAAATCCAGCTGCATGGCCATCTTCCTGATGAAATCCGAACAGCGGGGATGCTGGTCCACCGCCACGACTTCCACCGCCCCACGAGAGGCAAATTCAAGGCTAATATTCCCGGTGCCTGCGAACAGATCAAGTACTCTTATCTCACTGAATTCCAAATAATTCCACAGGATATTGAACAGACTTTCCTTGGCAAGGTCGGTGGTTGGCCTCACGGGCAGGTTGTGGGGAGGAATGATCTTCCTTCCCCGGTGTGAACCACTGATTATTCGCATTTCTTCAGGCTGAAAAGTGGGAGCAGGCGGTTGCAATGCCCCTTTTTCATCCCGGCAGGGATGTGATCCAGGCAGGAAAAAGAAAGAGGCTGACAGGAATTAAAGTACTTGTCGAGAAGTTCATTTCCCTCCGGATCATCGGCTCCCCAACCGGCCATCTGCAGGTTCAGTTTTCCGGGAGAAAGATCTTGCTGACCGGCAGCGAGCAGAATGTAATAAAGGACATCCTGCCAGGTCTTATATGGAAACTCGTTGTGATACAACAGTTTATTATCCCTGACTATGGTGAGGGTAAGCCTGGTCCCGCCCAACATCAGTTCCATGGAATCTGCTCCGTGTGATTTTCGCTTATGCAGCATCAGCTGGTTCAACCAGGGAATGTCGGGATGCAGGATATGATAATCAGCAAAACGGGTTCGAAGCTGGTTGTTCAGGTTCCATGGCACCGCATACATGGCATAGGCATCATACGACTCCAATCTCTCAGCATACATCAGATCGCTGGTTTCGTTTTGAAAAACCGGCTCCAGAAGATGTTCCTTGGAATAAGGATCATATAATGTTTCAGGGACGAGAGAGAAGCTGCTGCTTTGGTACAGGAACGTCATTCTAACTGCCGGATCAGAAAACCAGGCATGTGAAGATACCAGGTAATCCAGGAGCCCGGTGACCTGATCGTTCTGATCAGGGTTCCACGGCTCGCTGCTTTCGATCAGACTCATACCCAAGATTTTTCGGTACTCAGAAGAAAACAGCATCAAGGCAATTTGTTGTCCCGAAAGGTAGATACCCAGGCAATGTTCTCCCGGAACCGGCCTGGAGACCTGCTGATCAATGATGGAAACACCGGGTGTAAACATAATCAATACCGGAATGTGTTGGTTGGCAGAAGCAAAAATAAGGTTTTCACCCATGCAGGGTACCTGACAATCTATTATTTTTGGCGCAAATCCTTTCCATGGAAATATTGACCCTGTTTCTCGTGGCCCTGGGCCTTTGCTTCGACTCGTTTGCCGTTTCCATATCCTGTGGTGTGGCCCGGACAAAGATCGACTTTTTCCCTGCCACCCGTATCGCTTTTGTGCTCGCCATCTTCCAGGCGGTGATGCCTTTGATCGGGTGGGTTGTCGGGGTGAGGCTTGCAGAGATGGTAAAGGAAGCAGATCATTGGATTGCCTTTGGGCTACTTCTGATCCTGGGACTGAAGATGATCGTCGACAGCATCCGGTCTTCAGATAAACCCACTGATTTTGATCCTCTTAACATCAGAGTCATGGTGATGATGGCCCTGGCTACCAGCATAGACGCCCTCATTGTCGGGGTGAGTTTCGGCACCTTGCACTACAACATCTGGCTTGCCATGGGCATCATAGGTTTCACCACATTCGTAGTGGCCATGTTGGGTATTCTGTTTGGAAAGAAAACGGGGAACCGTTTCGGTAAAAGGATGGAGATCGTGGGTGGACTTATCCTGGCAGGGATAGGGCTGAAGATCCTGCTTCAGCACCTGTACTTTTCCTGATCAGCGAAGGACCAGGCAGCGGGTGGTCAGCCAGCATCTTTCTCCCTGAATGACTACCTGGTAGATCCCCGGTCTCTCCTGTCGCACAGGAACTTCCACGAGGTTGCTTCCATTGTTACCCACTACCTGAACGGGGTTCATGACCTGCCTTCCTGTCTCATCCGTCAGGAAAATTCTCAAGTGATCGGACCCCGTCAGGTTAAAAGTCACATAAAGAACATCTTTTGCGGGATTGGGATAACAAGATACGGATCCATGGCTGTCGTTTGCAGGGATTTCCATTCCCTCCACCTGGTGATAAGCATCCCAGGCCCTTGAAGCAGCTCCGGAGATTCCTGCCACATGTCCGGCAGCCAGCTGGGCAAAGGCAACGATCAGGGAGTCACCGGGAAAAAGAAGGTGGGGGCCGCTGGAGATCAGGTCGGCCACATTGTTCCCTCCCGGTGTTGCCCCGGCCTGATGGCGGTTGGTCTTTAAAGCCGAATATTTTTCCTGGGTGGTGAAGCCGTCATCCAACCTGATACTGCCATTACTGCCGTCGAAATCAAAAGCATAATGTTTGGCAGGACCTTCCGTCAACAAGGATATTCCAAGGACAGGACCACTGCTGCCGTTTGAAGTGATACCCATCAGATGCTCTGAATCCCAGGTAACCTGCTCATAATCAGAAGCAAACGGGTTAATATCCCAGTCGGCAAACAAGCCAGCATACAGATTTGACAAGACGGTACTGCCGGTGTTGGAGATTCTGAGCTCATGGATCACGAAACCGCTGTTTTCTTCCCCTTCCCAGGACATGGTCTTCTGCACGACCTTTACAGGCAAGCTGAGGCTGCCGGCACCATCATCATTGTAAACGGCCTCGTATTCCTTGTCAGAGTACAGCGGGCTGACATTTTCATGAATTCGTTCCAGGGGAATGAAATCGGGGTCAGAACCACTGAGGACCGCATTTAGGGTGGCATCGGATACCCTGGTGTAGGTGGTGCCGATGAGAAAACCTCCGCTTCTCATCCTGGTGAGGTCGTTTTGATAGCAAAACCCGGCACCCTGGGCACACAGGTCATCATTATAGCCTAAACGGCCGGTGCTGGTGAGGGTGGTCTTGAGTTGTTCCGTTTCAATGGTCAGATAACCGGAGTTCAGGTTCAGCACGAGATATTCAAAAGAAGTGTTGGATGAGGTGTGGTAAGTGAGTCTTAACTCCACCGATTCGCTGCTGTTGATCCCGGGAAGCAGCCTGAAGACGAAAGGATGGCTCAGGTTGGAAGCGGATCCCAAAGTCGGGATATCTCCAAGACTGACCAGAGTATCCAGCATCTGGACCAGAGGATGGTCGCAGCTTAAAGTTACCTCCGCCTGTGAAGCCATGGCAAGTAAGTTTTGAAAAACTGCGGTCAGATAAACCGTGTCACCGGGTTCAAAGAGGTCATTGTCCAAATCCGTAAAATGAGGATTTTGAACCCTGATAGAAGGGATCATCGTATCGGTGAGTGCCCTGTACAGGTTGATCCGGCCCATGCCCAACCTTCCCTGGAAAGGCAGGTTGGGGGCCAGGGTATCAATACGATCGGAGGTCACCCTGAGCCGTTCAGCTACCTGGAGGGCGCTCAGTTGCGGGAAAGCAGAACGTACCAGTGCGGCGGCGCCGGAGGTCACCGCGGCTGCCATGGAGGTCCCTGACAGGGTCTTATAGAAATATGGAAAATTCCATGTGTTGAAGATGCTTTTACCCGGTGCACATACATCAATAAAAGCTCCGTAGTTGCTGGCATAACCAGGACTGACGATCATTCTTTCATCGGAGGGTCCGGTAGCGCCCACACTGAGAACATGCTCGTAGGAAGCTGGGTAAAAAGGAAGGTCGTTGTCGGAGTTACCGCAGGCTGCCACTACCAGCGCATCCCTGTTAAAAGTGGCATAATTCACTATATCCTGTCCAAACTGACCCCGGGGGAAAAGAGAACCCCAGGAACAGTTGATCACTTTACAACCGTGATCGGCAGCATAAACGATTCCCTCATAACCCCTTACAAAGGCACCCTGGGCGTCGCTGACCTTCACCGGAAGAAAACGGCAGTCGAACCCGACCCCGGCAACCCCTATACCGTTGTTGGTAGAAGCGGCTGCAATACCACACATGTGCACCCCGTGGGCCTCATTGCCTGTCCCGCCGGTTACCTGAGGGTCCGGATCCATCTCTCCCAAATCCCAGCCATAGCGGTTATCAATAAAACCATCGTTATCGTTATCCACTCCGTCAATGGGTTCATCCATATTGATCTTTACATGGCCCTCCAGGTCCTCATGGTCCAGGTCAGTACCCGAATCGACGATCCCCACCACCACCGAAGAATCCCCGGTACAGAGGTCCCATGCCTCATAAGCATGGATGTTGTTCAGGTAATACTGGTTGCTGAGCTTTTCATCATCAGGGACGAAGAGCGGATCGACCTCCACTTCCGGTTCCAGGTACTCCAGAATCCGCTGTGATCCAATTTTCCTGATGGCCTCATCAGGCTTCAGATCTCCGTCGTAGGTGACCCTGTAGAACAGGCTCAGATCGATTTTCTCACCGGTTACGTTTTCGTTGGAAGACACAGGCAAGGGATCGTGCCCGGGGAAAAGCCTTTCCACGGAGACAGAACCAAGTTTTTTCGTCCAGTCAGAGAGCAAAGCTTGTTGATCACCGAGGGCCGGACTCTGACCCTGTTTTGTGATTTTTAGCTTGACAATGAAACACTTAGGTTGAAATCGCCCCCCTTCTTTGCTTTGGGAAAACAAAGATGTCGAGGGGACCATGCACCAGGTGGAGCACACGAATAAAACGATGATTTTCTTTAACTTATTCATCGAATGCCGCTTCTCTGGAGGATACAGGACAGCGGATAAAGTTAAGGATTTTTTATTCTGACTCTATAATTTGCTTCTCATTCATTTCTTTCCAGTCCGGGATATGGTCCAGGGAGAGGATGGTGTTCGACCCGTGGTCGATCTCGAAACAATGGTGTTTTATACCATTGGTAACCAGAAGAAACGGCACTCTAAGGACCAGGTTATATCGGGCTATCTGCTCAAAAACCTTCTGGTTGAGCCTCACTTCAGGGGCTTTGCATTCCACCAGAAGACGGGCATTTCTGTCCAGACCATAGACCAGGATATCGGCCCTTTTCCCGAGCCGGTTCAGGACCAGTTTTTTTTCGAGGACCATCATTCCTAATGGCACACCCAGCTCTTCATGGAGGAATCTCACAGCATGCTGCCTGACCCACTCCTCCGGTGTCAGGGCCACATATTTCTTTCTGATGAGGTCAAAGATCTCGGCTTTCGTCGCCTGTCTTCTTATGGTAAAAGAATATTCAGGAAACTGAAGCCGGGGTCCGGGATCCCCTCCGGTGTCTTTACCGGGTTTCATCCTTTTTTTCTGGCATCAGAAGTGAAAAAAGCACTGCCATGACGAAGGCGACCACAAAACTGCCGAAGATCTCCGAGATCTTAGTCACCGGCAACAGGAACTCCTTCCAGAGAATGGCACTCAATGAACCGCTGATCAGAGAAGCAAAGACTCCGGCCCTGGAGAATTTCTTCCAGAAAAGAAGTAACAGCAGGGCCGGCCCGAACGACGATCCTATGCCTGCCCAGGAATAAGATACCAGGCGAAAAATGGTGTCGGGCAGTAAAAGCACGATGACGAACGCCAGGACACCGATCCCCAGGGTCAGCAGCTTATTGAGCAGGATCATCTTTTTATCCGCCAGCTTCTTTTTGCTGACATTGCTGTATATATCCTCGCTCATGGAAGAGGAACAGATGATCAGTTCCGATGAGGCAGTCGACATCATGGCCGAGACCACTCCCGAAAGCAGTACTCCGGCCAGTATGGGCTGCATCAGGGTCATGGTGAGTATGGGAAGGATTTGCTCTGCATCTGCGACCTCTGCAGGGAGTCCCGGGATTTTTCCCGACAATATCATAGCCTTTCCAATCACCCCGATCATGATAGCGCCCACATAGGCCACCAGGGTCCATGACAATGCCACCCAGATGGCCGTTTTCACATCTTTCTGACTTTTCATGGCCATCATCCTCGATAACAGCTGCGGCTGGCCGGTATATCCGAATGCCCAGCAGAGACCGTTGATGATGGCTAAAGCAGCAGTACTGCCTGCCATTCCTCCCGTCATTGAGTTGTACCCCTCGCCCGCCAGCTTCAGGTTGGCAGCCAGGTCCACATGATGGCTGGCCAGCAAAATAAAAAGGATCACCGGCAGGGCGATGAGGGTAAAGATCATCAAAATAGCCTGGAAAACATCGGTGGCAACTACTGCTATAAATCCGCCGAAGGAGGTGTACACCACCACTACCAGTGAACCGATGATCATGCCCCAGAAGGGATCCAAGCGGAAGGTCTTTTCAAACACCCCTCCTGCACCCTTGAATTGGGCAGCTATATAAAACAGGAAAAAGAAAATGACGATGATTGCCGAGAGGATACCGATGGGTCTCTCGGTCCCCGGGAATTTCCTTGACAGCAGGCTGGGTATGGTGAGGGCACCGGTCCTTTCTGTCTCTTTTCTGAGAGGCCCCGACATGACGATCCAGATAAAAAAGATCCCTACCACACAACCGATGGCCACCCAGATGCTTTGAAAACCAAGCGCATAGGCCTCACCGGTCAGACCTAACAACAACCAGGCCGACTCACCGGTGGAACGTTCCGACAAGGCCAGAGAAACCCCTGAGATCTTCTTTCCTCCCAAAACAAAATCGCTGTTGGTCTTGGACCTCATAGCCGACCAGACGGCCAGGCCCAATACGATCACCAGATAGAGTACAAATACAACTATCATTCTTATATGTATTTGACAATTAATATGTTAACCGGGGAGTAATTACCTCAGGGGATGGAAAAGATTATTAAGCCAGCGGTGAAACCCATGGACAGATTTTACAGGAGGGCAATGCATCAGGATGCACTCTCCGAAGATGGCATTCATCTGCCAATCACGGCACATTCCCACCACTTCTTCTGTCTCACTGTGCTGCTGAATCCACAAATTCGTGATTCCGGCTTCTTTCGCCTGGCGCACGACACCGGCAGTCTCGCTTTTTGGCACCATGCTCACTACCCCGGCGACAGATTCGGGGATGCTCTTCAGATCGGGGTAACAGGGAACTTCGCCAATGGTGGTCATTTTCGGATTGACAGGAATCACGTTCCAGCCTCGTTTTCTCAGGTCTGTAAAGGCAGTGGCTCCAAATTTTTTGGGGTCGGATGACACACCAACCAAGGCCACGGAGGGCAGCCTGACGAAATCACTTACCTGTTGTGCTGATGGTTTGGGTTTTTTCATGGTTTTATTTTGATAAAGATATGAAATAGTTCCAGATGACATCATCAGGCGGATCGCCGGTGAGGGAAATGATTTCTTTCTTCACCGGGTGGAGAAACTCCAGGTACCTGGAATGCAGATGAATGGACCCGTCGGGGTTGCTCCTGGGGAAGCCATATTTCAGGTCGCCTTTGATGGGGCATCCGATGGCGGCCAGCTGCGCCCTGATCTGGTGATGACGGCCTGTTTTGAGGTTCACCTCCAGCAAACAATAGCGGTCGCTTCTGGCCACCAGGGCATAATCCAGTTCTGCCCTCTGGGAACCGGGCACTTCATGATCATAAGCATAAGAGAGGTTCTTGGCCTCATTTCTCCTGAGATAATGAACCAGCGTTCCCGTGGCGTCCGTAGGGGGCTGGGCCGACACAGCCCAGTAGACTTTTCTGACGGAACGTTCCTTGAGCAGCTCATTCATCCGGGCCAGCGACTTGCTGGTGCGGGCAAAGGCCACCAGTCCGCTCACCGGCCGGTCGAGGCGGTGGATCACCCCGAGAAACACCTTGCCCGGCTTATGGTATTTTTCTTTAAGATAGGATTTTAAATGATCACTCAGGGGGGTATCGCCGGTCTTGTCACCCTGGACGATCTCACCCGGAAGCTTGTTGATGACCAGCAAATGGTTGTCTTCGTACAGTACCCTGTCTTTCAGATCAATATTGTTCCTTTTCATTAGGAAAATCAAGTGATTTGATATCCCTGATATATTTTTTCACCGACTGGTCGACTTCCGCCGACAGATTGTGGTACCTCCTCAGAAAACGGGGGCTGAATTTGGTATTCAGACCGAGCATGTCATGAAGAACCAGCACCTGTCCGTCGACATCACTGCCTGCACCAATGCCGATGATAGGGATCCTGATCTCCCCGGTGACCTTTGCAGCCAGGACTGCCGGAATTTTTTCAAGGACGATGGCAAAATCGCCCGCCTGTTCCAGGAGGTGTGCATCTTCCACCAGCTTCGAGGCTTCAGCCTCTTCTGTCGCCCTCACCACATAGGTACCAAACTTATGGATGGCCTGGGGGGTCAGGCCCAGGTGTCCCATCACGGGTATCCCGGCAGAGAGGATCCTGTCGATGGATTCCAGGACTTCCCTTCCGCCTTCCATCTTGACAGCATCGGCACCCGATTCTTTCATGATCCGGATGGCCGAATTCAGGGCTTCCTTGGAGTTGCCCTGGTAAGTCCCGAAAGGCAGGTCCACCACGACCAGGGCCCTTGAAACACCTCTCACCACCGAAGACGCATGATAGATCATCTCGTTCAGCGTGATGGGAAGGGTGGTCCTGTGCCCGGCCATTACGTTGGAGGCAGAGTCTCCAACAAGAATCACCTCTATGCCGGCAGCATCAAGCAGGCTGGCAAAAGAGTAATCATAAGCCGTCAGCATGGCAATCTTTTCCCCTCTCAGCTTCATCTCCTGCAGCACGTGGGTGGTGACTTTGGCAGGTATCATTTTTTCAGGCATGATGATAATTTTTGACAAATGTAACCAATTTTGAATCAATGGGCGATCCAGCCCACAGGACTTGGTTGCAGGACAAACATCATCAAAACAACAGGCCCGGCACTGTCCTGAAATTATTCCGAAAAACTTACCTTTGTACCCAGTAATTAAAGGCGCCAAACCCGACAAAATATATTCCGATGAAAGTGAGGCAGGTATATCAGCAGAAAGAATTTGACGAGGTGATCACCAGGTCCCAGGTGTGTCACCTTTCCATGGTCGATGCCGAAGGGGCGCCCTACGTGGTCCCGATGAATTTCGGATATGAAAACGGAGTGGTGTACCTACATTCATCACCCATGGGAAAGAAAATCAGCATCCTGCGTGATCATCCCGCGGTGTGCCTGGCCTTCAGCACCGATTATCAACTGCGGTACCAAAATGAAGAGGTCGCCTGCAGCTACGGCATGAAATATAAAAGCGTGATCCTGTTCGGTAAAGTGGAATTCATTGAAGAAATCGAGGCGAAAACTGATGCCATGAACGTGATCATGAAACAGTACACCGGCAGGGAATTCCCGTATAACCTTCCCGCCATCCGCGAGGTGTGTGTGTTTAAGCTGGTCCCTGACCAGACGACGGGACGCTACTACGGGTATTGATCCATCTCAGGGTCAGGGTCCTCATCATCCAGCCAACCAACGACCCTAAGAAAATCCCCCCGAGAACATCCCCGGGATAATGAACTCCCAGATAGATTCTTGAATAAGAGACGGCGCCGGCCCATACGATCATGGCGACGGCAAGCCATTTCATCCTGGGCTTCAGAAATGGATACAGGAAGGTGGCCAGGGCAAAGGTATTGGCTGCGTGTGATGACACAAACCCATAGGGGCCTCCGCATTTTCCCTTCACCAGGTGCAATATCCCTTCCAGTACAGGTTCATGACAAGGGCGCAAGCGGTGAAAGACATTTTTAAAGAGATGAACGGAAGCCTGGTCGTTGATCAGGATCATCAGCACCGCACCCAGAAGGATCCACCAGGCAGTTCTTCTGTAGAACTTAAAAAGTAAACCTATCAAAAATAAATAGAGAGGAATCCAGACCGGCCGGTTGCTCAGCCAGTACATCACAAAATCGAGAAACCCGTTGTGGTTGCCGTTGATGACCAGGAGCATTCCCTGGTCCAGTTGTTTCAGAAATTCAATGATGCTGTCCGACATGGATGGATTTCACATTAATGGTTCAGCTGTTTCCAGAGAACATCCTTCAGCCTGGTGATACCCAATGTGGTATGGGAGGAGATGAATACAGAGGGGACAGAAGGAGGCAGATCTTTCTCCATTTCCTTTAACAAATCTTCATCAAGGAGATCGGCCTTGGTTACGGCCAGTACCCTGGCCTTGTCGAGCAACTCGGGGTTGTACTCTTTCAGCTCATTCAACAGGACGGCATATTCCTGCCTGATGCTGGGAGCATCAACAGGGACCATGAACAACAGCACGGCATTCCTTTCGATATGCCTTAGGAAACGCAGCCCCAGGCCTTTCCCTTCATGGGCACCTTCGATGATGCCCGGAATGTCTGCCATCACGAAGGACCTGTCGTCGCGGTATGCAACAATACCAAGGTTTGGCCTCAGTGTTGTAAAAGGATAGTCGGCAATCTCGGGTCTTGCCGCAGAGACGACCGATAACAAGGTTGACTTTCCGGCATTGGGGAAACCGACAAGGCCGACATCGGCCAGGATTTTCAGTTCCAGCACCTTCCATCCTTCCAGTCCGGGTTCTCCGGGTTGAGCAAAACGAGGCGTCTGGAAAGTGGATGACTTAAAATGGTCGTTACCCAGTCCACCCCGGCCTCCTTTGATCCAGACGATGCTTTCTCCATCATGGGTGATCTCACATTCCACTTCACCGGTCTCGGCATCCCGTGCGATGGTTCCGAGAGGTACTTCTATGATCACGTCTTTCCCGTCGGCACCGGTCTTCAGCTGCCCGGAACCCGGTGTCCCGTCACCGGCATGAAGGTGCTTGGTATAACGAAGGTGCAACAGGGTCCATAGCTGGGCATTGCCTTTGAGGATGATGTGTCCTCCCCTGCCGCCGTCGCCGCCATCAGGGCCGCCGCGGGGATTCAGCCTGGTACGGATGAAATGCACCGACCCTGCCCCTCCTTTGCCGGAACGGCAGAAAATCTTGATATAATCAACAAAATTGGAGACCGCCATCAGCTTGTCAGGGGTATGCCGTATCTATTTCATTATAAAGCTTTTCGCTGATATCGTCAATGCTGCCTATCCCCATCACCGAGACCAGCTTGCCCTGCTTCTTAAAATAATCAAGCAAAGGAGCTGTCTGCTTGTGGTAGGTGATCAGCCGCTGATGGATCACCTCGGGCCTGTCATCCGAACGGAATTGGTCCTCAGCTCTTTTGGACAGCCTGGCAACAAGCTCTTCCTCATTTACTTCCAGGGAAAGGACCAGGTTGATGCAGATCCCCTCTTTCACCATCACCTCATCCAACACCTCTGCCTGGATCAGGGTCCGCGGGTATCCGTCAAAGACAAACCCGTTGATGTACCGGTTCTCCTCGATCAGCCTGCGAAGGATCTCTATGAGCATCTCGTCGGGGACCAACTCACCCCTCTCCATGTACTGCGCTGCCGAAACACCCAGATTACTGCCCTTCCTGATCTCCTCCCTGAGGATTTCTCCTGTGGAGATGTGCTTCAACTGATACCGGGTCGCTATCCTGAATGACTGTGTTCCCTTTCCTGCACCCGGTGGGCCAAATATGACGATATTGAACATAACTTATTCTTTATGAACAGATTTGATAAATCTCAGGCAGGTTTCGGCCATAGCCGTTATAATCCAGACCGTAACCCACGATAAAATCATCCGGAATCTCGAGTCCCACGTAATCCAGGTCAAAATTCTCCATGAATGAATGAGGTTTAAACAACAGGGCGGCGATCTTCAGTTCGGCAGGCACATGCTCCAGCACTTGCTCCCTCAGCCTGGCCAGCGTAAGACCCGTATCAACGATATCCTCCACCACCACCACGGTCCTTCCCCTCAGGTCTTCATTCAGCCCGATAAGCTGGTGCACCTGGGCGGTTGTTTTCGTCCCAACATAAGACGACAACTTGACAAAGGATATCTGACAAGGAAAATCCATTCGCCTGATCAGGTCGGCAGCAAAGATGAATGCACCGTTGAGGATCACAAGGAACAAGGGGTTCTTCTCCGACAATTCTTCCCTGATGGACGCGGCTACCTTCTCGACTGCCTTATCAATTTCTGACCCCGACAGATACGGTTTAAAATGCCGGTCATGGATCTTGATGTCACCCATTCAATAGAATTTTTTGCAAACATATTAATTTTCTGCTTTTTAATCGAATTTCTGCTTCTATCTTTGCCTAAAATTATTAACTTTCATGAACCCAGTAGTCAGCATTATCATGGGCAGCACCTCCGATCTCCCGGTGATGGAGGAAGCGGCCAAACTCTTTAATGAACTCGAGATCCCCTTCGAAATCAATGCCTTATCTGCCCACCGCACCCCTGAAAAGGTGGCTGAATTCGCAGGCAGTGCTTACAACAGAGGAATCAGGGTGATCATCGCCGGTGCCGGAGGAGCAGCTCACCTCCCCGGGGTGATCGCCTCCATGACCCATTTGCCGGTTATTGGCGTTCCAATCAAGTCATCCAACTCCATCGACGGGTGGGACAGCATCTTGTCCATCCTCCAGATGCCTCCCGGCATCCCGGTGGCCACCGTCGGGCTCGATGCCGCAAGAAATGCAGCCATACTGGCCGTCCAGATCATGAGCAACAACGACCCGGCGCTGACTGAAAAAATGATAAATTTCAAGGAAGGACTTAAAAAGAAAGTAATACAGGCCAACGAAGAACTCAGGCAGAAAGCCCGGTATCCTTTCAGGGTGCTGTGATCAGCATTTCCTCAGGATCATGACCCCATCACGCAGGGGGAGCAGCAACTTCTCCACCCGGGGATCCTTCATGACGAACTCATTGAACCTCTGAATACCAAAAGCTTCCTTGTCGGAAGGCAGTACCTCCTGTAAAACTTTCCCACCCCATAGCACGTTGTCGGCAAGAATGAAGCCCCCTGACCTTACCTTATCAATAACACATTGATAATAAGAAAGATACTGTTCCTTATCTGCATCAATGAACACCAGGTCATAGGGTCCTTCCATTTTTACCATCAGATCAAGAGCGTCACCGATATGAAGCCGTACGCGGTCTTCCAGTCCTGCCTCCTTCATATAATCCAGTATGAGATCTTCCAGCTCCGGGTTGATTTCTATGGTGTCAAGCCTGCCACCGGGATTGAGCCCCTGTGCCAGGCAGATGGCGGAATAACCGGTAAAGGTCCCTATCTCAAGAATACGGTCAGGCCTGATCATACAGCTCACCATTTTCAGCAGCATCCCCTGGACCGGACCTGAGAGCATACGCGGAAAGGCCTGCCGGAGATGAGTCTCGCGGTGTATCCTGTACAGGAGCGGACTTTCAGGGCTGGTATGCGACAGGGCATACTGATCTGTTTCGTTATTCATTATCCTGCATCATTTGGAAAGATAGGCCAGGGTGCTCAGTCCCTGCAGGGGAAGCACCTCCCCGGCCACGGCCAGGAGGTCCGATTCACTCACATTTTCAATTTTCTTCACCATCTCCCTGAAGTTGTCAACCTTCCGGAAGACCTGGAAGCTCTTTCCCATGGAAAGCATCTGGTTTAAATTGGACTCAAGGCTGATGGCCATCTGGCCAATAAACTGCTGCTTCGCCTGATGGAGCTGGATACCGCCCATCTTTTCCCGGATCAGCCTATTGGTCTCTTTCTGTATCAGTTCCATGGTTTTCTCAAAATACTGCCGGTCGGTGCCTGCATAAATGGAGAACATACCGGTCTCCCTGAAAGGAGCATAATTGGCCTCAATCTGGTAACAATGCCCGAATTTCTCCCTTATGTTCATATTCAGCCTTGAGGTCATTCCCGGTCCGCCCAGCAGGTTGATCAGCAAGGAAAACGCCTGTCGCTTTTCTTCAAGGTAGGAGTAGGCCAGTCCGCCAATGATGGCATGGGTCTGATAGGTCCTTTTGGGAAGAAGACTCGTAAAGGCCCGGTAATCAGCATTCCTGAACTCCAGTGGGCTGACGGTGGCAGCAAGGGGTTCCCTCTTTTGCCCGTCGTCCAGGTACCTGGAGGCGATGCCAAACAGTTCTTTACCGCTGATGTTGCCAACGGAGCAGAGGATCATCCTTTCAGGAAGGAAATTTCTTGACATGAATCCCCTGACGTGTTCCCTGTTGAAAGACCTGACCATAGCCTTGGTCCCCAGGATGTTTCTTCCCAGAGGGTGTCCGGGGTACAACATCTCGTCGAACTGATCGTGAATGTTTTCGTAAGGGTTATCTTTATAGGAATTGATCTCATCGATGATGACCATCTTCTCTTTATCCATTTCATGGTCAGGAAAGGTGGAATGGAAGAGGATGTCGTTAAATAATTCCAGTGTCCTGCCGGTATAATCTTTGAGAAAAGAAGCATAAATAAAGATCTCTTCCCTGGCCGTATAAGCATTCAGGTCTCCTCCCACCTTCTCCAGTCTTGATATCACATGGAAAGCTTTTCGCTTTTCTGTCCCTTTGAAAAGTCCGTGCTCTATGAAATGAGCGATCCCATGCTCCCTGGCCGTCTCATGCCTGCTGCCGGCGTCGATGATGATACCGGCATGGGAGACAGGTGAAGACTGCTGCAGATGTACCAGCTTCATCCCGTTGGAAAGCTCAAAAAATTCGAAAGGTATCTCATGGTCCATGCCCGCAAACATACAGATTATTTTCAACGGTCCTTAAAGTGCTTCCGGCAGGATCATCATTATAATGGCTACCTTTGCCGTCTAAAACCCGCAACCATGTCAGTGACCGTCAATCGAGTGACTAAAATATACGGTAAGCAGAAAGCGCTGGACCAGGTGAGTTTTTCCATCTCAAAGGGAGAAGTGGTGGGATTCCTGGGCCCCAACGGTGCAGGGAAGTCAACCATGATGAAAATTCTCTCCTGTTTCATCCCGCCCACCTCAGGAGAGGCCAGTGTTTGCGGGTTTGATGTCCTGGAATACAGCCTGGAGGTAAGGAAAAAGGTAGGATACCTACCGGAAAACAATCCCCTCTACCTTGACATGTATGTTCGTGAATACCTGCGGTTTATCGCAGGACTTCATCATCTTCGCCAGCCTGAGAAACAGATCGAAAAGGTGATTGGACTTACCGGACTGGGAGGGGAGCAGCAAAAAAAAATCGGTGCACTTTCCAAAGGATACCGCCAACGGGCAGGACTCGCCCAGGTCCTTTTGCATGATCCTGAAGTACTGATCCTGGATGAGCCCACCTCAGGACTCGATCCCAACCAACTAATAGAGATCAGGAACCTGATCGCCGAGATCGGCAAAGAAAAGACCGTCATGCTTTCCACTCACATCATGCAGGAAGTGGAAGCAGTATGCGACAGGGTCATCATCATAGACCAGGGACATATCATCGCCGACGACCAAACCCTTTCCCTGTCCCACCTGGAGACTTCCAGGCAGGTCATCCTGCTGGAACTGAACCAGACGGTTTCGGAAGAACTCCTGTTGGAGATCCCGGGCATCGGGAAGGTGAGCTCGCTGGGAGCCACGAATTGGAGAATGGAGACTTCCATACCCGAGGATATTCGCCCGGTTATTTTCCAGTTCGCTGTAGATCATCAACTTACAGTATTATCACTGGTCAGGGAGGAACAAAAGCTGGAGGCAGTCTTCCAGCAGTTGACACAAAAAGGGTAGTACCGGCCTTTTTGAAGTCAGGGAATTTTGTATTTTTGCCCCTCAATTTTCATATCTAAACAGTAAATCATTCATATTTATGGCTTATTATTTTTCATCTGAATCAGTTTCAGAAGGACATCCCGATAAAATCGCCGATCAGATTTCCGACGCCCTTCTCGACGAGTTCCTTCGCTGGGACCCTGAGAGCAAGGTAGCCTGTGAGACCCTGGTCACCACCGGCCTGGTGGTCTGCAGTGGCGAAGTGAAGACTGAAGCTTACATCGACATCCAGGATGTGGTCAGAGGCACCCTGAAATCCATTGGGTACACCAAGGCTGAGTACCGCTTTGATGCTGACTCCTGCGGTATCATCTCCACCATCCATGAGCAGTCACAAGACATCCGCCAGGGTGTGGTCCGTAGGAAGCCCGAAGAACAAGGCGCCGGAGACCAGGGCATGATGTTCGGCTATGCCAACGATGAAATGGACAACCTGGCACCCCTGCCCATTGAGATCGCCCATCGCCTGGTGCAGGACCTTGCCAAAATCCGCAAGGAAGGCAAAGTGATGAAATACCTGAGGCCCGACTCCAAATCCCAGGTGACCATCCTTTATAATGACAAGGGCAAGGCCGAAAGGATAGAAACCATTGTCATCTCTACCCAGCACGATGATGAAGTGGTCCCCAAAAAGAAAACCACCGAGAAACAGACCCAGGAGATCATTAAACAGGACATCATCAAGCATCTCATCCCAAGGGTAAAGAAAAACCTGAAACCGGAACAGAGAAAGCTCTTTACCGACTCCACCCGGCTGCTGGTCAACCCTACCGGTAAGTTCGTCATCGGCGGACCTCATGGCGACACCGGTCTGACCGGAAGAAAGATCATTGTTGACACTTACGGAGGACGGGGAGCCCATGGTGGCGGAGCCTTCTCGGGAAAAGATGCTTCCAAGGTCGACCGTTCTGCTGCCTATGCCATGCGGCATTTGGCTAAAAACCTTGTGGCAGCCGGCGTGGCCGGGGAGGTGCTCGTTCAGGTGGCTTATGCCATCGGCGTGGCTGAACCACTCGGCATCTATGTCAATACTTTTGGCAGTGCCAAGGTTAAAAACAAAAAAGGACAATTGATCACCGATGGAGAAATCGCCGAGAAAGTGTTAAAGATCTTTGACCTGCGTCCTTTTAAGATCGTAGAGAAGTTCGGTCTGAAGAACCCTATCTTCCTGCCGACGGCTACTTATGGTCATTTCGGACGCGACTGCGAGAAAAAGCCTGTGACCTTCTATTACCCCGTAAAAGGCGGCAAAGCTGCGAAAAAAGACGGCAGGAATGTCTGGATCAAAGAGGTGGAGTTCTTTACCTGGGAGAAGACCGATATGGTGCCGGCCGTCAAAAAGGAGTTTGGACTCTAGCTTCCATTTCTTTGATCCCCTGAATTGATCATTCTTCAGGCTCTGTTACCAGATGATTCACAAAAAAAAATGGCTGTCTTAAAAGCGAGGCAGCCTCTTTTAATTTTAGATTGAGCC
Source organism: uncultured Bacteroidales bacterium (assembly GCA_964605655.1). Taxonomy (GTDB): domain Bacteria; phylum Bacteroidota; class Bacteroidia; order Bacteroidales; family CAIXZF01; genus JAKLIX01. The sequence goes on from CAZSDK010000009.1 coordinate 81,617, forward strand.
TTTCTTTTGCACGCCTGCCTGGCAGCAGACAGGCCCAAAAGAAAGGCTCGAAACCTGCCTGACTGCTTTCGGCAGGCAGGGAAAAGGGCGGCCCTGGGTTCTCGGCGACCCACTTTAGGCTTGATCCCTATTGCATTTAAATACTTGATTTGCAACTAATTGTAACTACCTCCTTCATTGGATGAGATGATTAATGAACATCACCCGGTTAGAGTTGTCAATCAATCGTTTTCGCAGTGAGCGGTTACAAGATGTACTCAGGCAGATTTTTGCTCAGTGGACTAATAAGGTGGAAATGGAGACTGGATTGCTTGCAATAGCTCACAACCTGGCGAAAATCAAGAACTAATAACCAATGTTGCACTAAAAACAATATCAGTAGCCGCATAAGCGACCTTTTTTTTTATGCGGCCCGAACGTATGTGAGGGGGAGTCTTGCCGAAGGCGAGACGAGGAGCATAAAAAGCAGTCGCGTTGCGGCTACGGGGCCCGCCCGGCCTGAGGGCATTAAATCTATAAAGAAAAGAAGGCGTCCCAAAAGGACGCCTTCTTTTCTTTTATCCTTTAATTAAAAGACTACCTGATCACCAGCTTCCGGGTAACAAGGCTTTCACCATTCACCAGGAGTGAATAGAAATAAATGCCTTTTTGAAGATCACCCACCGGAAGGTCGAGTTTCCCGTTGGATTCAGCCAGAGGTGCATTAGCCACTTCCTCCCCGAGAAGGTTGACTACTCTTACGAATGCGTTGGCACTGCCGTCAGCAGGCAGTTGGTAGTTGAACGACACCAGGCTGGAAGCAGGATTGGGATATGCTGCCGAAAAACGGACTCCCGGGCCGTAAACATCATCGGTTCCAAGATACCCGGCATTATAAAACACCTGGACACAGGCAGAATCCGTGGGATGGTTCTTGATATAAAACACATACCGTATCTTGGAGATTCCTTTAATGCCGGCTGCATCATAGTCACCCGTGAAGCTACTGGAATTGGTCTGGTTGGGACCTAACCCCATGGCATCAGGCGGCTCGTAAATGTTAGGAGGATAGCAGAGCACCCAGCAGAAAAAGTTGCTGGTACCGGGTACGGTATCGATGATGACTTTCTTCACCATGACATCAATACCTGAGCTGGTGTTATTGGTCACAAAAACGTGGGCAACCATAGGCAGGTTCATGTCGCCGGAAACCATCATGATCCCATCATTGGGGATGGGGCCGTCGGCATTCGACAGGCTGATACTTTGCCCGGATACCAGTAGGGTACTCACACATAATACGGTAAAAAGGGTAAGGATTTTCTTCATAGATTCATTTTTAAAATTCACTGTTAAAGCCTGTCAGGAGTCTTCCTGAAACAGAAGCGCAAAGATACAAATTATCTGCAACCTCCAGACAATACTGTACCTGAAAAGTTGCCTCTGCATCTTCTGAAATGGCCTTGCTGAAGAACGCCACGGATATCAAAGTGGAGCACCTGGCCGAGGCCATCCACTACTGGAGCCTGGACCAGGAGACGTGGGGGACTTTCTAAGTCCACAAATTTCACAAATTAGCACGAAATAATTTGTGGTTTGGAATCCGCGGATAACAACAACTTCGGCAATATGCCGGAAGTATTAAGGACGTAGCCAGAGGCTACGGCCAACGTGGATATTTACTTTTCAACCACGAACTTACCTTTGGCCACTATAGTATTGTTCTTTTTCAGGACAGCAAAATAGATGCCTGAAGGCAAAGAGGATACGTTATACCTCACCAACCCCTGGTATGGTGCAAAATATTCTTTATGGATAACCGATCCCAGTAAGCTCAGTATTTGAAACTCCATTGGTTTATTGTTGTTTGCAATGTCCGTCTCAAATCTGACCCATTCATGTGCAGGATTGGGTATTACGGTAATATTGCATAAACCGGACGCAGGAATATTCGTTTCATCCACTCCCTGAGGGTAACCTATTCGATAGTTGGGAACATTGGGAGGAGCACCGTAATTTATTTTCGGCAGAGTGATGGCTCTTTGAATAACCTCGCATAAAGTGCCTGGCATATCGGGTTGGTTGATGATATGGAAATAAGGCGTAGCACTTGTAATATAAATCTTACCATCAGGGGCTCCATGAATGAAGCCAAACATCGTAGGAACAATATTCATATACCGGAAACCATCCCATGTTGCAACCACTGTGGCTTCAAAATTAGGGTTAAAACTGTCCTGCAGATCCCACTGATACAATCTTTTACCGAGAGGTGCATATAAAAAGCGGGAATTGGGTGAAAAACTGCATCCATACACCCAGGTATTGCTATCGAGGAAAGAAATATCCCTGTAATTGCTGAGTAAACCTGTCGACCGGTCAAAGTCAAAAACGCCGGCAGGATGAAAAGATAGTTGTGTATTTGGGTTTGTAGGCAGATCAGAAATAAAGGCAAACTTTGTCCCATCAGGTGAAAAAGCAGAGACACAGTCTCTGTTTGGAATTACAAACCCGATATTGAGTTTATCAAATATATGAATACCTTCCGGATCAATAAGTATCCTGAAATACTTTGACTGGTTGGCTTCACCAAAAAACAACCACCAGTCATTGTTATTGCTATGCCTTATGGCTGATAATCCACCCTGACCTAAAGAATCTTCAATAACGCAATTATTTTTGGAAATGACATCTCCTAAACCATTATTCCTTGTCATAGAAACTTTGGTCATCAGTAATTTATCAACGTTCAACCCATCATCATTTCCATGCATGTGAAAAATATAATAAATTGAGTCACAGCCCGGATCTTTTATAATGACAGAACTAAAGAAAATTCTATACCCTTGGTTTACTGAATCATACTGCTGATACCAATAACCAAAATTTAATGAATCGCCATGAGGCATAATATCTCCGTTTCTATCCCCGACATACATACCATTAGTAAAAAACAACAGATCTCCTTCCTCATTGCAGATTACACTGTTACCTACACCCATGTTCAATCCATGTGAAAAAGACCCATAAATCATCGGTTCATAGTTAAAGTCAAAGTTCAAGCCTCCGGTGTAAACCGATTCGATCCTTCCATTTCCTAAAACCCATATATAGTCTCTTTTTGCATCGGGGTTGATCTGGTAAAAACATTCTGCAACCAATCCTGACAGAAAAAGGTAAATCATACAAACAATGGTGCATGGTCTAGGTACACTCATAACTCATTATTTGATTCAGGGAACCGCTAATGCACAAAAATAGCGAAACTGCTGATGAAAATCAAGAGATTTTATTTTACCCCTTATTAAGCGCAGCGCTTCCCCAGGCTCAACTGGGGACGTGGGGGGTGTTCTAAGTCTACAAATTTCACAAATTAGCACGAAATAATTTGTAGTTTGGAATCCGCGGACAACAACAGCTTCGGCAAGATGCCTGAGGTATAAAGGACGTCGCCAGAGGCTACGCCCAACGGGGTTTTCCTTATTCCTTAAATACCTTTCTCATGCTTTTTCTGCCGTCTGAAAGCTGTAATTCAAGAAGGTAGACGCCCGAGGAGCATGTTTCCATGTTAAAATGAAGTAAGGGGATTAAACCTTTTAGAATCTGCAGTTTCTGTCCCTGGACACTGTAAAGGGTGACTGTAAGAGGAAGCAGAGCGGGATTCTCAATATATACCGCTGATGTTACAGGATTTGGATATATATTAAGCGGCAGGGCCAGGGGCTCATTGATCCCTACACCTGTGATACTCAGGCAGCTGTCCCTGATACCACAGTAGTTATAGGCTTTTAAACACAGGCTGAAATTTCCTCCGGTGGAATAGGTATGAGTGATTACCGTGTTTTGATTCAGGTAGTGGGTTACAGTACCATCACCCCAATCCCAGTACAGGCTGTCCAACTGACCGGTGGCAGACCCTGTCACGCTAATAGTGTACCCGATAATTTCCAGGACATGGGGTTGAGGGATAGCCACCATACAACCGCAAGACGGATTGGTTGATACCTTGGCAATAAAGAAATCGTTGGGCCCTCCATGACTGCTTATACCGGGTCCTGAAGAGGGATATAAACTGTCAGCGAAGAAACCTCCGGCATAGATGTTTCCGTCAATATCGCTGATCATGTTCATTATCCGTGAACTGGCATTGTTTACTCTTGTAGCCAGGGCCCAGGAGAACCAGCTAAGACCCGTATCGATTTCCATTAAAAAGGGATATGCAGTGTTAAAAGTTGACATGGGTTTTATCGTATCTGACAAGTTATAGATTGTAGGGCCAATACCTGTCCATCCACCCAGTACTATTCCTGAGTAAGTGGTTGTTATAGCGTCAAAGACTGTCAGGCGGTGCGGGTAAAGCTGCTTTAACCTGATAAAATGACCGTTATCCTGCCTGAAACTTGCTACCAGAGGAACAGGAACCCATTGAATGACACCGTTTGGGTTAGTCACCACAGTGCCGAAAAAACTCACACTATCTTGGGCTTCTCCGGGAAGGAATACATTGCCACCTTTTAATGCAGGCCTTCCATACATAAACTTTCCCTGATGCAGTGTAATATCTCCACCGACATATTGTAACCATTGAACAGTTCCGGCAGTATTGAATTTTGCCAGGCCGCCAAGGTTAACATTCTCTCCAGGGGCAATTGTATCATTTCCCACGGCCACAGTATCCTGGTAACCCATGGCCCAGCATATGTAATAATTGTCGTCAGCATCCAGTGAAAATACCGGCCCGTGAATTCTTCCGACCAGATCAAGTTTTGTAACTTCAAACAAATTCCCGTCAGCCTGGTTAAATTTTAAAACATAGAATCCCCTGGAGGGAAAATTGAAAGAACCCCAGGTGCCTGTGTAAGTAGTTGCCGCAAGTATGCAAATATTACCATAACTATCCTGTCTGGCATCACAAAATTCAAGATTCAATGGCGCTGTTGGAGGAACAAAATTTATCCAAACGGTGTGTCCGGAAGAGTCTACCTTAACGACAACTTTTCCTTCCACTCCCGGAGTTCCTGCAGGACAGGTACTGTCTCCATAATGTGTGGGGGAATTCATATAGGGAATAACCGCAGCACTAATGTAGGTATTGCCATCTTTGTCAGTACACATACAGTAACAATAATCATTAACAGCACCGCCAAAATATCTTGCCCAGCGAAAATTACCTTCACAAGTGTAACTGAATACTGCAAAGTCATCATAACCAAAGCCATGGGCCATATATGAGGTATCAATCTGTATGGATGAATAAAATATCATGCTCATGCCATAGATGTTTCCTGCCTGGTCTGTCCCCAGCCAATGGCAATCTTCTTCCAGGTTGCTGCTGACGGGAGCGCCCTGGCTGCCCCCACCTCTAACCCACTGCCAGGTTGTTGACTGGGAAAAACTGCTGAGAGTTAAGGGAAAAAGCAGTAAACTAATAAGTAGTTTTCTTCTCATCTCTGACTGTTTTTAATCTGAAAATTGTTGTTAAAGATACATAAAGTAATCTCCGTTAACCATAGCGGGACCTTCGCCTAAAGAGATGCATCTTGCAAAAAACCTTCCTGGTTATCCATTTTTCAGAGAAAATGTATCTATATGATAGAAGCAGCTACTGTTGTTACCGTATGCTTGCTTATTGATAAATCATTGATTATTATAATAATACGCTCCAAGTATTATAACGTATGATAAAAGTAAATCCAACGTTGATTCCTGACGAGGTGATTGTCAATAAGATATATCAGATCAGAGACTATACACTACAGGAGCCCTGACAAGGGGGCCTGGGGGACTTTCTAAGTCCACAAATTTCACAAATTAGCACGAAATAATTTGTAGTTTGGAATCCGCGGACAACAACAGCTTCGGCAAGATGCCTGAGGTATAAAGGACGTAGCCAGAGGTTACGCCCAACGGGGCAAGGCAACGCTGCTCGGTATGAACTGACTTGTTAACAGTCCCGGGCTGAAAACTTTATTTCAAAATGAGACAATTACGGGTCAGGGTCGATTACATTTGAAAATATTTTTATTTTTGCCCGATTCGATATTGGAAATTCATCGATTAGACAATACAATACAATGAAATACAGACTGTTATTTTTAGTTCTTCTGCTGACGAGCTCATGGCCATTGGCGGCCCAGGTCGAACGCCTGGTACTTACTGAGGAATTCACCAATGCTTCCTGCGGTCCCTGTGCCTCACAGAACCCGGCTTTCGACGCCTTGTTGCAAAGCAACAGCGATAAGATCATCTCCATCAAATACCACACGAGCTGGCCCGGTACCGACCCCATGTACAGCCATAACCCGGCAGAAGCCACTGCCAGGGTCAACTATTATGGCGTCACCGGCGTCCCTCATGCCCGTCTGGATGGCCCTGCCATCACCGGCCCGAACTATGTCGGTGCCCCTGCTAACTGCACCCAGGCAATCATTGATGCTGCCTCTGCTATCCTTTCTCCTTTTGTCATCAATCTGAGTCACAGTAAATCACCCAATAACGACAGTATTTACGTTTCCATGACCATCAAGGCAGTACAGGCTGTCAGCGGGACCCTGGTTGCCCATATCGGCGTGATGGAAAAAACCATAGAATTCGCCTCACCACCGGGCTCCAACGGTGAAACTGAGTTTTCCAATGTGATGATCAAGATGCTGCCTGATGCTTCAGGGACGCCGCTTCCGGCCTTTAATACCGGTGATTCGGTGGTGATCACTCAAAGCTGGGCTTTCAACAATGTATATGACCATAACCAGGTCTGCGTCGTGGGCTGGGTGCAGGATAATGCAAGCAAAAACGTGAAACAGGCCGCCTATAGTCCACCCATCGGACCTGCCTACCTCAACGCCACTCCCATGGCCATACTTGAGCCGGGCAGCCTGAGCTGCAGCAACAGCATTACACCTAAAATCACTCTCAAGAACATGGGTGGTTTTACCTTGAACAGTCTTGAAATCAACTACAGTGTGAATGGTGGAACCCCTCAGGTGCACCCCTGGACAGGCACCCTTTATTTCCTCGACCAGACCGAAGTGACGCTGCCGGCCATCACCTTCAACATGTTGCCCACCAACAATATCCTGACGATCTGGACCAGCAGTCCCAACGGGGGCGTCGATTCCATACCCTCTGACGATACGCTGACCATGATGTTCAACCAGTCAGCCACCGTAGGAACACCCCTTACCCTGGACCTTAAAACCGATCAGTATCCCGATGAGACCACCTGGAAGCTTTTCAATGCCTCCGGATCCGTCGTCGCCCAGGGAGGCCCCTATACCGGACAACCCAATACCCTGATCCAGGTCCCGGTCAACCTCACCTCCTCGGAATGTTATGACTTTGTCATTTATGATGCCTATGGCGACGGAATCTGCTGTAATTACGGCAATGGTTATTATAAGCTGAAAGACAACAACAACATCGTATTTATCCAGGGCGGACAGTTCGGAAGCTCAGAGCTGACGCCCTTTATGGAAGATATCTCTTTCAGCACCCCCGAGGTGGAGCTGATCTCCGATTTTGAGGTGTTTCCCAATCCTTTCGACAACACGGCCACCATCAGCCTGTACCTTGCCAGGGATATGAACCTCACCCTGATCGTGATGAACGAGGTGGGACAGGTTGTCTACTCTATGGACAAGGTGATCATGAAAGCCGGAAACCATACCATCGACCTGAACGGAGAGACCTGGACCCCGGGCATCTATTTCGTAAAGCTCCTCACCGGTGACTCCATCATTACCAAGAAGCTCAGCCTGACCAAGTAACCTCTGCTGACTGCTGACTGCCGACTGCTGACTGCCGACTGCCGACTGCTGACTGCCGACTGCCGACTGCCGACTGCTGACTGCCGACTGCCGACTGCCGACTGCCGACTGCCGACTGCTGACTGCCGACTAAAACAACCCCTCCAATAAACCCTCTTCCACTAAATTAGGCAGGGTTACTTTCATGCGGGGTTCTTTGTACATGGCCCGGGTGATGGCCGTCATGGCTCCGGGATTGCGTGCCCAGCTTCGCCTGGCAATGCCGTTGTTCACATCCCAGAACAACATGGTGCTCAGCCTGCGATCAGCAGCCTCGCTTCCATCCAGCAACATCCCGAATCCGCCGTTGATCACCTCGCCCCAGCCCACACCGCCGCCGTTATGAAGCGAAACCCAGGTGGCACCGCGGAAAGCATCGCCCACGAAGTTCTGAACAGCCATGTCGGCGGTGAAACGTGAACCATCGTAAATATTGGCAGTCTCTCGATACGGAGAGTCGGTCCCTGACACGTCATGATGGTCGCGTCCCAGCACCACCGGTGCTTTCAGCCTCCCTTCGCGTATGGCCCTGTTGAACTCTTTGGCGATCTGTATCCTGCCTTCTGCATCGGCGTAAAGGATCCTTGCCTGGGAACCCACCACGAGCTTGTTTCTTCCGGCTCCCTCTATCCACTGGATATTGTCCTTCATCTGCTGCCGGATGTCATCCGGAGCCGACACCATCAGCCCTGACAAGACTTCCATCGCCAGCTGGTCGGTGATCTCCAGGTCGGCCGGGTCTCCCGAGGTGCAGACCCAGCGAAAAGGTCCGAAACCATAGTCGAAACACATGGGACCCATGATATCCTCCACATAGGAGGGATACCTGAAGGTGCCGTCGTCTTTCATCACCTCTGCACCGGCTCTTCCGGCTTCCAGAAGGAAAGCATTGCCATAGTCCCAGAAGTACATGCCTCGGGAAGTCATGGTGTTGATGGCCTTCACCTGCCTCCTTAGCGAGGCTCTCACCTTTTCCCTGAACTGATCGGGGTCTTCCACCATCATCCGGTTGGATTCCCCGAACGACAGGCCGGCAGGATAATAACCACCGGACCAGGGATTATGCAGGGACGTCTGGTCGGAACCGAGCTCAATGTCGAGGTCTTCTTCCGCCAGCCGCTCCCACAGATCCACCACGTTGCCCTGGTAGGCCAGCGACACCGCCTGACCACTGATCTTCAGCTCACGTATTCTCCGGATCAGAGCAGCCAGGTCCTCATACACCTCGTCCACCCAGCCCTGGGAATGCCGGATCTGTATCACCTTCGGATTGATCTCGGCGATCACACCGATGGCCCCGGCGATCACGGAAGCTTTGGCCTGGGCACCGCTCATCCCTCCCAGTCCCGATGTCAGGAACACCTTGCCCGAAAGGTTGGGATACCCTTTCAAACGACCGGCATTGAGAACGGTGATGGTGGTTCCGTGAACGATGCCCTGGGGACCGATGTACATATACGATCCCGCGGTCATCTGGCCATACTGGGTCACCCCCAGCGCGTTAAATCGTTCCCAGTCATCAGGTTTGGAGTAGTTGGGGATCATCATCCCGTTGGTGACCACCACCCTGGGAGCTTCCGCATGGGAGGGGAACACCCCGAACGGATGGCCCGAATACATCACCAGCGTCTGGTCATCGGTCATTCCGGCCAGGTACTTCATGGTGAGCCTGTACTGGGCCCAGTTCTGGAAAACTGCCCCATTGCCGCCGTAGGTGATCAGCTCGTGAGGATGTTGGGCTACCCTCACATCCAGGTTGTTGCTGATCATGAGCATGATGGATGCGGCCTGCTGTGAACGGGCCGGGTAGTCTGCAATAGGCCTGGCATAGATGGGGTAAGAAGGCCGGAAACGGTACATATAGATCCTGCCGTAAGTCTCAAGCTCCGCTGCAAACTCAGGTGCCAGGACCGCGTGATGCGCCGGATCAAAATAGCGAAGGGCGTTTCTTACTGCCAGCTTCTTCTCTTCACGGCCCAGGATGTCTTTTCTTTTGGGAGCATGGTTGATGGAAGGGTCCCAGGGCCCGGGTTCCGGCAATACAGCCGGAATCCCTTCCAGGATCTCCCTTTGAAAGGAATTTAAATCCATAATAAAATGATTATCAAACTATTCTATCTCAATAACCATGTATTTAGATGCTTCCCAGAACTTGGAAGAGTTGGTGATCACCAGCTTGTTCACTTTTTTGGCATCCCCGTCCCATTTATAAGCATCGGTGGGATGGCTGGTGATGAACCTGGCTTTCTTGCAGTTCAGCGGAATCTCGCTGAGCCTGGTGATATCGACCTTGGTAAAATAAGTTTTATTGAAATTCTCCATGAGCTTCTTATCCCGTCCGATACCGATAAAACCACCGGTTTTTGTAATGATACCCTTCTCCTTCAGCTCTTTACTGGTACCGTAAACATAATAGGCGGTGTTCAGTTCGCTGATCTTCGATTCAATCACTTCATCCTTCTTCTTCCCTTCCATGGTGAGGGTATCGACCCTGGCGTTGAGTTCCTCCACCTTGAAGTTCATCTTCACCAGCTCCTCTTTCAGGGAGGTGATCTCGGTCTCTTTTTCCGACATTTGCAGATTCATGCGGTCGATCGTCTTCTCAAACTCAGCCATTTTCAGGTTGGCATCTTTGAGTTTCTTGTTCAGCATGGCGATGGTCTTTTTGTTTTTGATCATCAACTCATTGATGAACTGTATGTCTTCGTTGATCTGTATCCGGGCATCTGCAGAAAGCTCCGGGTTTCCCCGGGTATTCTCGCTGATGACCGACTGTTTGGCTTTAATAAGGGCCAGGTTCTCTTCTATCTCATTAAAAGCCTGGAAGAGCAGGGTGATGGTAGAGTCCTTGGCCAGGGTCTCGGCCACGAGCTTGGAGTTTTCATCTTTCAGGCCTTCGATTTCTTTCTGTTTGCAACCCCAGGTGATGGAGAGCGTCACCATAATGATGAGGAGGAGGATTTTTGTCTTCATAATATTTTGATTATTAATAAAATGTAGAAATGATTTTTATTAGGATCGGACATTAAACGGAATTTTCAAGAAGGCAGGAGGGAACATCAGATATTCTCCTGGGAATTTTTCAGGATCTGGTACAAGAATTCCCTTGCCCTGAAGAGCTGTGCTTTTACGGTCCCCAGGGGGAGGTTGAGTTCGGTGGCGATCTCCTCGTACGACAATTCCTGGAAATACCTCAACTCTATCAGTTTACGGTAATGGGGTTTCAGTTTTTCCACCACCTGCCGCATCAACTTGATCTTTTGCTTCTTAATATAGTTTTCTTCCGGATCGAGGGTATTGGAAGCCAGCTTATTGGACATCTCGTCCCCGTCTTCGCCATCAAAAAGCGATTTGTCAAGGGAAAAGGTATTTCTTTTCTTTTTCCTGATAAAATCGATGCAGTTATTGGAGGCTATTTTAAACAGCCAGGTACTGAAGGCATATTCAGGGGTGTACTGGTGGAGGTTTTTGAAGGCTTTCCCAAAAGCTTCTATGGTGAGATCATCGGCGTCCGTAGCGTCGTTGGTCATCTTCAGGAGCATAAAATAAAGGGAATCCCGGTAATGATGCATCAACTCAGCGTAGGCATTCTGGTCGCCGTCGTTCAATGCAAGCTGTACCAGTTTATAATCACGAATAGCCTTTTCAGTAAGATGGGATATTACTTCCATTTATTTTCTTTAAGGACAGAAGCCGCGACCGAAAGTAAGGGATTAAAGATAAGAAAAAATATCTCAAATACAGGCAAAAATAATAACAAATTCTTCTCTTCCAGCCTGCTCATAATATTTTTAAAAACCACCATTGCCGATAACAGACGCACAACAAACAACGCCAGAATGATATATAAATTATAATTCATGACAGCCAGGAGGATAAAGAGGCCATAGAACAGGAATTCTGTGCCGGTATAAAGACCCAGCATCCATTTATGACGCATCTTATAAAATCTTCCGGTAGTCAGGTGCCGTCTCTTTTGAATGACCCAGGAGGAGAAGGTCGTTTTTGAGGTGGAAACGGTATGACTTTCGGGCAGAACCTCCACACGGGTGTTTTTCTTTTTCGCCACCTGGTTGATGAAGAGGTCGTCGTCGCCTGAGATGAGCTGATAATGGGAAGTGAACCCGCCGGCCTTGTAAAACAATGATTTACGATATGCCAGGTTTCTGCCGACACCCATGTAGGGCATTCCCGCCAGGGCATAGGAGAGGTACTGCATGGCGATATATACGGTATCGAAACGGATCAGGCGGTTTAAAAGCCCGGGCCTGGGCTCGTACTTGCCGTAACCCAGGACCACATCGGTATTTTCCATAAAATTCGACTGCATCTCCCTGATCCAGAACGGGGAATTCGGACGGCAGTCGGCATCGGTGAGAAGGATGAGATCGTATTTGGCCGACTTGATACCCAGGGATAAGGGAAACTTCTTCCCCTTGAAAAAATTCAGGTTTTGCCTGAAATGGATCACTTTCAGGTTGGGATACTGCTCACAGAAAGATTTCAGCAGAAAGTCCGTCTCATCGTCGGAAGAGTCGTTCACCACCACCACCTCAAATTCACTGTACTTCTGGTCGAGAAGCTGCGGCAGGTTCCGTTTGAGGTTGGTGTATTCATTTCTGGCACAGACCACTACCGATACCGGCTGGTGCTCAGAAAGTTTTTTCTTCTTTGAGAGGAAGGCCAGACGGCTGAAGACCCCCCAGACAAACACCAGCTGAACGAGGGTCACCAGACAAAACAGAATCCAAACGTAAAACCATCCCGAAGTGGGATCTATCAATACCTCCATCATGTCATCCACTGAAACACAGGGTGACAAAAATAAAGAATCTACGGGAATAACCTGTATCTTTGGCAAATTTTAGCGAAATTCAGGTTTGATCCTGATACCGGGCACCTTATGCAGTTTTCCCTGATGAGTACCGATGCCGGATCCTCCGCACGAAGAGGGGTGATCCAAAGTGATCACGGGAGCATTCAGACCCCAGTCTTTATGCCCGTGGGAACTATTGGTGCTGTCAAAGGACTGCATATCAACGACCTGGAAGAGGTGCTGGCCACACAGATCATCCTGGGCAATACCTATCATCTGTATCTCAGGCCCGGACTGGAAGTGATGCATGCTGCCGGCGGGCTTCACGGATTCAGTGGCTGGAAACGTCCGGTCCTTACCGACAGCGGGGGTTACCAGGTGTTCTCCCTGGCACAGAGAAGGAAGATCAAAGAAGAAGGCGTGCAGTTTCAATCACATATTGACGGGTCCAGGCATCTATTTACCCCTGAATCGACTATCGATACCCAGAGGGTCATCGGGGGTGACATCATCATGGCCCTCGACGAATGCCCTCCCTACCCCTGTGAAAAGAGTTACCTTAAAAAATCGCTGGACCTCACCCACCGCTGGCTCGACCGTTGCTGGAATCACATGCAGTCGACCCATCCCCTTTATGGGCATCAGCAGAGCCTGTTCCCCATCGTCCAGGGTGGCGTTTACCGAGACCTGCGCAAAGAATCTGCCGAAGTCATCAGCAGCTATGGCGCCGACGGGAACGCCATAGGTGGACTGTCGGTGGGTGAACCTGTCGAATCCATGTACGAAATGACAGAACTGGTGTGTTCCATACTACCAAAAGATAAACCCCGTTACCTCATGGGTGTGGGCACACCGGCCAACCTTCTGGAATGCATTTCCCTCGGGATCGACATGTTCGACTGTGTGATGCCTACCCGAAACGGAAGAAACGGTATGATCTTTACCCGGGAAGGCATCATGAACATGAAAAACGAGAAATGGAAAGATGATTTCACCCCCCTCGATCCGCAGGGAACTACCTTTGCCGACCAGCGATACTCCAGGGCCTTTGTTCGTCACCTCTTTGTCTCAGGGGAGATGCTCGGACCCATGATCGCCACCATCCACAACCTGGGCTTCTATTTTGACCTGATGCAGCAAGCCCGCGAAAAAATTGAACAAGGCGTCTTTCTCGACTGGAAAAACAGCGTCATTGATAAACTACAACAAAGGATCTGATCCGTGAAAATGGAAGGAAAATGGCTCAAGACCCTCGACAGGTACATCATCAGGAAATTCCTGGGGACGTTCTTCTTCGCCATCTCCTATATCATCGTCATCGTCATCATCTTCGATATCTCGGAGCGTATCGATGACTTCCTTGAGAAATCAGTGCCCCTTAAAGACATCATCTTCGATTACTACCTGAATTTCATCCCCTATTTCATCAACCTGTTCAGTTCCCTCATCACCTTCATTGCGGTCATCTTTTTCACTTCGAAGATGTCATCGCGTACCGAAGTGGTCCCTATTCTCGGGAGCGGGATCAGCTATAACCGTTTCCTGAGGCCTTACCTCATCTCAGCCATGGTCCTGGCCCTGGTCAACTTTTCCCTGGCAAATTTCATCATCCCTTACACCAATGTAAGGTTGGTCAACTTTGAGAACACCTACCTGAAGAACCCGAACAAAGGCAGCGAGGTGGACATTCACATGCAGGTGAGCCCCGGTGAGTTCATTTACATGGAAAGCTATGATAAACTGGAAGATGTGGGTTTCAAGTTCACCCTGGAAAAGATCGGTGAGCAGGGCCTCACCTATAAACTGAGCGGCGACGAGATCCGCTGGAACCCGGTGAACAAACAGTGGCATATTACCAAATATTTCACACGAACGATACAGGGAATGAAGGAGACCTTGTCCTTCGGCAAAGGACTGGACACCACCCTGAACTTCACTCCTTCCGACTTCAAGGTGACGATTGCCAATGCTAAAACTTTGAAATTCACGCAGTTGAGAAAATTTATTGAGAAAGAAAAGATGCGGGGCGCAGAAAATGTCCTGGAATTTGAAGTGGAAAAACACAAGAGAATAGCTTTCCCTTTTGCCACCATTGTCCTGACCTTCATCGGCGTGCCCCTTTCCAGTAAAAAAGTCAGGGGAGGCATAGGGATGCACCTGGGAGCTGGGCTGGGAATCTGTTTCAGCTATATTCTTATCATGCAGATATCCACCACCTTCGCTATCTATTCCAACCTGTCCGCCTGGGTTGCGGTATGGATCCCCAACGTGGTATTCTCCCTGATCGGATTATTTCTTTTAAAAAGAGCACCAAAGTAGTATGAGGCGACGCTACAAATGAATTATTCTTATTTTTGTTGCATGAAACGCATCCGATTCTTACTCCCCGTCTTACTTCTGATCGTATTTTCCTGTTCTACCGATTTTGACATCAACGGGGAATGGAAAGACATTACTATTGTTTATGGTCTGCTCGACCAGAGTGAGGACACGGCCTTTATCAAGATCAACAAGGCCTTCCTCGGGGAAGGAGATGCCATGTTTATGGCCCAGATACAGGATTCAAACGAATACCAGTACAAACTGGAGGTTCGTATCGATGAATATGACACCCTGAACAATTTTCACAGGAGTTTTAACCTGGACACCATCACCGTGCACGATAAAAAACCCGGTGATTTTTACTATCCTACGCAGACCCTTTATTACGCCCTTATCGACACCCTATATCCCGATAAGGAATACAGGCTCTTTATCCGCAACCCCAAAACCGGGAATACGTTCTCCGGAAAGACCATGCTGGTGCGGCAGGCCCGTTTTGAGAAGCCCAAACCCAGTTTGAAGACCATCGACTTTACTGAATCAGGAACCTCTCCCATGGAGTGGACCTCCACTTATAAAGGGAGAATTTACCAACCCATGATCCGTTTCCATTACAAAGAAGTAAGCGCCTCCGCGCCCACCGATACGATTTACCAAGTCGTCGAATGGCCTTTCCCGGCCTATAAGTCGAAATATCTCAATGGCAATGAAGACATGGGGACCACCTATTCCAACCCCTTCTTCTACGACCTCCTGAGAAGCAAAATACCGGTCGATGCATCCAAGACCCGTTATATCGGAATGAAGAACCGCGGCCAGCATGATTTCGGCGCCGTGGAGTTCGTTCTGACCGTGGGCTCTGATGAACTGAGCACCTACCTCGACGTGTATGCCCCCTCCCAGGGCATCGTGCAGGAAAAACCCGGCTTTACCAATATCACAGGATCCACCGAGGCATTCGGCATCTTTTCCAGCCGCTGCACCTATGTGAAACAGCTGAAACTCGGTGATGTGACCGTCTCTCATATCATGAATGACGTCGGCCGGAATTTTCATTCCTACTAAACCTGTCTTTTTGTCATTTTTCCTGTCAGGTTTCCCTATCTTCTGACTTCCTGAACAGGTCATAGTAACGTTTTCGCTCCCTAATCCGGTTTTGGCACATCAATTGACCTGAACCAGGTCTCAATTTGAATTTATTCATCTTTTATACATCATATTATGGGAAAAATAATTGGTATTGATCTGGGAACCACCAACTCATGCGTGGCCGTGATGGAAGGGAACGAGCCTGTTGTCATACCGAACAGTGAAGGAAGAAGGACCACTCCGTCTATCGTTGCTTTTACGGAAAACGGGGAAAGAAAAGTAGGTGACCCTGCTAAAAGGCAAGCCATCACCAACCCCACCAAAACCGTGTTCTCTATCAAACGTTTCATGGGTGAGACCTATGACAGGGTGAACCGCGAGATCGCAAGGGTTCCTTACAAGGTCGAAAAAGGTGACAACAACACCCCAAGAGTAAAAATCGGTGACCGTTTATATTCACCCCAGGAAATTTCTGCCATGGTGCTTCAGAAAATGAAGAAAACCGCCGAAGATTACCTGGGAACGGAAGTCACCAAGGCAGTGATCACAGTACCGGCCTATTTCAGTGATTCACAGCGCCAGGCCACCAAGGAAGCAGGCGAAATAGCAGGTCTTGAAGTGATGCGTATCATCAATGAACCTACGGCAGCAGCCCTGGCCTACGGCCTTGACAAAAAACACAAAGACATCAAAGTAGCGGTCTTTGACCTGGGAGGGGGTACCTTCGACATCTCTATTCTGGAGCTGGGTGAAGGTGTTTTCGAGGTGAAATCGACCAATGGCGACACCCACCTGGGAGGCGACGATTTCGACCAGACCATCATCGATTGGCTGGCAGAAGAGTTTCTCAATGAGGAGCGCATCGACCTGAGAAAAGATCCCATGGCCCTTCAAAGGCTGAAAGAGGCCGCTGAAAAAGCAAAGATAGAGCTCTCCAGCTCCACCTCCACCGAGATCAACCTTCCGTATATCATGCCGGTTGACGGTATTCCGAAACACCTGGTCAAGACCTTGTCGAGAGCAAAATTCGAACAGCTCATCGATCAATATGTCCAGGCCACCATTGAACCCTGTCGCAAAGCACTGGCTGATGCACGAATGAACCCATCCGATATCGATGAGGTCATACTGGTGGGCGGTTCAACCCGTATCCCGGTGATCCAAAAGAAAGTGGAAGAGTTCTTCGGGAAAGTCCCCTCCAAAGGAGTGAACCCCGATGAGGTGGTCGCCGTGGGCGCTGCCATCCAGGGAGGCGTTCTTACAGGAGAGGTTAAAGATGTGCTGCTTCTCGACGTAACACCACTGTCGCTGGGCATCGAGACCCTCGGGAACGTGATGACCCGGCTGATCGAATCCAATACCACCATTCCTACCAAAAGGTCAGAAGTATTCTCCACAGCCGCCGACAGCCAGACCACTGTCGAGATTCATGTGTTACAGGGAGAAAGGTCAATGGCCAAGGACAACAAAAGCATCGGAATGTTCCATCTCGACGGCATCCCTCCTGCACCCAGGGGAATCCCGCAGATCGAAGTTACTTTCGATATCGACTCCAACGGCATCCTTCATGTGACTGCCAAGGACAAGGCCACCGGTAAATCACAACACATCCGGATTGAAGCTTCCACAGGACTTTCAGATGCCGAAATCAGAAAGATGAAAGCAGAGGCAGAAGCCAACGCAGAGACCGACAGGAAAGCCAAGGAAGAGATTGATAAGATCAATGCAGCCGATGCCATGATCTTCCAAACCGAGAAACAGCTGAAGGAATTTGGTGACAAGATCCCGGCCGAGAAGAAGATGCCCATCGAAAACGCCCTCAACGAACTGAAAGAGGCACATAAAAACAGAAATCTCGCCGCTATCGACTCCGCCATGCAAAATATGAACACTGCCTGGCAAGCCGCCAGCGAGGAAATGTACAAAGCCACCCAGGAACAACAAGCTTCCCAGGGAGGAAATGCCGATGCAGGGAATTCAACAGGCGGACAGGAAACAGGAAAAGATGAAGTGACCGACGTTGATTTTGAAGAGGTGAAGGATAAGTAAACAGTCCTTCATGGTTACCTTCTTACATAACATTGCCTCCCTCTCCCTGAGCAGTGCCTACAGGTACTGCTCCAGGAAGAGAAGGCAAAACAGAATGCTGGCTCATAGCAAACATCTCACAAATAATTATTTAACAACCAATATCCCCAGGAAACTACACCTCGGTTGCGGAAGTGTATTGTTGCCGGGATGGTTAAACACCGATATCGACACCATCCCCGGCAGTGCTTATCTGGACGTCACCCAGCCCTTTCCTTTCCCGGACCAGACTTTTGATTTTATTTATTCGGAACACCTGCTCGAACACCTGACCCTGGAACAACAGAAGGGGATGCTTTCTGAATGCAGGCGGGTCCTGAAAAAAGAAGGGATCTTCAGGCTGGCAACGCCTTCCATGGATTTCCTGTTCAGGATTTATGCCGACCCTGCCCTGCCCTTGCACCGGGAGTATGTTGACTGGTCAGTCAGTCAGCAGGGAAGGCTGAAAACGGTACACAAGGAATTGACTGATCAGGAAAGCCGTCATGTCTACGTGATCAACAACTTTTTCAGCGACTGGGGACACCAGTTCCTTCATACAGAGCATAGCCTGAAAGACCTGGTATTCATGACAGGTTTTTCAAGGATGGAGCCGTGCAGGATTGGCAGCAGCCATTTCTCAGAACTTCAGGGGCTGGAAAAGCATGGTTCCGTCATCCCGGCAGCGTTCAATGAACTGGAAACCATGGTCTTCGAAATATTTCCATGACCTTACCAATCCTGATTTTCCAGTGACTATCTCAAGCTAACGGTTCTCGCTGAGTTCAACAGCCGGATCCCAGAAGACCTTCCCGAAGTCCACGATCTGGTCATCAATGATTTGAACTCCTTCATTCTCAAGTAGTTCCTGCATCACTGAAGGATCTCCGAAATGATGTTTCCCTGTCAGCACTCCGTTACGGTTGACCACACGGTGGGCAGGGATATCGAGCAGATCAGAGTGAGAACTGTTCATCGCCCACCCTACGGTGCGGGCCGACATGCCTGAACCCAGGAACCGGGCAATGGCACCATAGGAAGTCACCCTTCCGAACGGAATCTGCCGTGCTATCTCATAAACCCTGCTAAAAAAATCTGCCTGATCTGCCATAAGCTCGTACCATCAGATCTGACCACCAGCCCGGAAGTTCTTCTGTAATGTAAACTCAAGATAACAGATGGGCTTCCCTTCTTCCAGAAACATCTTCTCATAAAAAGTCTGAATGCCGGTGGCTTCCGCAGGAGCGTCCCCAGCCCGGTACAGGTCATCGGTGGCATAGACCAGGTGGTTGCCCGTCTCAGCAATCACCTCCAGGGTGTACTGAAACAAAGGATGGTTGTCAGTCTTAAGATGAATAACACCACCATCTTTCAGCAAATCATTGAAGATGAGCAGAAACCTGGGATGGGTAAGCCTTTTGTGGGCCCTGGCCTGCCGGGGCTGAGGATCGGGAAAGGTGATCCATATCTTGCTCACTTCTCCCCGGTCGAAATAATGCCCGAGCACCTGCACATAAGAACGGATGAAGGCCACATTGGTCAATTTTTTCTCCTGTGAAGTCTTGCATCCCCGCCACATCCTGGCACCTTTGATATCGATACCGATGTAATTGCAATCGGGGTGCTGTTCGGCCAGGTTCACCGTATATTCGCCTTTGCCACAACCGATCTCCAGAACGATAGGGTGGTCGTTCCCGAACCATTCCTTCCATCTTCCCTTCCATTCAAAACCCTGTAACAGTTCCTCATATTTCACCTGGAACATGTTGGGAAAGGTCAGGTTCTCCTCAAAACGCTCAAGTTTTCGTTTCACGGCTTAATATAAAAGGAGCCAGGCCTGCGGGTTGTTTTCTTTCCTGATCTTCTGCAAGGCAAGCAGCGCCTGGTTTCGGTCGGGATAGGCATCATAACAGACCATGGTGAGACCTTTGTCGTTGACCCCGAACACCCTGGAGTTGTATCCCGATGATTGCAACTTCTTTACGACATTCCCTGCCCTTTCCGGGGAAAGGAAACAACCGGCTACGATGTAATACTGTTTTCCAGTGGAAGGGACAGCTCGGGCAGGCTTTGACGGCTGCTGTGCGGCTACTGATGCCTCAGGTGCCTGAGTCGTTGGCTCAGGCGCTTTCTGGACTTCGGCGGGAGCAGCAGAGGGTTCGACCGGGGGAGAAGATATCGTATCGGTCACTGGAACAGATGATTGAGCAGGAGGTGCCGACACCATGGCGGCAGTATCGCCACCGGAAAATATCTGTTGGACCTTCGTTTTCATATACCCTGCGAACCATGGGGCGTAAAAACCTGCAAAAACCAGCCCGGCCAATATCATCGCCACCATGGCAAGCTTGACCCAGGAAACTTTCTTTGACTTTTTTACGATGACTTTTGCAGGGACCTCCGTGAGCCCATAGAAATCTCCTTCCGTGATCAGGGAAGGGTCCTGTTCGTATACCAGTCGGTCCTGTTCACCACGGTAAAGCAGTCCGACTCCAGGTATTTCCAGCCTTTTGCCCTTGTTGATCACATAATGGCAACCCTCCACGTACTCTTCAATCTCGTTTTCGGCAAAGGAAACAGGAACATTCTCCCTGCCGGCGATGAAACGTGCCAAAGAATTGTCTCCGCTGTTTTTCAAGGGGTCGAAAGAAAAAACATGAGCCGGTGGCTGAATGACACCCTGCTGCTCATCGAGCTGTGCCGGCTGGTAGGTGGTCAGAAAGGATCCCAGGCCTGGAAGGAGCACATACCCTTTGTCTAAAAGAAACTCGGCAATATAGTTGGTAACATTCATAACTATCTAACTAATTTCAACTTCAACAGATCTTCCGGAGTATCGACGGAAATGCTTTCATGATGGGTCAGTCCGACTTTTATGGTATAGCCATGGTCTATCCAGCGGAGCTGTTCCAGTGATTCTGCCACTTCAAGAGTCGACGGAGGGATTCGGACGATTTCCTGGAGCACATCGGCACGGTAAGCATATATGCCGATATGTTTAAGGTAGGCATAGGATGAAACCCTTTGCTCAGCTTCTGTTCCCCTCAGGTAAGGTATGCATGACCTGCTGAAATAAACGGCATGTCCTTGAATATCCCGCACCACCTTGACCACATTGGGATTATCCAGGTCGCCGGGTTGGCTGATGCGCATTCCCAGGGTGGCGATGCCAAAGCTGCCATCGTTAAAACAGGCCGTGGCCTGGTCGATGGTATCGGGATGGATCAGGGGCTCATCACCTTGTATGTTGACCACAATATCGAGGTTTTCATGTTCGTCAGGAACGATCCACTGGCTGGCCACTTCCGCACAACGTTCCGTCCCGGTCTGATGACGGGAGGAGGTCATCATCACTTTCCCGCCAAAATCCCTGATATGTTGAAAGATACGATCATCATCGGTGGCAACCACCACATCGGAAAGGGAGGTAGCCTGCAAGGCCTGTTCATAAACCCTTTGTATCATCGACTTGCCATCGATCATCGCCAGTGGTTTACCGGGGAAACGGACCGAAGCATATCGTGAAGGGATTACTCCAAGGATGTACATAAAATCAGGGGCAGTTTAAAACAAACCGTGTAACTCAGCCTGTACCTTTTCGATGACCATACCCAGATCGGCCGGATTGTCGGAGAAGTTGACATTGTCCACATCCACCGTCAGCAACTTACCAGCCTCGTACGCGCTGATCCAGGTCTCATATCTTTCATTAAGCTTCTTCAGATAATCAAGTCTGATGGCAGCTTCATACTCCCTGCCCCGCTTCTGGATCTGCCTTACCAGGGTGGGAACACTGGCTTTCAGGTAAATGAGAAGGTCAGGAGGCTGAATGAAAGATACCATCAACTCGAACAGGGAATGGTAATTATCGAAGTCCCGGGTAGTCATCAGGTTCATGGAATGCAGGTTAGGAGCAAAGATATACGCATCTTCATAGATGGTGCGGTCCTGGACCACGGTCCTTCCACTCTTGCGTATATCGACGATCTGGCGGAACCGGCTGTTCAGAAAGAAGATCTGGAGGTTGAACGACCATCGTTGCATGTCTTCATAAAAGCTGCTGAGGTAGGGATTTGTATCAACATCCTCATAATGAGGGTCCCAGCCGAAATGTTTAGCGAGCAGGCCTGTCAGTGTAGTTTTTCCGGCACCTATGTTCCCGGCAATGGCAATGTGCATTTTATTGTGATTTATATGCTAAAGTAAAAAAGTATCTCCAACCTCATCAAGCGATATTCAAAATTATGGTAAATCAGGTTTGGATAAAATTTCCTCCAGGTATTTTCTGTCGTTGGAAAGCCGTGGCACCTTATGCTGTCCCCCAAGTTTCCCTCTGGATTTCAGCCAGTTGTAGAAAGTACGCGGAGGTACCGCGTGGATCAGGGGAGGACGAAGGATCAGGTTATGATATCTTTTCGCCTCATAATCAGAGTTAAGCGATTTCAGGGCATTATCGAGGACTTCTGCAAAATACTCGAGGTTGCCGGGAGCTTTCTCAAATTCAATAGCCCATTCATGGGCAGCATTGTCATGGTTGTTGAAATAAACAGGCGCAGCGGTGAAATCAGTGATGACGGCGGCCGTCTTTTCGCAGGCAATCTGTAAAGCTTTTTCTGCATTATCGATGATCAGTTCCTCCCCAAAGGCATTAATAAAGTTGACTGTCCTGCCGGTGATCCTGATCCTGAAAGGATTCAGTGAGGTGAAACAGATGGTGTCGCCGATGAGGTACCTCCAAAGCCCGGCATTGGTGGAAATGATCATGGCATAGTTGGTGTTCAGGCCGACCTCGTCCAGGGTCAGGGTGAGGGGATTATCTGTCCCTACCTGGTCGGTGGTCATGAACTCGTAATAAATTCCATAATCAAGCATGAGCAGCATTTCCTCCGATTCCCTCACATCCTGTATACCGAAAAATCCTTCCGAGGCGTTGTAGGTCTCAATATAATGCATGCCTTCCGGCATGATGTTCCTGAACTGCTCCTGGTAAGGCTTAAAATTGACACCCCCGTGAGCAAACATCTCCAGGTTCGGCCAGACTTCCGAAAGATTATTCTTCCCGGTGATCTCAAGGATCCTCCTGCAAAGAAGCAGGGTCCAGGAAGGCACACCGCTCAGCCCGGTGACGTTCTCATCCATGGTGGCCAATGCCATTTTCTCGATTTTCTCTTCCCATTCATCCATGAGCGCAATGGAGATGGAGGGTGTGCGCATGAGTTCCACCCAGAAAGGCAGGTTTTGGACCAGGATGGCTGATACATCCCCCGTGTAACTTTCAGCGTTGCTTCCGTCATAAGTCCAGGAACCGGCCATACCCAGCAGCTTCCCGTCAAAAAGAGCCGTATCCTCATTCATGTTGCAGTAGATGGAAAGCAGGTCTCTTCCTCCCTTAAAATGACATTCTTCAAGTGCCTCCCTGCTTACCGGGATAAACTTGCTTTTGCCGGCCGTGGTTCCTGATGACTTGGCAAACCAGTTGATATCGCTGGGCCAGAGGATGTTCTGCTCGCCGGACCTGAGACGACTGATAAATGGATTCAGGTCTTCATAAGTATTCACGGGCACCCGCCGACGAAATTCCTCTGCACCGGAAATGGAGGAAAACTCATATTCCTTTCCCCATTCAGTGTTACGGGCTGTCGCCAGCAGCTTTCTCAGCCACTCCTGCTGCACTTCCATGGGATATTTCATAAAAAGCTCGATTTGGTGGAGCCTTTTCTTCATCAGCCAGGAAAGAAAAGTGTTGATGAGAGCCATAGATGTTCTTTCTCTACAAACCTACGCAGAAATGTTGAGATTCCCAAGTCCGGTACCCGGTATCCAATGAAGATTGTGAGTATTTTTGAGCGATGATCGCATTTACTAAGGCCAAGATCAACCTGGGACTGTGGGTGACGAAAAAACGTACCGACGGGTATCATAACATAGAAAGTATTTTCTATCCCATTGATTTACATGATATTATAGAAGTACTCCCTTCCCATGGTGCTTCTTCTTCCTTTTGTTTCAGCGGGTTGATCATTCCAGGTGAAACAGAGGATAACCTTGCAGTGAAGGCCTATCTGCTGCTTAAAGACCATTATCAACTTCCTCCCATAAGACTTCACCTTCACAAGCTCATCCCCATAGGTTCGGGACTGGGAGGCGGATCAGGAGATGCAGCGACCACCCTCCTGCTATTAAATGACCTCTTTCAGCTTAGGCTGACCCGGGAACAATTATCAGAACACGCACTCTCCCTGGGCAGTGATGTGCCATTTTTCATTGATCCCAGGCCAGCCCTGGTGACCGGCAAAGGTGAGCACATGGAGGCGATAACACTGGATCTTGCAAACTGGCTGATGGTGCTGGTCATTCCGGGCCTGGCTGTTAACACCAGAGAAGCCTATCAGTTGGTGGTCCCAGAGGTAAGGACGGTCAGCCTGAGAGATTGTGTACATGCTCCGATCAGTGAATGGAAATCATTGATTCATAATGACTTTGAGAAAGCTATCTTTACAAAGCACCCGCTTCTGGCCGAGGTCAGGCAGGGGTTGTATGATTCAGGAGCGCTGTATGCTTCCATGAGTGGCAGCGGTTCAGCCCTGTTTGGTCTCTTTGAAAGGGGTCATCCGGGCATCTCTCAGTGTATCAATGGCTTCCGGCCTAAAGGAATGATGGTCATCCCGTGCAACTAAAAAAATTGTACCTTTAGCCCTTCTATCGGGAGATTCGCAGTCTCTACCGATCATTTGATATCTTTATGAAAACCAAGAAAGAGATTGTTGAAAACTGGCTTCCCAGGTACACCGGCCAGGAACTGGAAAGCTTCGGAGAGTACATTCTTTTAACCAACTTTAATCAATATCTGGAACTTTTCGCCAAGTGGAAGGAGGTCCCCATTATTGGTGAAGACAAACCCATGCCCTGTGCCACCTGGGAGAACATCACCCTGATACAGTTCGGCATGGGCAGCGCCAACGCAGCCACCATCATGGACCTGTTAAGTGCTGTCACACCGAAGGCGGTGCTGTTCCTGGGCAAATGCGGCGGGCTCAAGAAGAAGAACAAAGTCGGCGACCTCATCCTGCCGATTGCGGCTATCAGGGGCGAAGGGACTTCTAACGACTACTATCCGCCTTATGTGCCTGCCCTTCCAGCCTTCAGTCTTCAAAAGGCGATCTCCACCACCATCAGGGACCATTCGAGGGACTACTGGACCGGCACCGTATATACCACCAACAGAAGGGTTTGGGAACATGATGAGCAGTTCAAGCAGATGCTCAGGGATACCCGTTGCATGGCCATCGACCTGGAAACAGCCACTCTCTTCATCGTGGGTTTTGCCAACCATATCCCTTCAGGGGCACTTCTGCTGGTGACCGATCAGCCCATGATATCCACCGGGGTTAAAACGGCAAGAAGCGACAAAAAGGTCAGCGAGAAATACGTCCACATGCACCTGCAGATCGGCATCGATTCTTTGCTCCAGCTCATCAACGGCGGACTCACTGTCAAACACCTGAGGTTCTAATAGGTACGGCAATGAGTTACGAGAAGATCAAAGAAGATATAAAGAACAAGTCTTTCGCTCCCTTGTATTTTCTTACAGGAGACGAACCCTATCATATTGATAACCTTGCAGATATGCTCGAGGAGAACCTGCTCGACCCTTCTGAAAGGCCTTTCAACCAAACCCTGGTCTACGGGGCTGATATCTCCGTTGGCACCCTTCTCGACATGGCCAGGAGATTTCCCATGCTATCGGAACGCCAGGTCATTATCATGAGGGAAGCCCAGGAAATGAAGAACTTTGACCAGCTTGAGGCCTATGTCTCTAACCCTGTTCCCACCACCGTGCTGGTGCTTTGTTACAAATACAAAAAGCTGGACAAAAGAAAAAGCCTGGCTAAAAACCTTCAGTCGAAAGGGGTGTTCTTTGAGTCTAAGAAACTGTATGACAACGAGGTACCAGACTGGATCACGGGTTTTGTCCGTTCAAAATCATACACCCTGGAACCCAAGGCTGCCATGATGATCGCCGAGCAGGTCGGCACAGATCTCAGCCGTGTGGTGATGGAGATACAGAAACTGATGGTCAACCTCCCTGCCGGTTCTCATATCACAGTGGATCATGTCGACCAGTTTGTAGGGATCAGCAAAGACTTCAATGTTTTTGAGCTACAGAAGGCCATAGGGGAACGTAATATCTTCAGGACAAACCAGATAGCCTATCAGCTGGCGGCCAATCCCAAGGAAAATCCCATACAGAAGATCATACCGGTATTATTTTCCTTCTTCTCCAAACTCCTGATATACCATTCATTGCCAGATAAAGGAAGGGCTGCGGTCGCTTCGGCCCTGGGGATCAATCCTTACTTTGTCAGTGATTATCAGAAGGCTGCCCAGGCCTATTCCGAAAACAAATCAGGTTCCGTGATCTCTATCCTCCGGGATTATGACCTGAAATCCAAAGGTGTCAACAGCGACTCTACTGAAGACACCGAGCTTACCAGGGAGATGATCTATAAGATCTTACATGTATAGGCGGGATGACGGGATGCGGGATGGCGGGATAGCGGGATGACGGGATGCGGGATGACGGGATGCGGGATGGCGGGATAGCGGGATAGCGGGATGACGGGATGCGGGATGGCGGGATAGCGGGATAGCGGGATGACGGGATGCGGGATGACGGGATGAAGCAGGTTAGAAGGAAGATAGCTACTTGGTAAACAGAGCTTCAATCAGCGACTGGTACTTCTCACACAGGATCTTACGCCTCAACTTCAGGGTGGGAGAGAGTTCCCCGCCCTCTACCGTCCATTCCTGGTTGACCAGCCTGATCTTTTTCACCTGTTCTGTCTTGTCGAGACTTTTATTGATATCATTCACCTCATGCCAAATCCGTTTGTAAACCACCGGGTCGTTGGCTATCTCTTCATCCGAACCAAGGTGTATTCCTTTGACCTTAGCCCAGTTACGGATATATTCAAAACTCGGCAGAATCAGCGCTGCCGGATAAGGCTGGTTGTCGCCGACCACCATGAGATTCTCAATAAAGGCTGATTCCTTGAATTTGTTCTCCAGTGCCTGCGGAGCAATGAACTTACCGCCTGAAGTTTTAAATATCTCCTTTTTACGATCAGTGATCTTCAAGTACTTACCATCCTCCAGGTAGCCGATATCCCCTGTATGGAACCAACCCTCCTCATCCATCACCTCCCTGGTAAGTTCAGGGTGTTTGTAATAGCCTTTCATCACACAGGGACCCCTGGTCAGGATCTCTCCGTCAGGAGCTATCTTTGTCTCGGCACACTTCATTATAGGTCCGACCGTACCTATCCTTACACCATCCCTTTCAAAGGTGTGTACTGCAATAACAGGGGAAGTCTCCGTAAGCCCGTAGCCTTCATGGACTTCAATGCCTGCGGCCCAGAAAATATGAGCCAGCCTGGGCTGTAAAGCGGCACCACCGGAAACAATCACCTTGATATTTCCTCCGAGCGCTTCCCTCCATTTACTAAAGACAAGCCGGTCGGCAAGACGGTGTTTCATCTTGTACCAGGCTGAATTTCTTCCATATAACTCGAAATCATAACCCAGGTTCACCGCCCAGAAAAAGATCTGCTTTCTGATGCCCTTCAGGCCCCTCCCCTTGGCAATGATCTTGTCAAAAAACTTTTCGATCACCCTGGGAACGGCACAAAACATCTCCGGATGGATCTCTTTCAGGTTTTGTGCCAGGGCCTCGACCGTCTCGGAATAATACACCGAGATCCCCAGTCGCTGGTACATGTAATTCAACACCCGCTCATACACATGACACAAGGGTAGAAAACTCAAGGCCCTGAAAATGAAATTCTTAGGCAGAATATCACACAACTCCATGAAGTTCACAATGAAGTTGTTATGGCTAAGCATCACCCCTTTGGGATTCCCTGTCGTCCCGGACGTATAGATGATAGTGGCAATGTCATCCGATGTAAGGCCGCTTCTGATCTCTTTCAACCGTTCCCCGGCATCCAGGGTACTGCCCCGGTCTATGAGTTCCTGCAAGGTTCTCCTCCCCTCCGTCTTCTCGATGGTGAAGATCTCCAGCAGAGAGGGTATTCCTTCGACCGCACTTTCTACCCTGCGGAAAATATCCTTCCCTGAGATGAAAATATACTTCACTTCTGCATCCAGGAAAATGTATCTGAAATTCTCCGGACTGATGGTTGGGTAGATGGGCACCTGCACGGCACCGGTCTGCATAAGAGCCATATCCAACAAATTCCATTCGGGGCAGTTCTTCAGGATGGTGGCCACTGTATCACCTTTCTGTATTCCCAATTCCAAGAGGGCAGCACTCAGGTCGTTTACTTTTTCATAATAGTCTTTGCCTGAGTAACATACCCACTCTCCTTTCACTTTCCCCGCCAGGACATCGGGTTTTGTACGGTATATTCCGTCTGGTGCATAGGCATGCATCAGATCAAAGATAAGCTGAGGCCTTGATTCATTCATAACGGTATGCTTTCAGGTTTCTTAATCAAACAGACTGTCAATCATCTCCTTATATTTGGCTGCAATGACTTTTCGCTTCAATTTAAGGGACGGAGTAAGCTCATCTCCGGCAATGGTCCATTCTTCCTCCATCAGCTCAAACCTTTTGACTTGTTCGGTAGCTCCAATGTGGAGGTTATACGTCTCAACCTCTTTCAACATTCTTTTCTTTATCACCGGCAGCCTGATCATTTCATTGTTGTTGGTGTAAGGGATGTTTTTGATCTGGCACCAGGATCTCAAATGTTCAAAGTCGGGAACTATGATGGCCGCGGCATACTTCTGATTCTCACCAACCACCATAAGGTTATCGATGAACGGACTTTCCTTCATTACATTCTCCACAGCCCCAGGGGCCACATATTTTCCAAAGGAGGTCTTGAAAATCTCCTTGATTCTGCCGGATAAACGCAGGTGTTCGTTGGGTTCCAGTTTGCCGATGTCTCCGGTATGAAACCATCCGTCTTCATCGATGACCATACGGGTTTGCTCCGGGTCTTTGTAATAGCCCATCATGACATTAGGCCCTTTGCAAAGCACCTCTCCGTTATGATCAATTTTCACCGTAACATCCTTAAGGACAGGCCCTACGCATCCAAAGGTCACCCCGCCTTTTTCGCGGGTGCTGACGGCAATGACTGGCGAGGTCTCGGTCAATCCGTACCCTTCATAGACCTCTATTTTGGCAGCCCAGAACACCCTGGCGATCCTGGGTTGCAAGGCAGCGCCCCCGGAAACAATGAGCTGAATGTTATTTCCCAGGGCAGCCCTCCATTTCTTAAACACCAGCCTGTCAGCTATCTTCAGCTGCAGTCCGTACCAGAGATTCCTTGTCTTCCCAAATTCAAACCGCTCTCCGAGGTGCAAGGCCCAATAGAAGATGTTTTTCTTGAATCCGGGTAACTTTTGTCCGGTGGCCACGATTTTGTCGAAGACTTTCTCCAGGAAACGGGGTACGGCACAGATCAGGTCAGGGCTGACCTCCCTGATGTTATCGGTGATGGTGCCCATGTTTTCTACATAATAAATAGAGATTCCCAGGTACTGGTAGGTATAATTGATCAAGCGTTCGTATACATGAGAAAGGGGCAGAAAACTGATACACCTTGCTTCAGATCCCATCTTCGGAATGGGAGAAACAGCTATGAAATTGCTGATCAGGTTTCGGTGACTCAGCATGACACCCTTCGGGTTTCCTGTGGTTCCGGAAGTATAAATGAGAGTGGCCAGTTCCTCTGTCCTGATGGAATCCTTTATCTCCTTCAACATTTCAGGCTGAGGATTTTTCATTCCTGTCTCGATCAAGCAGTCAAGCGACTTATATCCTTCCTGGGGTTTCAAAGAGTACAGATTCTCCAGGCAACAGTCATCCGGTTTTACCTTCTCTACCTTACGAATCAGGTCCTCACCGGCAACAAATATCATTTTCACCTCACCGTGATTCAGGATATACTTGAAATCCTTGTCACTGATGGTTGGATAGATGGGAACATGAACCGCCCCTATCTGCATGATGCCCATATCGAGGAAGTTCCATTCCGGACGGTTGTTGATGACCGTGGCAATGGCATCTCCCTTCTTCATTCCCAGCGAGATAAGCCCATAACTGATTTTATCAGCCAGGTCCTGATACTGCTGGATGGAAAAAGTAATCCACCTGCCGTTTTCCTTTCCGGCAAGCACATCATTTTTAGGGGGATGCTTCTCTGCGTAATAGGGAAGAAGATCAAAGATTCTTTTAATCTCCATGCAATACAGAGTTATGTTGGGAGTAGCAAACCTACTAACTTATATGTTGTAAGTCAAAAAAAAGTTCCACCCCAACTTAACTGAGTTTCCTGTGGACCATGGTAGCAGAGGCCTGTGCGGTAGGGAACACCACCATGTCGCTCACCACCACGTGTTCGGGGCGTGAGATCACATAATAAATGGCATCGGCAATATCCTCGGCCTGCAAAGGAACGGTCCCTTCGTACACTTTATCGGCTTTGGCCTGGTCCCCTTTGAACCTGACCAGTGAAAATTCAGTGTTGACAGCCCCGGGTGCCACCTGTGACACCTTGATCCCGAATGGCAGCAGGTCCATGCGCATGGCACGGCTCAGACCATCGATGGCAAATTTGGAGGCACAGTATACATTGCCATGAAGATAAGGCTCTTTTCCTGCGATGGAGCCGATATTCACAATATGTCCCCGTTCCCGCTCCACCATCCCGGGTATGATCTTACGGCTTACATAAAGAAGGCCTTTGATGTTGGTGTCGATCATCACTTCCCAGTCATCCAGACTGCCTTCATGGATGGACTCCCTTCCGGCTGAAAGGCCGGCATTGTTGATCAATACATCCACTGCCTTCCATTCTTCCGGCAAGGTATCCAGGTGTTCGTCCACTGCTTTCTGGTCCCTCACATCAAAACACAAAGGCAGGATGCGCACCTTGTGAATCTCTCTCAGTTCTTCGGTAATCTTTTCAAGTCTTTGCCTCCTTCTGCCGGTCACGATGAGATCCCAGCCATGGGAAGCCAACAGCCGGGCAGTAGCCTCACCGATTCCGCTGGTAACTCCTGTAATTAATGCTATTCCTGGTTTCATATTTAAATTATATTTGTTATTCCATAAAGAATACCTGCTCCAGGTCGACCCAGCCGTTGGCAGGGTCGGAACCAAGGGGTATCTGGCAAGGAGCTGTTTGTTGCCACCATTGCTGCGTACAGGGATCCTCTGCCATACGTTTCATATCCTCTGAAAAATTTGGTCCGATGTATTCAAAATAGGTAAAAAGATAATCTCCGAAAAGAAAGATGGAATAATTCCTGATATGGCATCTCTTCAGAGTCTCCAGCACACAAGGCCAGGGGTCTTTGTGCAAAGCCTTATAGTCATCGAGTTTGTCAGGCCTGATCCTGATAGCCTGCCCAAACCTTTGGCAGGGAGTGTGTTGTTCCATAACTGATTCTTTTGATTAGCTGGAGCTGTTGGATCTTCGGATCCTGATTTTCAGGCCAAGATTCAACTCTTCCTCTGTGAACAAAACCAGGTACCCACCTCCGCCGGCACCCGAGAGTTTATATCCGTAACATTGCTCTTTGACGGACTCCAGGCTTTCCTTCACCTGTGGGTTCATCATCCTGGGAAACATGCTGATTTGGGCCTTGAAAGAACGGATCATGGCCAGTCCGAACTTGCGCTTTTTCATTTCCAGGGCTGCTTCCCACAGTTCCAGGGCAGCTTTCGAGAGCATGCCGGCATGCTGTCTGGTAATATTTACATCATCAATGACGGTATACTCAGACGAGCGGGGTCCGAGCGGGATAAGCCGGAGGTGGTCTTCTATCCATTGAAGGACGGGCTCCTGGTGAATGCTCTGTATTTTCGAAGGCCAGTACTGCCCTTCCTCATAGTATAACTGGTTGAGCCCGGGGAGCACGATACCCAAGGCATCCTGTGACCCGCTCACATACTGGGTTCCCGGCGGGTTTTCATAACAAAAGAGCTGGTAGGCCAGCTTTTTCGGGTCACCTCCGGGTACCCTGGTCTGCCAGAGTTCGATAGCCTTGTAACGGGTGCTTGTAGCCATACCGCTGCGGTCGTTGAAGTCGTAATCGGGCTCAATACTGACGGTGATCACAGGGCCGGGACAATGCTTCGAAACGAAAGGCTGGTCAAGCCATCCGCCGGCAATGTCGATGCGGTAAGGGATGGTGCATACCGTCCTCAACTGGGTGGTGGAACGGGATAGAAGCTCGGGATGCGGAAGCCTGCGGCTGATGACATACTCGATGTCTAATTCCTTGCAGAGCTTCTCCTTCTCTGGAGTGTGACCATCTTCGTTGACAAAAAAAATCTCCGGATGCAACCACCGGACCTCCTCCTCAAAATCCATCAGTCCGGAACCCTGGTTCACAAAAGCCTCCTTGACAAACTTCAATGCCTTGATCATGTATAGCCTTTCCTTCTCCGGGTTCACCGGGGCCCTCCCCTTCAGCTGGAAGATCGTCTGGTCGGAACCAATGCCCACATACAGATCCCCATGCGAAGCGGCTTCCTCGAAAAAGGCTATATGCCCGCTGTGCAACATATCAAAACAGCCGGAAACAAATACTTTCTTTGCCATTCACCTAACACTTTGCCGGTAAAATTACAAAAGCCTTACTTTTACAAAAGCAATCCTCACAATTAGTGTCAAAAAGGGAAACTCTGGTGAGAAGTAAAGAAGGAATCAGTTATCTGGTCCCCTTCATGCTGATTACCAGTCTCTTCCTCATCTGGGGTTTCGCCCATGCCCTGCTGGATGTTCTCAATAAACACTTCCAGAACATCCTGGAAATAAGCAAGATGAAGTCCGGGTTTATTCAGGCTGCCATGTATGGCGGGTATTTCCTGGCTGCCCTTCCTGCCGGACTGTTCATCAGGAAGGCGGGTTATAAAAAAGGCATCATCCTGGGTCTCATGCTGGTGGCCCTGGGATCTTTCCTGTTTATCCCGGCAGCCGGGATCAGGGCCTTCTGGTCCTTCCTGACCGCCCTCTTCATCATTGCCTGCGGACTGGCAAGCCTTGAGACGGCTGCGAACCCCTATACCACTATCCTTGGCCCCCCTGAGTCGGCTGAAAGAAGGATCAACCTGTCTCAATCTTTTAATGCCATCGGATGGATCTTAGGTCCCCTGGTCGGCTCCGCCCTTATTCTCACAACCCGGAAAGGGAGCGGGGAGGAATTCTCGGCCCTGACAATGCCCTATCTTGGCTTAGGCATAGCCGTCAGCCTTATCGCCCTGTTTTTCATGAGGATACGTATGCCGGAGCTGACAAACCAGACTGAAATAGAGACTACAGATAACCGGCAGGAAGTTTCCCTTCGCCTTTTTCAAAGACCCCATTTCATCATGGCAGTCATCGCCCAGTTTTTCTACGTGGCAGCCCAAACAGGCATCAACAGCTTCTTTATCAACTATGTAACAGAAGTAATGCCTTCCATTTCTGACGAAAAGGCAGGGTACATCCTCGGGTTCGGCGGGATGGGCATGTTCTGGCTGGGAAGGCTGTCGGGCAGCTGGCTCATGAGATGGATCAAGCCTTCCCGATTATTGGCCTTTTATGCCGGCATGAATGTCCTTCTGATGATCCTGGTCGTGGCGGGTTTTGGATGGCTGTCCATCATCGCACTGTTTACCAGCTACTTCTTCATGTCAATCCAGTTTCCAACCATTTTTGCCCTAGGGATCAAGGACCTGGGACCACAGACTAAAAGGGCTTCGTCTTTCCTGGTCATGGCTATCGTTGGCGGCGCAATCTGTCCCCCGACCATGGGTTATATCGCCGATCACAGCCGGATGGCATGGGGATTCCTGTTGCCTTTGATCGGGTTCGGATTCGTAACTTATTATGGATTATTGGGTTACAAGAAATCAGTAACTTCCTCCCGCTGATCGCTGAGCGCCCCGGCCCTGCTCATCAATCCCATCAGTAAAGGCAGGCAAACGATCCTGTATCTCTGTACCGCTCCCGCAAAAGGAGTGATCCATCCCGTGATGATGAAATCCGATACGACCACTAATAACAGGAACAGAACGGAAGGCTGTTTCCAGAAGGACCTTGAACTTTTTCTCAGGTAAATGACCAGGAACCCAAGCAGGAAGATATTTTCGGCAAATGAAAGCAGGGTCATTGTACTCAGGTGGCTCATAAAGAAGGGAGCCAGCAGGGTGTTCATTAAAGCCAGTGGTGACTTGACCAGCAAAGAAAACAGGTCGTGGGAGAAGATCCAGGGGAACAAAGGATTGAAGGCATTCTCGACATGCATCATCATGAAAAAGTCCTTTTGTTTCTGTAACAGCCAGGTAACAGGTGTGAAGTCCGGAAAAAGCCCGGTCATGATCCAGCCTGAAAGAAAAAACCATGCAGGAATCATTAGAAAAGGACTCCAATGCCTCCCCTCTTTTGACCCGGAGGAAAGCAGCCAGGCCACGAACAGGGGCAAGAGGATGATCACCATGTGCATTCTGATGCAAAGAAGGACTGCCAGACCGGAGACCAGCAAGATGATCGGAGATGCCTTCCATCCTTTCTGTAACTGGCATAAGGTTCCAAAAAGAAACAGTCCCAGCCCTAAGATGGCAAGAGATTCCTTCGACACGGCCGAACCCCAGAAAAGCACGGATGGTACCAGGAATACCATGACAAAAAGGGATCTTTCAAACGAGGTTGCGGTGATCCTTTTCAGGAACCTGAAGTATCCCACAAGACCGATCATCGCCATTAAATTACTGAATATCAAATGAATGTAATACCTCCCACCGGATAACAAGGCCATCAGGGCATTCAGTCTGACCATGGTACGATTGTCATTCCACATGCCGGAATCATACATCCTGTACCAGGAGGTCATCTGGTCGGTCCACCAGGCTGTATCGGCTCCCTTCAGCGGGATGCCCGTAAAAATTGAAAAGAATGCCCGGGGATCCTCTACACCACTCCGGCTGAGCAGCACCCCGTCTCTGAAAAACCGCATGGCGTCCATACCTCCCTTGTAATCAGAATGATGTGTGAATAACCACCAGGATAGCCAGCCTGCTGCCAGTTTAAGGAGAAATACCAATAACAACCAATAGGTTGGAAGTCCTGAGTTCCTGAAATACCTGCTCTTCAGAACCACCCAGGAGGCCAATAGCAAATAGAACAAGGCGAGTAGAACTGAAACTATCATGATGAACGATGAAGAATTTGACATAATGGTTTCAGGAAGTCCGACGCCTTGTCCTTGTCATACATAAACATCAGTGAGACAAACAGGTACGGTAATCCCGGACTCTTATAGCGTACCATGGCACCCATGACGGGAGTGATCATTCCGGTGAGTACGAAGATGGCTATAAAAAGAAAAGCTACATACCAAAATAAGGCGTGGCTGTCGGGTTTTCTGAAGAACAGCATTACCCAGGCAATGAGCATCCAAACCACCGCATTCTCAATCCCGGAAGCCACCACCAACAGCGGACCGCCTTCCCAGGGCAAGGGTCGTATCAGGGTCCTGGTAAATCCGGGAACCAGCTGTAAAAGCAGATCTTTCCATCCGGAACCAAGCGGTGCCACATCCAGCCGGCTTCCGGCCTGCATCTCCCGGGCCAGGAAAAGAAAATCGTTTTGTTTCCTGGAAAGAATTCCGGGTAGCCGGTAATCGTGATAGATCTCCCCGACGACCAAAGCCAGGATCATAAAAAGGAGCACAGTCCCGGCAAACCACAGCCCTTTCCTCTTTCGTTCAAACCTCTCCACCAGAAGATACGCCGTGAGCAGTGGCAGTGTAAAAAGAAACAGGTAGAACTTACAATATCGCAGAATGAGCAGGCTAACGATAAGCAGAACAATATGTTTCCAATCCACCGGTCCCCTGCTCAGCTTGAAAACCGAATAGAGGATCAGGCCCATCGAGAAAAAGATCAGTCCTTCCTTAAGGACTGAAGAACTCCATAATACGATGGAAGGAAAGAAAAATAAAAGCAGGAATCCTTCCCAACGGTAGCGCGGAAGGATGCTGACGATGACCCTGTACAAGGCCATGATCCCGGTGAAGGATAAGAGGCACATCACCAGGGCATGCACATGGTAGGATCCAAAAGACACCAATCCCACCAGGGCGTGGAACCGGATAAGAACATGACCATCGCCATAGATATTGGAAGGATAGATACCGCACCAGTTGTTCATCTGCTGGTAGTAAACCTGGAAATGCGGCGTATCGTTACCGATGCCGGTCAGCATCTGCAGATAGTCCAGCGGATGACTCCAAAGTGCCCTCAACATCACCTGACTGTCATCGTAATACTTAAAGAGGTCGGCCGTGCTACGGTTGGTGTAATACCTGGAATAAAGCCAATACAGGAACAGGGAGGCAAGAATCTTGACGAGAAAAGCCGCAGCGACCAGCATCCTGGGAATTTCTTCTGCATGATAGAACCGGCACTTCCAGATGATCCAGAGGAAGGCCGAAGCATATAACAAAGGAAGGATCCAATCCAAATTAATGAGATTACCTAACGGTGATTTTCAATCCAAAGCCTGGCATTGACGAATGCTTCAACCCAGGGAGTAAGCTCGTCATCCTGTCTTCCATGCTCATAATGAGCCCATTGCCATGGAAATATGGCTCGTTCCAGGTGCGGCATCATGGCCAGGTGACGTCCGTCGGCAGAACAGATCGCAGCCACAGCCCCGTCCGATTCATTGGGATTCCCGGGATATTCCTGATAAGAATAATAGGCCGGCACATGATATTCCTCCAGTGGAAGAGGAAATCTGAACCTTCCTTCTCCATGGGCCACCCATACTCCTAACCTGCTCCCCGCCAGGGAAGAAAACATGACGGAATGATTCTCGGCAATGCTCACATTCAAAAACTGCGACTCAAACTTCCCGGAAGCGTTGACCTTCATCGATGGCATCTTGTGATGGTCCGGGTAAAGAAGACCTAATTCGACCATCAGTTGGCAGCCATTGCATATCCCGAGACTAAGTGTGTCCTTTCTTTGATAGAAGGCATCCAGGGCAACTCTGGCCCTCTCATTGTAGAGGAAGGCTCCTGCCCAGCCTTTTGCTGAGCCCAAGACGTCAGAATTCGAGAAACCTCCCACAAAGACGATCATCTGAACGTCTTCCAGGTTCTCCCTCCCGCTGATCAAGTCGGTCATGTGCACGTCTTTCACTTCAAAACCAGCATAATACAAGGAATAAGCCATCTCCCTGTCCCCGTTGACCCCTTTTTCGCGTATGATGGCAGCCCTCGGTGTGGCAGATGTCCTTTCCTCAAAGATGGGATACCCCGACTTTTTACCGGTAAAGGGGGCAGGAAAACGGAATTTCAAAGGTTGCTGCTTGTAATTCTGATACCGTTGCCGGGCATGTGCCTCCCCGCATTGTTGGACATCCATCCTGAAGGAGGTCTGGTACCATATATCACGGTATTCATTAATATTCAGTGAATAAGATTGACCCTTAACCCGGATTTCCAGGTTTCTTTCGGGTGTCCATTGTCCCAGGAGCAGGGCCTTGACCTGGTGTTTCGCCAGTATGGCACTGACTTTTTCCCTGTCTCTGATCTCCATCACAACACCCGGCTTCTCCGAGAACAGGAGCTGGACTATGTCTTTATTATGTTCTATTTCAGACAGATCGATCCGCATGCCACCTTCCGGGTCACCGGTGGGGAACAACATCTCCAGGAGCGTGGTGATGAGTCCTCCTGCCGAGACATCATGTCCGGCCAGGATGAGATTTTCACGCAGCAGTTCCTGCAAAGCTTCGAATGACCTCCTGAAAAGACCGGCATCGGCGATATCGGGAACAGCATCACCCAGCTGGCCCAGGATTTGGGCCAGGCTGCTGCCTCCCAGTTCGGGACCTGATCCGGAAAAATCCAGGTACCACAGAGTGGCAGCAGGATCAGGTTTCAACACCGGGGTGACTGCAGCCCTCACATCCGATACTTCTCCCACCGCGCTCACAATGACGGTCCCGGGACTGATCACCTGGCTGCCGTCAGGGTATTTTTGGGTCATGGAAAGAGAATCCTTACCGGTCGGAACATTGATTTTCAACTCTATACAAAAATCACTCAGGGCTTTCACCGCACGGTACAGCCGGTCGTCCTCCCCCGGCTGTCGTGCCGGCCACATCCAGTTGGCACTGAGAGAAACACCTTCAAGTCCTTTCTCGACGGGAGCCCAGACAAGGTTTGTAAGGGCCTCGGCCACCGCCAGCCTCGAGGCAGCTTCCGGGTCGATCAGTCCCGGAGCAGGTGCATGACCCAA
Source organism: uncultured Bacteroidales bacterium (assembly GCA_964605655.1). Lineage (GTDB taxonomy): Bacteria > Bacteroidota > Bacteroidia > Bacteroidales > CAIXZF01 > JAKLIX01. The sequence continues at coordinate 120,027 of CAZSDK010000009.1, forward strand.
AGCCGTGGCCACCCCCTTCTTTCCCTGGTAATCCAGGGTAGATATCCCCAGGTTGTTCACAGGCAGCTGAATGGTACCTGCCGTCTGTTGCATGGCTACCCGGCCGGTAACCGAGCGGTCCACCTTATTGGTGAGCCAGTCTTTACAAGCTACCGCCTCCAGCTGAAGCACCTGCCTCAGGTATTCCTGCCAGAGAGCCGGGTCATAAACCAGGGGGTTCAAAGGTGCATCCAACCGCTGGTCCTGCATCACCGTCCGGGGCGGTTTTCCAAAAAAGTTACCCAGCTCCAGATCGATGGGTCGTTCGCCGGTCCTGCCGTCTTCGAAAAGAAGATGCTGATCGTCGGTAATTTGACCTACCTCATAATAAGGGGCCCTTTCCCTCTCGCAGACCTGCTGCAGGTATGGGGCATCTTCCGGCCGGATCACCAGCCCCATCCTTTCCTGGGACTCGTTGCCTATGATCTCCTTGCCTGACAAGGTGGGGTCGCCCACCGGCAGCCGGTCGATATCAATAGTGCCTCCGGTATGTTCCACCAGCTCCGATAAGGAGTTCAGGTGCCCTCCTGCCCCATGGTCGTGGATGGCTATGATGGGGTTGGTCTCATTCTCGGCCATCGCACGGATGGCGTTGTAAACCCTCTTCTGCATCTCAGGGTTGGATCGCTGCACGGCGTTAAGCTCGATCTGGTTGGCATACTCTCCGGTGGCCACCGAAGATACCGCCCCGCCACCCATGCCGATACGGTAATTGTCGCCCCCGAGCACGATGATCTTGTCCCCTTTCCTGGGCCTTTCCTTATAACTGTCGGTACTGTTGGCATAGCCAATGCCGCCCGCCAGCATGATCACTTTATCAAAACCATACATCTTTCCCCAATCCTGGTGTTCAAAGGTCAGCAGGCTGCCGTTGATGAGAGGTTGCCCGAACTTATTACCGAAGTCGCTGGCCCCGTTGGAAGCTTTGATCAGGATTTCCTGGGGGTTGTGATACAACCAGGGCCTGGGAGGGGTGTCCTCCCATCTCCTGCCCTGACCCAGGCGGGGATAGGAAGTCATGTACACGGCCGTTCCTGCCAGGGGGATGCTCCCTTTGCCACCCGCCATCCGGTCCCTGATCTCACCACCACTGCCGGTGGCCGCCCCGTTAAAAGGCTCCACCGTGGTCGGGAAGTTGTGCGTCTCGGCTTTCAGAGAGATGACCGTGGAAACCGGCCGCAGCACAAAATAGCCTGCTGCATGCTGTACCGCCGGTGCAAACTGCAGAACATCAGGTCCTTCGATGAATGCAACATTATCGGTATATGCCGATACAATGCGGTTCTTATTGGCAGAAGAGGTTTTTTTAATGAGCTGGAACAACGTTTCTGCCTTTTCTTCACCGTCGATGATAAAAAGTCCGTTGAAGATCTTATGCCGGCAATGCTCAGAGTTCACCTGTGAAAAACCGAAGACTTCGCTGTCGGTCAGTTTCCTTCCCAGCTGGCAGGCTAGATTTTCCAGGTATTCTATTTCATCAGAGGAAAGCGCCAGGCCTTCCTCCTTGTTGTATCGGCTGATATCCTCAATAAGGCGGAGCGGTTCAGGCAGATGACCGATCTCAAAAAGCTGCTGGTCCAGTCCGTGATACACTGCCTGTAACATCCGGTCGAAGGGGTGGTCGTTCCCTTCCACCCTTCGGAATTCTTCCATCCTGCTGATTCCCGGTATCCCCATGTTCTGGGTGATTTCCACGGCATTGGTACTCCAGGGTGTCACCATTTCCTTTCTCGGTCCGATGAAGGTTCCCGGGAGGGCACTTCCTTCCAGGTGGCGGGCATTCCCAAAGAGCCAGCAGAGCCTTTCCAAGTATTCTGAGGCCAGGGGGATGGGGGATTCAACGGCGATAAGAGTCTGGGATTCAGATTGAAAAAAGTATATCATAGCAAGAGCGTTCGAAGTTCAAAAGTACGGTATTCTCACGTACCATGGGAGGGATCATTGATGGTACCGTTTCCATCATAAACTATAGTATATTGATCTATTGATGATTACAAGATATTTCAGGATAAAAAAAATCTGAGCCGAAAATTGAAAATATTTTTATCTTTGCACCCTCATAAGAGATCGGGGCGTGGCGCAGTTGGCTAGCGTACTTGCATGGGGTGCAAGGGGTCGGAAGTTCGAGTCTTCTCGCCCCGACAAAGACAGGGTGAGAGTGAGTCTGAGTACTTAGAAGTACTGAGGTTTGCTCTCGCTTTTTTTTATTTAGCACCTGCCTCAACGCAGTCAGTTTTCAACAAGTTCTGGAAGTCGAACTAACAAAAAAAGACCCGCTTGGTTGGGCACTTTAATCGATATCCAGTATCGTCCTCAGACTTTCCTTCAGTTCCATCACCAGGTCACGGGGTAATTTCCCGACCTTTTTAACCAGCCTCTTATTATCAATGGCCCTGATCTGATCTGTCATGATATCGCAACTTTCTTCCAGTCCGCCACTGCCCTGTGGAATATGAATCCTCAATACTTCCACCTTCGGTTGAACATTGGTAGTCAACGGACAAATAATGGATGAAGGATGGACTTTATTCAGCAGGTCTGTCTGGACAATAATGACCGGTCTTACTTTGCCGGGTTCAGTCCCCATGGTCGGGTTCAGGTCGGCTATCCAGATTTCAAACTGCCTGCCCATCATGATCCATTATCTCAAATTCATGGAGCACCTGCAGGGACTCATCCCTTACTAATCCTGACTCTGTTACGAGCTTAGATGCCAGGAGTTTTCTTTTCTGGACCTTGTTGTAATAAGCCAAGGCTTCATTGATGTACCGGTTTCTCGGTTTTTTGATTTTATTCACAAGCTGTTCCGTTTCGTTGAAAACAGCGTCATCCAGCTTTAAAGAAAGCGTCTTCATCTTTTCCTGCTTTATAATACCCCAAAAGTATATACAAATCGGGTTTACTCCAAATCACACTGCAAGAAATTCACCAATTTATTTGTGGTACTCCTCCATCACAATCTTTCGCTGCCCCATCATCACCTCCCATGAATGAGGTAAACGCATCAGCTCCTCGAGATTCTCCGGCAACACCTGCCAGCGCAGCCCATATTTATCCATACACCAGCCGCATTGTGACTCAGCGCCCTCCCGTGTGAAATAATCCCAGTACCGGTCTATCTCCTGCTGGTCTTTACACAGTATGGTGAAAGCCAGGGCATCGTTGAAGGAGTGATGTTCCTTTTCGGTGCACATCAGGGCGTACTTCTGGCCGAAAATGGTCACTTCACTCATCTCAGCATAGCCGCTGGGTGTCACCCCGAGAGGCACGATGGTCCCTTCTTCGAGAGCGCTTCCGAAGATGCCTTTGTAATATTCGATGACCTTTGAAAGATAGCCTCCATCGGTGCTGTACCAGAGACTGGGAATGATTTTATTGTGACCCATATTACTCATTTTAAATACGTTATAAAAAAATTTAGCGATGAATCGTCACGCCAAATGTCGGAATAAAAGCCCGGACATAAAAGCACCTACTTCATTGCATTAGTTGATACTGTTACTTGGTATTATTACTTGGTACTATTAGTTGATATCCATGTGCAAACGTACTCACATGCACACCATCTCATGTTCAAACGCACTCACCTGCCAACCCTCTTCTCCCCTCCCCACCATCGTTCTCCCTTCGTGCAAGATGAAAACAGGGAGGGGAATATTCAACCGGCTGACTCTTTGCTTCAGGGAGATAACCTCTACAAGGTAAAAGTTGATAATTGATAAGTGATAATGTATATCCTTGAAATATAACGACATAGACTGCTGACTGTCGACTGCTGACTGCCTACTGCTCTATCCCGCATCCCGTATCCCGTATCCCGTATCCCGTCACTTGATACTGTTACTTGATGCAATTCTGTCGCATCGTTGAGTTATTTCCTAAATTTACCTGCTGAATGTCCCTGCTAAGTCAATTGATCTTCCTATCATGAAAATCGAGAAAAAACCGGCACCCGCTAAAAAAAAAGTCAGTGCTGCCCCGGAAAAATCTTCACACGGGTGGATTCATTACCTTGTGTTGTTTGCGTTCGCTTTTGTGCTTTACGGTAACAGCATTTCCAATAAATTTGCGCTGGACGACGGTTATGTGATCACCGGCAATAAGTTCACCAAGCAGGGTTTTGAGGGGATCCCCGCCCTGCTGAGCAAGCATTTTTTTGCGGGATATTATGGCGATAAGGAAATCTTCCTGCCGGGAGGACGATACCGGCCTTTATCCCTGGTTACCTACGCAATTGAATATCAGGTCTCTGGAGAAAACCCCCACTTGAACCATTTTGTCAATGTATTGCTGTACGCGCTGACCGGATGCGTGTTGTTCAGTTTCCTGCGCAGACTCTTTAACCAGAACCGGTCAGAAAAGTGGTACCTGTCGGTCCCTTTGGTGGCGGTCCTGCTCTTCCTCGCACATCCGGTCCACACCGAGGTGGTTGCCAACATCAAAGGAAGGGATGAGATCCTGTCGCTCCTCGGCTCGCTGCTTTCCGGTGTTTTCTATCTGAAATACCTTGCTCACCGGCGTTGGAAATACCTGGTCTATATTTTTTTATGCTTCCTGATGGCTGTCTTCTCAAAAGAAAATGCCTTCCTGTTCATCGTACTGATCCCCCTGTCGATTTATTTTTTCAGGGAGTGGAAATTCCGCGACAACATCATTGCCCTGACACCATTGCTGGTTGCCGGCATCATCTTTCTCCTGGTCAGGGCGGCAGTGCTGGCGGGATTACCGGCAAGGCCATCGACCGAACTGCTTGACAATCCTTTTGTCGAGGCTACAATGGCCCAGAAATACGGGACCATTTTGTTCACCCTGGGGATGTACCTGAAACTGCTGTTTATTCCGCATCCCCTTACCTGGGATTATTATCCATACCATATTGCCCTGGTTGATTTCACCTCAGTTAAAGTGTGGATATCCCTGGTACTGTACCTCTTGCTGGCCGGAGCAGCCCTGGCAGGGATCCGGAAGAAGACCGTGTTTTCCTATGCCATCCTGTTTTTTCTCATTGCCTTATCGCTGGTTTCCAACCTGGTTTTCCCGATCGGCGTTTTCATGGCCGAAAGGTTCTTGTACCTGCCGTCCGTTGCGTTCTGCCTCCTGGCGGCCTGGGTGCTAGTGAGGTACCTGTATCCTTACCTGAAAAAGAAAAACCTGTCTGCCGCGACCAGCCTGCAGGGACTGCTGCTGGTCATCCTCCTGCTCTTTACCATCAAAACCGTCAGCCGGAACACCGTGTGGAAGGATGATTATACCCTGTACACCACCGATGTGGAAACCTCGGCCAACAGCGCCAAGGGCAACAACATTGCCGGCCAGTGGTATGCCTATGCCGCAAACCGGGCTGACAATGCCGCCAGGAAGAATGAGTTATATGCCAAAGCGCTGCAGCATCTGCAAAAGGCTGTCACCATCCATCCCACCTTCCAGGATGCCATTTTTCACCTCGGGAACGTCTACCATGATTACCTGGGAACAAATGATTCGACCCTGGCCTGTTATCTGAGGGTGTTACGGTTGAATCCGAATGAAAACATGGTATACCAGAACCTGGAGCTTCTTCTCAAATCAGAGGCGGACCCCGGGGCCCAGATAGAAATATGGCAAAAAGTCCAGGCGCTTAACCCTGGCCGTTACGAACCCAATTTTCACCTGGCAGCTTTATATGCAGTGACTGACCTGCCTCTGGCGGTCAGGTACATGGAAGCAGCAGCAAAAGCAAAACCGGAAGCCATTGATGCCCTTAAGTTCCTGGGCACTGCCAGTATCAACTTGCAGCAATACGAACAGGCAGTGGGTTATTACAACAAAGTGATTTCGCTGATGCCATCAGATTCTGAAGCGGTCAGAAATAAAGCGATCGCCGAAAAATTGATACTTGATAATTGATAATTGACAATTTGATTTTTTGGTCCGCTGGTACACTGGTACACTGAAAAACTGCCCACTGGAATTCTCCCGCATCCCGTATCCCGCATCCCGCCATCCCTAATACTTGATATTGTTACTTGATATTATTACTTGATACTGTTACTTGATCCTATTACTTGATCCTATTACTTGATCCTATTACTTGATCCTATTACTTGATCCCCATGCGCAAACATACTGACGTACTGACCCTCCCCTCCCCCTCCCCACCGTCGTTCTCCCTTCGTGCAAGATGAAAACGGGGAGGGGAAATATTCAACCGGCTGACTCTTTGCTACAGGCAGATAACCTCTACGAGGTAAAAGTTTAGAATTGATAATTGACAATTTGGTTTTGGGTACACTGGTACACTGAAAAACTGCCCACTGGAATTCTCCCGCATCCCGTATCCCGCATCCCGCATCCTGTTACTTGATACTTTTACTTGATCCTCTTACTTATTCGTCCTTATCCCCGTGTGCTTGCCATAGTTGTCACAAGCTACATCGTCGGCTTGCCAGAGTTCGATCTTGTTTCCTTCCAGATCCAGAATATGAACGAACTTGCCGAGTTCGTCAGCCTGGACGGTATCCAGGATGGTCACGCCCTCTTTCTTCAGCGACTCCAGGAGTTTGTCAAGGTCTTCCACCCTGTAATTGATCATAAAGTCCTTCGTTGAAGGCTCAAAGTACTTTGTTTTCTCTGAAAAGGGGCTCCATTGGGTGAATCCCTTACGGGTGGAATCCATGGCCTGCCGCCATTCAAACACCGCCCCGTATTGGTTGGTTTGGATCCCAAGATGGGTCTGGTACCATTCCCTCACTTTTTTGGGATCCTTGCATTTGAAGAAGATGCCCCCTATTCCTGTGACCTTTCTTACGGGTTCCTGGTCTTCTGAAGGAGCCGTGACCAGGTTATTGAAGGCAAATCCGAGGCCGAAGGAGAACAGAAGCCCCAGAACAATCAGTATCGTTTTTTTCATCGGGTCATTTTTTGCATTTCCTGCCCCTCAGGATATTTAATTCTGCATCCATATTCGGGCTTTCAAATCAGTTCCTGTCATGGTTTCCCGGAATGCTTTTTGAGCCAATCGAGGGCTCCTTCGGTCTGCCTCCAGAGGAACTGGGCAAAACCGGCATAGTATTCGGCTTCGTTCTCGTCGCCAAAACCATAGTATTCCGGGAGTATCGATACTTCTTTCTTGGAAAGCAGCCTGGCAGCCACAAACTTGTTCTGTTTCAATGCTTTTTGAAGCTGCTGATTGGCATGTTCCGTTTCCCCTTCCGTTTTAAAAGCAAACAAAGCACGATTGAAAAGTGAGAAGGCCATGTCGTCCCATTCGAACATTTTGGCATACTTCTCAAACTTTTCCCTGTCATCCAGCTCTATGAGATACAGCGACAACTCATCCCTCACTCCCTGGTTGTCGTTGGGATTCAGTTCAATGATCTCCTCCAGCACTGCTACGGACTCTTTTACCTTTCCCAAGGTATAGAGGCAGTCGGCGTACAGATGCAAACACCTCATAAACGGCCGTGTCTCATGAAGGCCCCAAAACATTCCTTTATTCTTTTTTAGGTATGGCCCCCCGAATATCTCCCGGCCAATGGCGATGCCCTTCTCATAAAACACCATGGAGATTTCCACAGAGTTTTCCATCACTCCCAAAAACTCATACGCTTCAATACAGTTGATGTCAAGAAGAAGCGCCTGCTCAATATTCTGTCGAGCCTTGGCCGGCTTCAATTCATAGGCTTCAAAAACCAGGTCCTGTGCTTTCTCCTTCATAGTTAAAGTCTCACTTGGAAAGGATGGGATCTCTTTCCCTACGATGCTTTCCATGAATTTTTTAGCCTCGTCTTCCGACTTGAAGTTCTGGGAATCCAGAAGCCTTTGCAGGTCGGTGAATAATTTGTCTTGCTTTTTACTCATAGGGTCAGGATTTATGTAAATTCTTTATATTGAATGATTTGTACAGTTAACCTAAATATCTGACCGACCCATTTTCAACTCATTCTAAAAAGTAATCCAGTAACTTCTGGTACTTATCTTGTGCTGAAAGGCAGGTGTCTGTCAAATAACCCTTTACCCTCGAAAATTCAGCCAGACCCCTGTAATAGAAGAATTTCTGATCATCCTCGATGATAAAAGTGACGATAATATTTTTCAGATATTCATTGAACATAATCTGGGACTGATGATAGATCCTACCTTTTAAACCACTTGATTGTTCTTCCCGTTAAATCTTTAAAAGCTCCATAGATCAGTCCCCTTTCCCTTTCACAAAGGTATGATTATCACAAATAATCCATCAGTTCTTAAAAAGACGGACACTTTTGCCACTCCCATAGCATTCATAGGATCTTAATCCTGCAAACCCGTCTTTATTAGTGACTGCTGAGCCGTGTGGAACACCTGCTTTATTGCTGTTCACACCGAAATGCCAAGGACCATCATAGCGACTGTCAGAAGCACTCCAAAAATCAGCCTGCTCTCCAAGATACCTGAATTTCCCATTACAATCCAACAGACCGCCAAGTGTAGCATTAAAACCACTGCTGCCACCCTTTAATATTTGTTTATAAACGATTTGAGAATATTTCCATACTGCCCTTTTGCCCCCCAATGATTTCCGGAACTTTATCCATTCTTCCTTTGATGGCAGATGCCACCCATCAGGAGCAATTCTCTTCGCTGTTTCCCAATCGTACAGGTAACCATATATGGCAACATTGCCGGTATCGTTATCATAAGCCCAAAAATTTCCCTGCAACGGCCTGTAAGCAACGTTTTCCGCCATAATCCATTGTTCCCCGATTTTAATAGTTTTATAGATTTTACCGTCGCGTGGATCAGTAAAACTCCCGCTTTCCTGGGCAAGGAGACGATTCTCGCTATCCTTGCAACTACTGACCAGAATTATAAACACTAACAAGATCAGCGTTTTAAAAATTCTGGTTTTGTTCTCCATCTTCATGATTACTTTGATTTGAGATTTTTAAATACGGATTACTGTCCAGCATAATTCAGTGCGAACGTCGTGTTTAGCGACCTCTGTCTGGCACACAAATTATGATGTATTCTTCAGAAAATCAATAAACAAGTCATGGTAAAGATAACACTTTTTTGCCAATTTTACAGTTCGTATGCAATAGTCATAGGCAGCACGAACTATTGAACCAATACTTTTTGTGACAATACTCCATCGACGGTGCGGAGTTCTACCCAATAGATTCCGGCCGGCAGATGACTTACATTCAGACTCACCCGGTTCTGCCCTTTGTGACGATTCCGGTGATCCGGCGTTAATATTCCTCCTGCAGCACAAGTCTTAAAAAAATATCTTGACATTTTATTACTAAAGCCGTATTTTTAACAAAATTTTAACTCTTGTTTATGAAAACAAAGAAAGAAATCGAGGGGATCCCCCTCACACACACCGATTCACATCTGCGAGTAAATGTGAATGTTAGCAAATTACATCATTTGCTAATTGTCGTGATGTTGATTATTCCCTTTTCTATTAGCCTCCATTCCGCGACTGTAACTGCTGGTGCGAAGCTCTTCGGGACCCCATACAAAATCTGTCGGTATGCCGACCTGTATTTGTTTGCCAATGGATCCGACCCAAATGGTACCTATCAATGGTCAGGTCCAAATAATTTTGCATCAAACCAACAAAATCCTGCTATTTCAAACGTAAGTTTTGCAGACGAAGGAACATACTATGTTACATTTACCGATTCTCAGCAACAGACAGCCTATGATGATTTTATTGTTGAAGTCGAAGAATGCTGTTTTGAATCCAGCACACCTTCAACATACCTGACCGGGAATGTGTCAACCATTTTATCAGCCCTTTCGGGTTGGGGTATGTCTATTGAGGATCATGTGGCAGTAAATGGTATTGTTGTTGATCAGAACTTTAGCGAATTCCAATGTGTTCAGACCAGTGGGAAAGATATCGTATTGTTTGATGATATTATTGGTTATACTATTTATGTTGAGGGTGGTAATGAAATTCAAATTGGTTGTTCACATCTTCATGGCTGTGACGGATATGTTGACATTTGTATCTATCTTGAACCGAACAGCCTCTTGTCAGCCGGTGGCGATACCTTTGAAGATGCTACATGGATGATCTGGGCTGAGGGTTATTCCGGGGTTAAAGTATGGGATAGCCATTTTCACGCAAACGGGGTTGCCCTTGAAATTCCTCCTCCTGACGATCAATCCATTCAATACATTGATCCATGGGAGTTTTCAGGAAATGAAATAGACTGTGAAAATGACGTCTTCCTCGGGTCTTCCTGCAAATCATACGCAGGCATTGATGCGTACAACCTTGAATATCTTAGTATAGATCCCGATTATACAAACAGTTTCCATGATATGCTAAACGGCATTGTAATACATGACTGTTATGTATCTGTTTCAAACTGCACTTTCAGCGATATTCTAACTTGGGGCACTAACTATCCCTGAAGTGGTAATGGTATTTATTGTGAAAAAACTGTTTCCTATGGAAATACCCAGCTTGAACAGTCCGGAGCAAACCTCAATCCATCTTTTAAAGACTGCAAGACAGGAATTCATGTCATTTCATTCCCTCTTAAGTCCTCAGATAATATAATGAACTCCATGGAAACAGGATACTTGTGTGAGTCAGCCCTTAATGGTAAAAGTTTGCTTATTGAAAATAACAACATTGATGCTACACACAATGGTATTTTCCTTTACCAAAACGATTTAGCAACTTTAATCAATGTCAACACCAACAATATCTCAATCTCAGATCCAGGTGGTATGGTATATAACAGCTCAGGAATAAAAATTGAAGAGAATGGTAATTCCGCTCATAGTGAAGCAATTATTTACGATAATGTGATAGGTATTGACTACGGTTACCATGGTATGTATATGAACGGCGCTGAAGACTACCATGTTTACAACAACACGGTCAACCTATACAATTCGGAAGTAAATTATGCCGCACTTGGCTTGTATTATTGCGAACATGACGATGTCCATTGCAACTACTTTTACGGTTCTGCCTACGACGAATACAATGGAAGTTATTCTCCACGGGGACTGACACTGGCAAGTTCTGTCAATAACGGTATTAAGTGTAACACGTATGACGACCTGTATTGCGCTATTAGTTTGGAGGAGAATTGTAATGGTTCTGAATTTAAGAGAAACTATTTCAACGATCATACCTATGGGTTCAGAGCAAACGCTCAGTCTTCACTTTATAATCAGGTTGACGCAGGAAATTACTGGAATGACTGCAGCATCACCGTAGGGGCCATTAATCAAAACAACATAGCACTCTGGCGTTTTATAACTAATGACGATTGTCCGTTTATTCCGTACAACTGGCAGGCTGCTTATACATGGTTTTCTCAGACATCACTTAATGACCCATATGAATGTTCCAATGAGTTCGAGGATTGTGAAGTACGATGCCTTGCAATTATAGAGCCATCACCATTTAATGAGCTTGACAGCCTGATCGTTTCCAGTGAACTAAACTTTCAAAACTTTGAACAGGAAATGAAATGGAATGTCTCCCGGAACCTGTATCAAAAAATCCTGGTAAGCGACACCGCTGAAGTGAATTCCTATTTCCTCGGTTTCGCTGATTCCTTATCCATTGAAAGTGCAGGTCAGTACCAGGACATACATAATCAAACCATTTCTTTGCAAATGGATGAAAGTACTTTAAGCGACCTTCACCTCGTTGATAGTGTCATAAACCTGTTGTATGATTCATTGCATCAGGTAAACATCCTGTTTAATACAGCACAAAATTCAACCGATAGTGTTTTTTACCATGATTTGTTCATGACCTTGCTGAATGAAATCTACATTAACACATTCATCTCAGACTCAATTCTTTCAGACTACAACTTACAAAAGTCGGCATTGATTTCCGATTTAATAGCTCAAAATGAGACTCTTCCCGAAGACGAGGCATTTGAACTCAATGAAAAGGCGGTGAATTCAATTTACCTTCAGACCATAGCAAGCGGAATCGATACTCTGACCACAGCCCAAAGGTCAATCCTATCCTCAATAGCATGCCTATGTCCCGTCAGCGGTGGATTAAAGGCTGTATATACCGCCAGATCCCTTCTCTCAAAATATGACGGTTTGTATTACGATGATGCCCAGATCTGCCTGCAAGAAGGAATAAGTAAAAACAAACAGTCACCTAAGCCTGTTTTTAAGACCCCTTCCTTCTTTGTAACACCAAACCCTGCCGTCACCTATTTGCAGGTCAGCTGGCAGGGAAGCCTTGATGAACCATGTATCTTCAGTTTAAGGGATATTACAGGCCAGGTCGTTCAAGATGGAAACTTCATCGGAAAGAACTCACCATTTCTATTACAGTTAAGAAATGTAAGCAATGGTTTGTACATTTTACAACTGCAGACTCAAACCGGTGTTATAAAGTCATTCAAAGTTGTTATCACAAAGTGAGTGAGCCATGAAGAGATTAATTAAAATCAGTATATTGCTCTTGAGCTTAATCATCAGTGAGTTTGCACACTCTCAAAGCTCAATTGATTATAAGAGAGATTATCAATGGTTAACCGGCTACTTCATACCTAATAATAACCCAGTCAATGGGGGAACGCTCTGGGATTTTAACAACACCAGCTCACTCACTGTTACTCCTTTTTCCTTACCAGATTATACATTAATATGGAGTAACTCGGTGATTGCCGATACCAGTGGCAGTTTTCTGTTTTCTACAAATGGCGTCCGGATTCTGGGTAAAAACCATCAAATAATCCCAGGAGGAGACAGTTTAAGTTTTGGTTATTGGGAAGTAGGATTGGGACACAATCAACATATAATTCATGGTGTTATTATCATGCCGCTACCAGGAGATGACAGCACCTATTACGTTTTTCACGAACGAATAGATACTTTGCCCGGAGGCATAATTAATTATAAACCATTGGAGTTGCTATATTCCGTTATTCAAATCACCCCTGACGATACAAACGGTACTGTTATTACAAAAAACAACCGTATCATCACTGATACGCTGAGTTTCGGATTCGAAACAATTCGTCATGCCAACGGCAGGGATTGGTGGCTGATTATGCCAGCGCATTATGACAATAAATTCTATACCATTCTTTTCACTCCAACCGGCATTCAGTCAGTCAGGGTTCAATACCTGCAATCGCCCTATTCATACATATTTCCACATACTGATCAGGTAACCACGACCATATCGCAGGATGGCAGCACTTTTTTCATTGCCTCCTTCCAGGCTGATGATTGGGGAAATCCCTGGACCGGTGGAACTGTTCCTCTGAGAGTTATCCACTTTGACCGGTGCAACGGAACACTTTACGACGAAAGAGATTTCTCCGAGACTGTCGACGGAGCTCCCATCCTTTCATCCTGTTTATCACCAAATTCAAGATACTTATATATTGCTTATACTATCAATCCGGGCCTTCCTACCCGTACAGCAAGAATTTACCAGTATGACCTGACAATCCCCGACTTCGGCCAATCCAGGCAGTTGATCGGAGAATATGACGGATATTACGATTCGGCAACCTGCGTACCCAATCGCCCGATGTTTCAAGGGATGAAGATAGGACCTGATAATAGAATTTATATACAAGGATGTAATACTCGTTGGATCCATGTAATCAATCAACCAGACCTGCCAGGGGATTCCTGTGATTTTCACCAGCGAGGCCTTCTTCTTCCAACATTTGCTCTCTATTCCTTACCCCATTTCCCCAACTACCGGCTGGGGCCACTGCCGGGAACGATATGTGATTCTTTATCAATTGGTTTGCCGGAGTCCAAAACAGATCATCCAAAAATGACTGTGTATCCCAACCCGGCTTCAGATCAACTTTTTGTCCATATGAAAGATACCAGAACCACAGATGTGTTTACCTGGCAAATAACGGATATCACCGGCCGTGAGGTTGCGTGTTATATGAAAAGTGATGTGGAGTTTACGATTGATGTGAGCTTGTTTTCAGAAGGAGTTTATTACCTGTCAGTATTTATTCCGGAAACAGGATGTTTTGCGAAAAAGTTTGTTATAGCTAGGTAGTATTATGTTAAGCATCAAGTGACGGATAAAGTCTTTTCAGTTAATTCTGGCCTCCTTTGTTGACTATTCCGATGAAACAGCGCCACTATTCCGGCGCAAACAGCGCCACCTGAA
>CAZSDK010000010.1:0-107637 GCA_964605655.1 uncultured Bacteroidales bacterium
AAGGTTTTTTGGATATATGTATGCATACCAATGAACCATTTTCCCGGCTTTTCCGTTTTCTCGTGCCTTAAAAATCGATTCATGGTCGATAATATATTCGTATGTTCTGGGATATTGGGTTCTTATCTCATCCAAAGTGACAAGCTCTGCGGTTCCATTCACTATCTTATAAGGGAAGAAAACATATCTGTTAGTCGATAAATGGCAATATCGCTGTACATCTTTACCCAGTAAAAAGGGTTTAAACAAATCTCTCTCAAGCTGATATGTTCTCCCACTTATTGGTACCTCCACAGTAAAACGTTCTTCATTCTGACACTCGACAACATATAATTCGTCCCTGCTTGTCTGTAATCCCACAAAGATGCCCTCAAATGCATCAGAAAATAATTTATAACTGGAGTAAATCTTCTTAAAAACACTGAACCCTAGCTCATCATCAAATAATATCCATTGATTGCTGCCATATAAAAGCGATGCCTCTTCAATCATTTCGTAGGTAATAAAATTGTATTTGCTTTTGGTAAGCATGAATGTTTTAAAATCGGATTTAAAAGGGAATCGTTGGAAATAGAACCCGTCGCTAGGTCTTTTGCTATACTGAGCCACGCATGTATAGGTGTCAGCATCTTCAAACACCATATTAGCCCCAAAATGTGCAATTTCATCAATATATTGACCATGCCTTAGGTATTCTCTGAAAACCTCAGAGGAGGCAGCATTAAAGAACTTGTGCGGGAAGATATAGGCATTGTTACTTTGGAGAGACGAAATGTTAACTGCTAATTCAAAAAAGATGTTGGCTAGGTCGTATGAAGCTTTGGCATTTTGATATTGGCTCTCATAGTATATTTTCTGGGTAGGTTGTGTCGCTTGTATTTCTTGTACACGCATATAAGGTGGATTCCCAATCACTACATCGAATCCTACAAAATCACCATCATCATTCAGGACCTCCGGGAATTCAAACCGCCATTCAAATGCGTTCTCAAATATTTTATTGCCCTTAATCTGTTCTATCTCATCCTCAAGCGTCTTGGTTTCCTGAATAAGTTGCTGAACTTTCTTATTCCAGTTTTCCTTTTCGTCCGGGCTCATTTCGAACAGCTGGCCCTGGTTGGTCATCTGAAACAGCTCGCCGGAAAGTTTACGCAACTTCTTGACCTTTGGGTCATTTTCCGATATTTCACTCCGGAAGTCCGATTTTATGCTGGCTATGAGCCGCTCCATTTCCCGCTTCTGTTCCTTGGATTCTGCATTACGGTAGGTGTCTACGGCAATCCGGTAGCTGTCAATCGACCAACGACTGCGTTTTAAGGCCTGCTTCAGGTCAGCGTCTATAGTAAAGCGGCTGACCAGCGAGTTGCCGCATTTGATGTTGATGTCGATGTTAGGGAGGGTCTCCAGCTCGCTGTCGTTCTTGTAATAGGCATTTTTCAGCAGCTCTATCCACAAGCGCAACCTGCATATTTTGACGGAGTTCGGGTTGATGTCCACCCCAAAGAGGCAGTTTTCGATGATGGCCTGCTTTTCGTGGAACAGCGTTTCCTGTATGCGCTGGCTCTCTTTGTTGTTCGGCTTGTATTCGAAGAGCTCGCCATCTTCGTCGGTGACAATCAGCTCGTCGTTCACAACCTCCAACTGATACTCCTTTAGCCGCCTGCCTTCCCGGTCTTGCAATATCCTGAGGTCATTTTTGATGGCCAATATTTCATTCAGAGCCGAAACCAGGAAATGACCGCTTCCGACTGCAGGATCGCATATTTTAATACTGTTGACTATCTTGTTGGCCTCGCTACGGTCGTCAATCTTTTCGTAAAGCTCATCTATGCTGGTGCAATCCCAATGCTTGGTTTCATTAAATTTCTGCACCACAGCCCTGCGAATGGTTTCCCGGCACATGTACATGGTGATGAAGCCCGGCGTAAAAAAGGAACCGTCCTTATAGCCGTTGATTTTTTCGAATATCAGGCCCAGTACCGAAGCATTGATGAGGGTCTTGTTGTCTTCCTGAATCTCTTCGGAGCCTTCGCTGCTGAAATCGTAGGCATCTAGAAATTCGAACAGGTACTCAATCGTCCGGATTTGTCCGCTTCGTTTTTTGCCAAACTGGTCTTTTAGTATTGTCTGGGGGCTGATGGGGATGGTTTTATCATCGCTCAGGTTGCTGATAAACAGGGTCAGCTGTTCCAATTCCGCCGGTTCGAAGAGCGAAGAGTTTAAATACGGGATTTTACCGAATAATGACCTGACGTCTTCGTTCCTGTCCTCATTTTTCCGGGCTAAGACCTGAAAAAACAGGCTGTTCAGGTCGTCAAAACTCTTGATTTTATCCGTGTTAAGAAACGAATAGGATGTATCGCCCTTGTGGTAGGTGATAAGCTGGGCTTCCAACAGCTTCAAAAACAAGATACGGTTAACCCAAGTGATGGATAGTTCGAGCGCCACGTTGAACAGTCTCTCCTGTTGTGTGCTCCCGTATTGGCCGGGCTTTTCCAAACGACTCAGTTTGTCGAGGCTGTCGAGCTGTATGATGGCATCCTCCAGTAGGGTTCCGGTATGCCTTTCGCCATCCTTGTTTCGTCCAATCAGTTTTTTGCTGCCGTCTTTTGTTTCTGTCAGCCCGATAATGTGCAGCAATTCCGTGTAGAATCGTTTGTCGAGGCTGTTGCTGTCGTTGGTAAACGGCAGCTTCAGGAGATGTTCAGGCGATAAGAGCTTAAACAGGGCTATCAGGATGTTGTCATCCTTCTTGTCCGCATTTCGCAAAGGACTCTGGTAGTCTTGCAGATTGAAATAGGTACATCCAATCTCTGCCGCCAGGCCGTCAATAAACGACTCGGCTATCTGTTTGTAAAAAAAATCGGTTTTGGTGTCGGCCAGCCGCCCCCCTTCAAAGTCGTTGAATTGTTGAACCAGCGTTTTATTTTGGGCGAAAAGCCTGTCGAATGTTACAGCATCGAAGATAAACCATTCGTTAATATTCGTTGCTATCAGGTGCTTTACTTCAAGATTCTTGCCTGTAATCCTTTCCCTCAGGTAATAAAGAACCAGCTCCTGAAACGCTTTTGCGTTCAGTTTCTGGGTAGTTATCATTTCGGCTTTGTTGGATGGCTTTTTGGCTTCAACAATGACGCCAACGGTGCTTTTAGCCGTCCCGGCGTTATGAATGACAAGGTCGTTCCGGCCTTTGGTATTGATAAAATGGTTGGGGTCGTAATAGGTCTTCTTTAAAAAATCGCTGACCAGATTTTTATGATGTTCTTCGCTTTCAGCATCGTTTATCCGGTCGATTAAAGCGACGAGGTTGGTCTTGAAACGCTCTATATCTGTCCGGTTGGGTTTTATTTTTAAGAAGGCCTTGTTCAGTGCCTTTCTGGGGGAGATTTCTTTTATTTCCATGTATTGAGTAGTGATTTATCACAGCAAGAATCGTTCAGAGGTCCAGGTTCTGATCAGGCCGAATTAAAGACAAAAGTAAGAAAATATATGAGTAATAACGATATAAATTCTCACGGGAGCAAGGTACTAAGTAAGTATTTGAAAAGTAATAATATCAAGTAACAGTAAGAAGTATAAAGTACCTGTTACTTGATACTCTTACTTGTTCCTTATTACTTACACATACTGCTCCTGCAGCATCCGGGCGGCGGTCAGGTCCAGCTGGTCTTTCCTCCTGATCTCGTCGAAAAGGGATAAAAGGTCTCCCGATTTGAGCCGCTTCTTCTCCTCTCCCCTGAAATCGTAGACGATACCTCCCTGGTGCATCATGATGATACGGTCGCCCATGTTCACGGCCTGCTGCATGGAGTGGGTCACCATCAGCGTGGTCTGGTGATGGGCCCTGATGATCTCGCCGGTGAGCTCAATCACCTTGGCAGCGGTCTTCGGGTCCAGGGCAGCGGTATGTTCGTCGAGGAGCAACAGCTTCGGCTTCAGCCAGGTGGCCATGAGCAGGGTCAGCGCCTGCCGCTGTCCTCCGGAAAGTTTGCCGATAGGACTGTCGAGCCGGTCCTCCAGGCCCATCTTCAACTTCATGATACGTTCCTGAAATTCCTGCTTCAAAGAGGCACTCACCGACCACCCCAGGCCTCTGGGCAACCCTCTCCTCGAGGCCAGTGCGAGGTTCTCTGCTATCGTCATGTCGGGTGCAGTTCCGGTGAAAGGGTTCTGGAAAACCCTGCCGATAAGCTTCGCTCTCCGGTGCTCTTTCCAGCGGGTGATATCTTTTCCGTCGAGAAGGATCCTGCCACTGTCGGGACAAAAGTTGCCGGCAACGGCATTGAGAAGGGTCGACTTTCCGGATCCGTTGGTGCCCAATACCGTGATAAACCCGCCTTCCTCCAGATGAAGACTTACCCGGTCAAGAGCCACCACCTCATTGGGCGTGCCCCTGTTAAAAGTGATGCTGATATTTTTGATGTCAAGCATGGTCTTTGGCGTTATGAAAGTTTTACTCCCTGCCTGCGAAGCCTGATCCTGCCTATCCAATGCGGGAGGATGAGGGCCACAAAGACAAATCCGGCGGTGATGATCTTCAGGTCGTTGGGATTCATGCCCCATTGAAGGGCTATGGCGACCAGCAGCCGGAAGATCACGGAACCTAAAATGGCGCCTGTGATGAGGTATCCGATGCGGTCGGAACCGATCAGGGCTTCGCCGATGATGATACTGGCCAGGCCCCACACCAGCATGCCTACACCCATCTGGGCATCGGAAAATCCCTGGTATTGGGCCAGTAAAGCGCCTGAAACACCTATCAGCCCGTTGGAGATGGAGAGCCCGGTAATGATCATCCACCGGGTGTTCACGCCGAGGGCACTGATCATCTTGTCGTTGTTGCCGGTAGCCCTCATAGCGAGGCCATACCGGGTCTTCAGGAATAAAAGGAGTGAGATGCCGGTCAATACGACCGACAGGATGATCATCAGCAACAGGCTCAGCTCCTTTCCACTGACCTGCCATCCTGCAATTTGCATCGCGGGAGGAAATCCGAAGACTCTTCCACCCCAGTGCTCAAACTGAATGAGCAGCGTGCGGGTCCCCAGAATAGGAAGGTTGCTCTTTCCCATCAGGTGGAGATTGACTGAGTACAAAGCCGTCATCACCAGGATCCCTGCCAGTAATCCATTGATTTTGAATTGTGTATGAAGGATTCCGGTGAGCATGCCGGCCAGGAATCCTGCCCCGAAAGCCGCCAGGGTGGCAATTAGGGGTGATACCCCGGAAAGCAGGAGTACCGCACAAACAGACGCTCCCAGCGTAATGGAACCTTCCACGGTGATGTCTGGGAAATGGAAGATCCTGTAACTGATGAATATTCCCATTCCCAATAAGGAAAGAATTAATCCTATAGTCAGTGATCCGATCAGTAATGTCATCTCAAGTGGTTTTATAGGTGGGTGACCAGTCTGCCTATCCAGCAGAGACCTTGTTTAAACTCGCTTTCTCCAAGCCCGGTTGCTTCACGATGGTCGTTCACCAGGTGCATGACCTTTAACAACTGGGCGTTGCTGAAAATATGTTCAATGGTGTCGGAAAGCCGGGTTTGATCTTTTCTTTGCGCCAGGTAAGAAAAGACAGCAGCATGAAAATGCCCCTGGTACGCTGTGTCCGGCGACAGGGGGCGTAAAAAAGGTTCCAGTTGAGGGTCGTGCTCTCTGGAAGCAACGCCGGTGCACAACACCATCATATTGGCATATTCAGGCTCTGCGGTGAAATAGAAGTGCTCCCTCACCTTCGGAAACTCAAAGGGATCGTTGATGCGTGCCGGAGAGGTTCGCAATGCGGAGCCTATCAGGCCTGCAGTTTCTGCATTCATGACAAGGGCAAAGCGGTCCCATCCCGTCATCGTGCCCAGGTCCTCCATTAAGGTGCTTAACTTTAATGGTTTGTCTAAAGCTTCGAAACGGATCACCCTGGAAAAGTTTCCCCTGTAAAGAAGTCCGTAACGAAACTGAACTTTTGGCTGCAATGAACCGGTCTTCAACAGGAAGTCGGGTCGGTTGCTGCCATCGGTGGGAAAGTAGGCTACGGCGTCACCCAAACCGATGAGCTCTCCCAGGCGGTCTTCACAAGGGTCCTCAGGTCCGCCGAGAGCTCCCAGGCCCAGGCCGTAGACTCCTGATTGGAAATCCACGGCATAGGTCCCTGGTCTTTCTTCAATGGGTTTGGCAGGTAGATCAGGCTTACCCAGGAGCTCCCCAACCAGGTCGGTCGGCCGGGGATCAGGATAAAGGGTGTACCTGGCGATCGGGGTAAGTACCTCATGGATTTCAGGTTTATTATCTTCGGAAGGAACAACCTGCTTCTGCCCAAAGAGCGTCTGGAGCCCTGCCATTTCAAGAACCCTGGTGACTTCTTCCGATGCACCCGATATACCAAGCTGACCGTCAATCTTTTTTAATTCCTGGAAGAACCTGATAAACAGTCTGATACCAATGGAGCTGATATAGTTGACCTCTTTCAGGTCAAGCACGATCCTGTACCTCCCGGCCCGGATCTCTTCCTCTATCCGGATGCTGAGCTGTTCAGCCCAATAGGCGTCCAGTCGTCCGCTCAGAATGAGCTCGGAGGTGTCGTTGGTCTGTACCTGGCGGATCTCAAGTTGTTGGCTCACTTCGATGGATGTTTTGGTAATTATTTGACAATGATGGCGTGCTGCAGCACTTCGGGTGGAATGCTGACCTTAAAATAGGCTGCCGAGGCCGGATTCACATATACCAGGGAGTGCCTGACAAAGCGGAAGGGGATGTCGGCAGGGTTTTCCCCCCTGAGGATGCGGACTGCCATGTGAACGGCATCTTTTCCTCCCTGGATGTAGTCGCGGGAGACCCCGGCAATGGCCCCTTTGTTAACCTGGTCCGAAACAAATCCGAAAATAGGCAGACGTTTGTCGTAAGCAGCTTTGTAGATGCTGGAGAAAGAACTGGAGGTGAGGTTGTCTATGATCTGGCAAACGGCATCCAGTCTCTTGGATGTCAATGCGATGGCTGCATCGGCTACGTCAGAAGAATTGCTGATGGGCACCGTGATCACCTCTATGTTCTTGCTGGTGGCGAATTCGGTGAAAGCTTTCAGGTTATTTACCGAATTGGTCTCGCCGGGAGTATACAAAGTCCCAATTCTTTTAAGGCCGGGCATGATCTTCATAAAACAATCCAATCCTCCTTTGAAATCTCCGTAAGTGGATATCCCGGTAATGTTGGCATGATGGTGCTCAAAATTCTCCCCGGCACCAGCCTTCATGGGATCGGCCACACAGGTGAAGACCACGGGGGAATTGGTTAGTTTCTGAACAGCCAGCTGAAGGGTAGGTGTGGATGTGACAAACACAATATCATATTGATCCTTGCTGATCTTCATCACCATAGTGTTCAGCATACCAACATCTCCCTGGGCATTCAAAGCGACCAGGTCGAAATCTTTATTCTCCTCAAGTCCTAATTCTTTAAAGCCCAGCAGAATGCCTTCACGTGATTCCTCAGAAATGGGGGCATCATTATATTGTATTAAGGCAAAATGCAGCTTCCTGCCGGGTTTGAATTGAGTAACACCGTATTCTGCCAACCTCTTCAAGGTGTCAGGATAATGAACCTTAAGTTCGGCAGCCAGTTTATAATTGATGGATATTTCAAAGGATTTGCATGTCTCAGGAGGAACATCCCTGACTTTTTCTCCACGTAACAACTTGGCCGTCAGGTATGCAGCACGAATACCAAGCGGGTACAGCCTGGGTAAGACCGCTGCAATGGCACCACTTGTATAATGATTGCTTTCTTGAACAACAACACCGCAATGCCGCAACGAAGCTTGTCTGATCACTTCTGCCGCAACTTCATCTGATACCGCGTTTGGTGGGATCCATATCACATCGGGGTCATTTTCCAGGAGATCTTTGATCATAAGGCTGGTTTCATCACCCGGCTTACCGGTTGGGACATGCCATGGCTTACCAGTTGGGACATGCCATGGCATGTCCCAACTGGTAAGCCTCGAAAGGAGTCTCTTCCCCTCTTCCACCAGCTGCCTTGTAAGGGTATCACTATCACTGAAGAGGGTAGCAATTTTTTTTACCTCCGTTCCGGAGTTTACCAGGAGGGCCATCGTTTCTTCAAGAGGCATGACCTGGGTCACTCCTGTCATGGCCCCGGCGTCAATGAGATCTTCCCTGGCATCCCCATCCACAGGGTATTCGTCAAAACGGATATAGACGACAGGCTTGTCATGGAGGTACCGGGCAGCTGCCTGACTGGCTCCGGATGAGATGGCAACAAACAGATCAGGGTTCTCAATATTGAGCTTTCCCATCAGAGAAGAAAGGGCCCGAGGATCTCTTGGTAACTGATGAAAAGTGACTTTCAGGTTACTGTCTTTGACATAACCCCATTGCCGGAGCTTTTCCCAGAAACCCAGCAGTGTTTCTTTTTCTTTGTTATCCTGGGTCCCGATGATCACAATATGGTAGGTCTTTCCCTTTTCGGCTTTAACTTGTCTGAGGGAATCTGCAATATACTCCCTGTTATCGCTGGTTTTACCAACGCGGTTATGCCGGTCGGAGTAAAGAAGGACCATTCCGATAAGGAGAATGAGCAGAAATGCCGGCAACAGGCGATAAAGATTCTTGATGCGTGGTTTCAGGGTCATATCTGGATGTTTAGTCAAACATTAAAAAGCCGATGATAAAGTTGATCCCGGCCAGGACCAGACAAACCCATACCAGGCCGGCCATGGGGAACAAGAAGGAAGATGTGATCAGCATCCCAAGTGCAGATCCCGCAAGATCAGCACTGTAGATACTGGAGGCTGTCTGTGAAGGCTGGTATTCCGACCGGACCGAAACGGCTGAGAACTGGATCCCGGTGAGCAATCCGGTAAGAAGACTCATCACCATGAAAAGGATCATCAACACGGTGGATGATGAAGTAAGACTTTTGTTTCCCAGCAGGAATAACAAGACCACAATGGCGAATCCTCCCATCAGGATTTGATTCCAGGCAGGCAGGGTGGTGTAGCCTTTCTCCCGAATCAGGGTGTGGGTATGGCTTCCGGCGAAAAGTCCGAGCATAAACAGCGAGATCAGCACCCCCGCCATCAGGTACACATATCCAAAAAGCGCCTGGAACGCGATCATCAGCAGGAAACTCAGGGAGGAAGCCGAAAATCCCGTCACAAATAAACTGATGCCAGGCTTTTTCGTTCGTATCAGGTAAATGACAGTCATCAGGGCTGCCAGTATGGTAAACACCCACCAGGGGGTTTTAAAGGCCGTCAACCACAGCCGCGTTTCTTCGAGATAAGCACGTGGATGGAAATCCCTGTTCAGCAAGTTGCTCTTTATCAGTTGTTTGTCGAGAAATTCGCTGCGTTGTTTCAACAAATCATTAGGAAAATAATCGCCATTCACATAAACGGTATGAATATTCTTCTGCTTCACCAGTGAATCGAGGTTCAGACTCAGGTCCCTGTTGCTGGCCAGGAAGTAGTTTCTTCCGCCGGGAACGAGGAGGACATTCTTGTAATTATAATATAATGAATTGTATATCAGTGAGTTTGTTGTTTTGGAGATGGGATTGATGTAGTCGGTTGTGGATCTCAGGCTGATGCTGACAATGGAACCTGAAGACAGGTTATGATGGAGTTCCCTGAAAAACTCGTAAGTGAAGTAACGGTTGAGCTGGGCTGTCACAGGATCAGGCACAAGGATGAGGATGACATCAAACCTGGTTTTACTCTTTTTTAGCCACAGCCTGGCATCTTCTTTTATGCACCGTATCCGGGGATCTTGAGGGATCATCCCGAATTTATTCCCGGCATCTATGATTAATGGATTGATTTCCAGGTAATCAACTTCTTTAACAGGATATTTCTTTATCTCATCCAAAACTCCCGACAACCCGCCTGAGATAAGGAGTACTCTTTCAGGTTTGGGATGTTGCAGCATCGCAAAATGTACGGATTCCTCCCTGCTGATGGCATCATTGCCTGAAAACAGGGGCAGGCCGTTCTCGTATAGGTTGGTCTGTCCTTCTGACTGAGTGATGACCAGGTCACCATAAGGACTTTCCTGCTGAAAGATCACCTGCTGGCCCTTGAAAAACAGCTGTTTAGTGAGCCTTTGCGGAGAGAGGAATAGGAGCGCCGTAAGGCTGATGAGCAGGCCGGCGAACAGCAGGGGGGCAGCTTTTTTATCTTGAGACTTTCTGGTGATCAGCCATGCCTGCAGGAAAGAAACCAGGAACATTAAAAAGTAGAGAACGACAGAAGGAAGGTACAGGAGGAGGACGGCCACGAGCAGGGAGCCGGCGAAACTTCCCCAGGATTCCCAGCTGTAAGCCCTTGATACCGTGTATTCATCCTCATGATCCAGCAGGGAGATGAGGCTTGGAAAGAGCCATCCCGACAAAAGGCAGAAAGGTGACTGCAACAGGAGAATAAACAGGTAGATGGTAGTAAAGCCCGGGATGGTTCCGCTGGGGAAAAACCATATTCTGCCGATAGTGATCAGGATGGAAGTCAGTACAGGAAGGAACCCGAAGAGCAGGAATATCGTGCTGATCTGCCTGGGTGCCGGTTGAAACCCCTTTGTCATGCGGGCAGCAGCGGCGCCTACGCCTGTAAGCAACATCCAGTTGGTGAAAAAGATCCCGAGAATCAGCTCATTGCCGTAAAACACATCCAGCAGCGTCCTGAGCAAAAGGATTTGGGTACCCATGCTCACCACTCCCAGGCTGAGGAGGGGATAAAAAAGGATGGTTTTCCGGGTCAAAATTGAGTAACTTTGTTCGACATCGGACTCAAGTGACGAATGTAAGGAAATAATGATCAATAAGCGTTTGTTTTTCTGGCTATTTTTAGGATTAACCATGGCGTCAGCATTTTGCTCAACAAACTCAGGAGATGCTCCGGAAGGGGGATCTCCGGTGAAAAAGTCAGACCGGCAGCCATATGCGGCCGGCAAGTTTTATTCTGCCGACTCGGCTACGTTGCGTTCGGAGCTTACACAACTCTTCCGGGAGGCTATGCCCAGGAAGACCAATGAGGTGTTCGCCATTATATCGCCCCATGCCGGCTATGTCTATTCAGGCGAGGTGGCTGCTTCCGCCTTTAACCAGATTGATACAGATCAGGAGTTCGATCATGTTTTTGTGGTGGCTTCCAGTCACCGGCAGTATTTCGATGGGGCCAGCATTTATAATATAGGGGATTATCTTACTCCCCTGGGAAGGGTCACCGTCGATACCGCAGTAGCGAACGAGCTCATCGCTGCGGACCCGGTTTTTCGTTTTAGTCCCGCCTACCACGACCAGGAACACAGTCTCGAGGTCCAGCTTCCATTTCTCCAGTACCTTTTAGGTGATAAAATTAAACTGGTACCCATTATCATTGGTACCGATGGACCAGAGACCTGCCTCAAAATCTCAAGGGCGCTGAAACCCTATCTGACTGACAGGAATCTTTTTGTGGTCAGTTCCGATTTTTCTCATTACCCTGATTATATTGATGCACTCAGGATAGACCAGAAAACGGCTCTGGCCATTACCTCCAACCAGACGGAAGTCCTGCTGAAATCTCTTCAGGAGAGCGAGCGTTCAGGCACGCGGAACCTGGCCACCAGTCTGTGTGGTTATACTTCTGTCTTGACAATGCTATACATGACCCAGGATGTGCCTGGGGTAAAGATCACACAGGTCCAGTATAAGAATTCGGGTGACAGCGAATATGGTGAGAAGAACCGGGTGGTGGGTTACCAGGCGATAGCCTTTTCCGGTCATCTTCCGACGGCAGAAGCAGGGCAATTTTCTCTTACTGCCAAAGAAAAGGAACAGCTGCTGTCTATCGCCAGGAGTACGCTGCAGGAATATCTGAATACGGGTGAACTGTCTCAAAACGATGGAATAGGACTCTCAAAGGCGCTGATGTCGGAGACAGGGTGCTTTGTGACCTTGAAAAAGGGAGACCGGCTCAGGGGGTGCATAGGCCGTTTTACCTCCGACCAACCCTTATATCAACTGGTCCGGCAGATGGCTGTGGCTTCAGCCACTCAGGACAGCCGGTTCTCTCCCGTGACCTATTCAGAGCTTTCCACCTTGCATATTGAGATTTCGGTGCTGACCCCCCTGAAAAGAATTCAGTCCATCGATGAGATCATCATGGGCAAACATGGGATTTACATTAAGAAAGGGTTCCGTACAGGTACCTTCCTCCCGCAGGTAGCTACCGAGACGGGATGGTCAAAAGAAGAATTCCTGGGCCATTGTGCAGAGGACAAGGCCGGCATCGGCTGGGAAGGATGGAAGGATGCGGAGATTTATACTTACGAGGCTCTGGTGTTCGGGGAATGAATCCCTCGAATATCAGATGATCTGCACCGTCCGGTAGAGTAAATGATTGTCAATAACGATCTTTATTACATAAATACCAGACCTGAGTGAGGAAACATCCAGTTCGGTCTGTGGTTCATTGACTTCTTTGTTGTCGAGCTTCACTCCCAGTACATTCAAGAGGCTGACCCTCTGAATGGGCCGGTTGGCGGTTATCCTGAAACGCTCTGAGGCAGGGTTCGGAAAGATGGATAATTCGTAAAGGGCATCCTGCTCTGAAAGACCTGACGACTCTTCAATGTTAATGTTATCGAGGTATATGTTGTTGCTCATGTAACTCACCGCCTGGAAAGCGATTTTTACATTTTTCTTCCCGGCATAGCTGGATAAGTCAACCAGGAGACAAGGGCTGCCGAAACCACTACCGCACCAGTCCGATTCTGCGGCCGGTGTAAAACTGGTGTTCATGGGTGGCCGGGTGGCGAAACTGCCGCTGCCATCCTCAAAGCCGGTGAACAAGCGGTCCCAGCTCACCCCACAGTTATCTGAAGCCATGATAATGAGAGTGTCGGAATAAGCTGGTTCATATTGGCAATAGGCATGCTTGTAAAACAAAGCGGCATGCTCCATGCCGGTCATATCCAAAGGAGGAGAGATCAGCCAGTCGCGACGGCCCAGGGAGTTACTTCCATAGATCCGCATACGGGCAGATTGGTCACCGGGACTGTTCCCGCCGGTACCCGTCACATCCCAGGTAACGTCGTTATCAGGATTGACAATGGTCCAGGCTTTGGCGTTCAGGTTGCCACTTTCAAAGTCTTCTGTGAAGGGCAGTGGGAAACCGCCAATTTTTATAAGATTCTGATGGGTGATATTGGCACTTCCGTTTTGGTTGTTCACGGTGAGGGTTACGGTGTAAGCTCCGTCCTCCAGGAACTGGACCACGGGATTTTGTGAAGTGGCGCTGGTCCCGTTGAGGAAGGCCACCGTCGGGGGAACGAAGGTCCATAACCAGGAGGAAGGACAATAATGGGAAGTATCATAAAATGTCACCACCTGGTTCCCTGAACAGAAAACGGAATCACTTACATAAAAGCCAACCTGTGGAAGGATAGATCCGCTGATGGTGATGTATCCGGGCAGCAGCAGCGTGTCGCTGCCCGTACTATTGGAAGCTATAAGTTGAACATCATAATTGCCTGGCGTTGAATAGCTTATATTTCCAGGGTTTTGCAGGTTTGAAGTAGAGGGATTGCCGCCTGGAAAACTCCAGTGCCAGGAAGTGGGAAAACCTAAGGACAGATCCTCAAATTGAATCCCGCAACCGGGCGACATCTCGGTATAGTCGCTGGTAAACCCGGCGATGGGCTGCGTTTGATAAAGCGTTGATTCCCAAAGCCCTCTGCCATAAGTACAGGCCCTGATCCGGTTGTTCTCAGGATCATTCTGGTCGATAAACATGTCCAGCTCTGTCACCCTTCCGTTATCAGGCAGTCCTTGTTTGAAAGGGATCCAGTCGCACATGGAAGCATCGCGGTAGAAGACCCCGACATCGGAAGCGAGGTAAAGCCCTTCCTGGCTTCCTTTGCAATAGACAATACTGGAGAAAAAGACATCGGGAAGGCTTCCGCTGATGTCTGTCCAGGTAGCACCACGGTCGGTGGTCTTAAAGACACCGCCATTACTACTCAGGTAGGCCCAGTCAGGTTTTGTCGGATGTGCTTCAATATCAGAAGGATTGTCAAGATTGATCGGAAGATTATTCGTCAGGTCGATCCAGGTGGGAGTAGAAGCGTTGGCATGATCAGTTCTTACCACCTTACCGTTCTCCTTAATGAGATAAAGCAAGTCGGGATCAGCGGGTGACTGTTCCAAGGCCTCGCAGTTGCCGGAGCCGAAGTTACCTGAGATCTTAGACCAGGTGACGGTCGAGGTACTGAGATTTTTTATGTTGTTGCTTCTCCAGACACTCTTCAGTCCCAGGAACATGGTGTTTGGATCTGTTTCATGGATGATAAAAGGACTGACCCAGGCACCTGATTCGGTGATGCCATTGATTCCACTTCCACCAATATCTCCCTGACCGGTGAAATTGTAAATCCTTTTCACAACACCATAATACACAGTACCGTACTTGTAAAGTGGATTTACCGGGTCGATGGCGCATTCCATGCCATCCGCCCCCATCACATTGATCCAGGTGGAGTCGGCGTACACGGCAGTGCCATTATCCTGGTAACCATTGATCACCAGGTCGCTGACCGTTGCACTTTGTCCTATCTTGTAAACCTGGGCTATGGCCAGACCCTGGCTGATCATGATCCAGTCGGTGCCTTCGTTGTCGGTATAAAAACAGCCACCGTCATTGCCCACATACAGTCTTCCGTTCAAGGGGTTCCACTCAAAAACATGTTGATCGGCATGGATAAAAGCCACGTCGCAATCCCCCCACCAGTGACCCACGATGACCCAGGTCTGGCCGGCATCGGTCGATTTAAAAACATTGACACCGCCTACGTAAACCACATTCTGGTCTGTAGGGTCTACAGCTACTGCCAGGTCATACCACGATTGGCCTCCGTCCCCTCCATCACAACCCCAGCTCAGGATATTTGGTGCCGTTGACTGAGTCACAAAGGTGTTTCCTCCGTCGGTGGAAAGGTACATGCCCTTGTAGGAATCGGAATTCCCTTCCAGTACATAAACGATGTCAGGATTGGCAGGTGTGACACCGATAACCGCACGGTAGCCTCCGGGCAGACCGTTGGTGATCTGCACCCAGGAAGAACCCCCGTTGACGGATTTATAAAAGGATCCCCCGGTGGTGGCATAGATCACATTGGGGTTATCGGGTTTAAAAGCCAGGTCTTTATAATGGTTGGTGTTGGGAGACACCAGGTTCCAGTTGATGCCGCCATCGTCCGACCGGTAGATGCCTCCACTGGTGGCAGCATAAATAAGTTGAGGATTTAACGGATGCATCAGCATTTTTCCCACCACCACGTTTCCCATGGTGCTGTTTATGGATTGCCAGCTTACTCCCCCGTCAGTGGATTTCATCACTCCCAAACCGGGAGCGTCCCCTGCATCACGGTCACCGGTACCTATATAGAGAATGTCAGGATTCGAATGATCAATCAGGATGGAGGAAACACCAAGGGTAGGGAGGTTATCGGTGCTGCTGGTCCAAAACTGACCTCCATCGACGGTCTTCCACAATCCTCCCGAAGGAGCGCCTACCCACATGATCTCGGGATTGGACGGGTGAAAAGCGATGGCATTCAGTCTTCCCAGCCCCGGTGCATTTTGCGGCAGGTACCTGGGACCGAGTTCAACCCAGTTGCCGGTGGTGTTTTCAAGTTTGTGGTGTTCTTTCAGATACTTGCGCCAGGCATCCTGGTTCCTGGTGGGGGAAGGACGGGTGCCGTCAGCATAGATCCTTTGGCTGGTCATGTATTCCCAGCGTTTGAATGGTTTCCAGCCGCACCCGCGGGTGATGGACCTTCCTTCCCAGTAAGTCTCAAAAGCCTTCTGGACTTTAAAAAAGTTGACCGAAGGATCCTGCATCATCTCGATCCAATAAGGATAATGAGCGGTGTCTCCTTTAAAACGGTCCTGTGCTTTGACAGGATTGCCGGCAATGAATGCCGCCATCAGCATAACCAGAAATAAATATCGGAAAGACAAGTGAAGGGTGTTTGAGTGGTTCATAGGATCAGAAGTTGGAAATACCTTGCAAAATTAAGGATTTTTGCCTCTGATTGGCCTGTTTTGTTGATATCTGTTTACCTCAGGCAAATGTTCCGGTAGGCACAGTATTGGCAAATATCAGGGTTGTCGGTCTGTGTAAAAGGCCTTTCAGGATCATGAACCGTTTCCAGAATGGTCTTCACCGCTTCCTCAAACATTGGGATACCGGTATCCACCATATTGGTATTCCCTGCAACCTGGAGCGGGATGATACCCAAATCCGGCCTCTTTACCGACACCAGTCCACAGGAAACCTGGGAGGGGGGATGCGACTGATTTTTGTATAAAAGATAACTATAGAACAATAGCTGAAACCCCTTTTCCATAACACTGGGTTCCAGGAGTTTAGATATATCGCTGATATTCAATGATTTATCATCGACTTTACCGGTCTTATAATCTACGATCCTGAAATGTTGCCCGGAGCGGTCAACACGGTCAATGATGCCGGAGAGGGTGTAAGGCCCCAACTGGGTTGTGATCCACTGTTCCAGGGCAAGCACACGGTATCCCGGATCGTCTCTGACCATCTCAGCCTCTTTGTACAGGTACCTCCTGATAGCGGATTCTGCCACGTTGAGGAGGAGAAAGTTCTCCCCGGTCCCTGCTTCGCCGAATTTCAGGTTCTTCTGAAAGGCCGCAGAGAGGTAACCCGGCATCTTTAACAGCATGTCATCATAAACTCCCGGATGCAACGCATGGCCGACCAGGGGCTTGTACAGTTTCTCAAACGTTTCATGAACCGCCGTTCCCAGACTCGCCGGATCTATGGTCTCATCCAGGGGAGTGGTTTCATTTATCTCAAGTATGTATGCAAAGTAGAATTTTAAAGAACAGGAGTTAAAGGTGTTCAGGCTGCTCGCACTCCATCCCTTTCGGTTTTTCCGGGCGATTTTTGCCAGGATGGCTTCATCTTTCGGGACTACGATAGGTTTCACCAGCGTGCCGGAAAAAACAGGTATCGACAACATTTCTTCCCGGATCATGACCCTTGGATTGTAAGCAGGCAATTCCTCCTGTATCTGCATGATGAACCTGCTTTTCTCCCCTCCGGCGAGAGGGTCGGTCACGGTGTTATATAAAAGGTGTACATTCTCTGCTCTTTGAATGCTGTGATAAAAGTGGTATGCAAACACAGCCTGCCGGTCTTTATAGGTCGGCAGATGAAATTCTTCTTTGATATCCAGGGGAATGAAGGAAGACCGGCTTTTCCCTGAAGGGATCACATCATCATTGACGTTAAGCATGATCACATTCTTAAAATCCAGGTTTCTCGATTCCAGCATCCCCATAATTTGAATCCCCTTCAGTGGTTCCCCGTAAAAAGACAGTCTCATGCCGGCAACACTCTGCCTGAAGAGCATCAGAAGGCTGTCGGTGGTGATGTGTGAGATCACATCCTTCCAGGTGCTCAATACCTGGCTGAAAAGCTGGCTGAAGGAATACAGGTATTCTAATTCAAAGGATGGTTTCTCCGCAGAAGGATGGCCGGGAACATCTTTCTGGTAATATTCTTTGAGTTGCGAGGTGAGTCGCTGGCAGGCTTTGAGGATTTCAGACGGATCTTCTAAAGGGACAACAAAAAGGTAATCCAGGGGGTACGGATCCATCAGTGAAGGTTTCAGAATTTCATGAATGATCTGATTTCCACTGAAAAACCGGTGGGTCATGAGTTTTTCCTCTCTTTCCCTGTACCTTTTCTCTCTCTTGTCTGCCTGGTAGCCCGCATTGTTTTCATTGGCTTCCAGCATCTTTCCGAACCAGGGGTGCCTGAAAATGGCCAGGAGATCCTGGAAATAAAAGGCAGCTGCCTTCTCACCTTCTTTCTGCAGCTGATATCTCCTGGCACGCTGATAAAGAAGGAGAACAGATTCAAAAAGGCTGCTCGGGGGGGTTAGCGACAAGGGTAATCCCATGGTGATGTTAAATTCCTTTACCATGGGTGGTATCGAATTGAGCATGGGGATCAACAGTTGTTCCTCGCATAGGATCAGCGCCGTTTCCGCCCACTCTTCTTCAGGGATCCCCGCCAGGACCTGTCCCGCCATTTTCACCTGGCCTATATATTGTGGTACACCCAGGATATGGATCGACTTGGCATCCTCCCTGAAATAATTACCGGTCCAGGTGAGCGATCCGGTTGAGGATTTCCTGAGTTGTTCCCTGAGAAAATTCCCTGCCTCATGAAGGGTGGAACTCAGGTAGAGGTCATCCGCATCCCAGAAGATCTCAGCATGACCGGTTTCCTTCAAATGTTTGATGATGACCTCTTCTGATAATGTCAGAGCATTGAATCCAGCAAAAACGACCTTTTTCCAGGGGATTTTCATGGCCTCAACATGCTCTGCAACATAGCGGTAGGCCGATCCCTGGGTCTCCAGGCTTTCTTCTCTGAGCCTGGTGTGAAACCTTTTGTAATAGTCAATCAATGACTGGTAAAAGCTGAGATAGGCTTTCTGAAAGTCAGTCAGCGACTTACCCGATGGATCCCAAAGGTGAATGGCCTTGGCTTCAGTAAGAAACCCGAACAAGGCTTCCGCATCAGCCATGTACAGGTCAATTTCATTGAAATCCTCCAGAAGGGCCGGCGCCCAGCTGAGAAAATCCTCAAAACTCCTGGCCTTCTCATTTTCCATGGTAAGATTAATGCTGTAAAGGATGAGCAGCATCTCATGATTCTCCGCCAGTTTTTTACCGGAGATCATTAAAATGAAATCTTCAATGGAGAATATGGAAGGGAGGAAAACAGGTTTGTTAATGAGGGTGGAAAGATGCTTCCTGAAGTAGAGCCCGGCTCTCCTGTTCGGAAACACAAGGGCAATGGGATGCAGGTCAGGGCCGTCGGTCTTCAGGACCTGTTTGCAAAGCTTGAGAAGAAAGGGTTCTACCATAAGGTGATGGACTTTTTTGTTGCCTCTTCGAGTTGTTCGGGTCTTCCAACATCTATCCAGGTATCCTGGTCATGAGGGTAGGCCAGGATCGGACTGGAAGCGGCCTGGCGCAACAGTTCATCCTTTATGGGAAAACGTCCCTCACTCTTCACAGCACCAATGAAATCCGGTGAAAGAATGGAGATCCCGCTGAATGCAAGGGGATGAAGTGGCTGATTTTCATGTCCTTTTATCAGGAACTCAAGATCATCCTTTGTATTACGCCAGCCGCAAAGCTTGTTATCCTCATTAAAAAGAAAATACCTTGCCGTCAGCCGGTCTCTCACGGCCAGGGTGACACGAGCGGCGTGCTCCCGGTGAAATGAATGCATTTTTCTTATATCCAGATTAGTAAGGACATCTACATTGTGGACCAGGATGTCTTCATCTTTCGGAAAATCCACGGAAGCCTTGAGTATGCCCCCCCCCGAATCAAGCAGGAGTTCACGTTCATCCGAAATAGTGATTTTAGCTCCAAAATCATGGTTACGATATAAAAAATCCTTTATCTGGTCCGGGAAGTGATGGACATTGATGCTGAAGCTCTGAATCCCTTGTTTGAGTAATTTCCTGATCAGGATCTCAAGAAGGGGGACACCCCTTACCTCGACCAGGGCCTTGGGCCTGTCGTCAGTGAGCGGCCTGAGACGGGTCCCCAGACCGGCAGCGAGGATCATAGCATATCTGAGCATTTTCACCATTTATTGCTTTGATGAGTAATGAGCCTTGAAACGTCAATCCTGTTTTTCGGGAGTGAGTTCCCTGTGTTCGATGATCACACGCACCGGATAGTTTTTTATTAAATAGGTTTTCAGTTTTTCTGCCATATAAACCGACCGGTGTTGCCCACCGGTACAACCAAAGTTCACGGTAAGATGGTTGAAATTTCGTTCCAGGTAGTTTCTGACCGACTGGTCCACTATATGAAAAATGCTGAACAGGAAGTCATGAACCTCTGCTTCTTTCTCAAGATATTCGATGACGGCCGCATCTCTGCCTGTAAGCTGCTGAAATTCAGCTAGTCTTCCCGGATTGGGTAATGCCCTGCAGTCAAAAACAAAGCCTCCGCCATGACCGTTGCTGTCGACCGGGATACCCTGACGATAGCTGAAGCTCCTTATGGTGATGGTAAGGGTACTATCACCGAGAGAATGCAGAAATTCGGACGCAGGCAAGGCGTGGAGCATGGCCGTAAGGGCTTTGAAGGATGAGGGCAGGGGGTGATGGTCGAGCAGCCAGGCGAGGTTTTTGAGAGCATAAGGAATGCTTTGAAGGAAGAGTCCCTTTTTCTCGTAAAAGCCCCTGAACCCATAAGCACCCATAGCCTGCATCAGCCTGATATACACATAAGGGTGGAAGATACGGTCGAACGCATCCTCCTTAAAGAAGATGTGTTTGTTCAGTTCCGCCAGGTAAGCATCTTTAAGGGCATCGCGGAAGTCCTGGGGAAGGTCGGCCTTGGCATCATACAGCAAAGAGGCCAGGTCGTATGCCGGAGAACCTTTCCTGCCACCCTGGTAATCAATGAATACTAAGTTATGAGGGGTGACCATAATATTCCTCGACTGGAAATCACGGTAGAGGAAGAAGGAGGCGGGAGATTGCAGCAACAAGTCGATAAATGCCTGGAAATCATCTTCCAAAGCCTGTTCATCGAAAGGAATGCCTGCCAGCTTAAGAAAATAGTACTTAAAATAATTCAGGTCCCAATACATCGATTGGCGGTCGAAGGAGCTCCGGGGGTAACAGTAGGAGTAATCCAGCCCATCGTTTCCCATGACCTGGAAGCGGGGAAGCATACGGATGACCTCATGGTAATAAGGTTTGATGGTATCGGGAAACTCGCTTTTCTCCCTCATATCCTGCAAAAGCGAGAAAAGTGTCTGATCACCCAGGTCTTCCAGCAGGTAGATGTTCTCCTTCAGGTTCTCACCAAGTAGGGCAGGAACGGGTAGACCCTTCGAAGAAAAGTGTTTCGTAAGATATACGAATGCCTCATTCTCTCTGGCCTCAGGGTTGTAGGCCCCTATGGCAGCGTCTTTGTCAGAGGTGATCCTGAAATATTTCCGGTTCGATCCGGAGGCCGGGAGCGGACTGATCAATGAGGGGGCCTTCCCTAAAGCAAGGCTGAATAGCTGGGAAAGAGCGTTCTTGGCCTGAAGGTACATCTTTTTTTTGGTGCTAAGATAGGGATAATTACAGCGATGATGTGGGAAGGTAAATGCGTGAAAATCCATTTCCGTTAAAAAGTGACTTTGTGTTGTCTGGCTTAATCCTTATTTTTGCTGTTTCTCACAAAGTAAATAATGACTTATGGAAATCAAGACTCCGACCGATATCCTGAAAATGGCCATCCTCATGGAAAAGAGAGGAAAAGCTTTCTACACACAGGTAGCCCAGCAAACACAGGATGAAGAAGCCAGAAGAATCTTTCAGTATATGGCTGATGAAGAACAGATGCATGTTGAATTCCTGGCCCGTCAGTTTGCTTTTTATGAAAGCAACCATAAGTTCGACACCAATGAGTATATGACCAGTGGGGCAGATGAAAGTGTGGTGCAGTCGGTGCTGAACGAAGGGATGAAATCACAGATCAACGCTGCCGGTTTTGAAGCGGCTGCCATTTCAGCAGCAATAGATTTCGAAAGCAAAGCCATCGAATATTATTCAAAAATGGCCGCTCAGGCCACCGATGCCAATGAAAAGGAAATGTTCACCTGGCTCGCAGACTGGGAGCGGGGACATCATAAAGTCCTGTTCCAGATGAACCAGGAACTCATGGAAAAGGTCTGGAACGACAACCAGTTCTGGCCTTTCTAAAGAAGGCTTCTCAGTAAAAGCAGATTAAGGTAGCTGATCACACCCCCGATCATTAGTAAGATAATGAAGGTCAGGGGTTTGTTTACATGTTTTCCCATCACCTTCTTCGAGGAGGTGAGGTAGACCTGGGTGAAGATGGTGAAGGGCAATTGGATGCTCAGAATCATCTGTGACAGTATGAGTCCTTTGAAAGGATCCCCGATAAAAAATATGATTAAAAGCGCTCCTGCCAGGGAAATGAAAAGTCCCAGCCTTGAATGGTTATCCTTAATATCGTAAGGTTCTCCAAAGAATCCTGCAAAAATGCTCCCGCCGGCCATCCCTGAGGTGACACTGGATGCAAGGCCTGCCATCAGCAGGGCGAGGGCAAAAATGACAGAGGCTGCATTTCCCAGCAGGGGTTTTAGTAGTTGCTGAGCCTGCTGAAGTTCTGTGACCTGCTGCTGATGGTTAAAAAAGGTCGTCGCTGCCAGCAGGATCATGGCGCTGTTGATGGCCCAGCCTATGATCATGGAAAACAGGGTGTCGAACAGCTCGTAATCGAGCTGCTTTTTGATGACGGTCTCATTTTCCAGGTTCCATTGCCTGCTCTGGATGATTTCAGAATGAAGGAACAGGTTATGCGGCATGACGACGGCACCGAGAACACTCATGACAATGATAATAGAACCTTCCGGCATCACCGGGCTGACCCATCCCTTCAGAGCCTCCTGCCAATGAATGTCGACCAGTGTCAGTTCAAAAATGAAGGAAATGCCGATCAGGCTGACAAATCCGATGATCCATTTTTCCAGTTGCCTGTATGAATTGGTCACCAGCAGCAGGGAGATGAGGATGAAACTGAGGGTGGCGCCCAGTTTTAAAGGTATATGGAACAACATCTGCAAGGCAATGGCAGCACCCAGAATCTCGGCCAGAGAGGTGGAAACGGAGGCCATCATGGCCGTGGTAAGCACCGTTCGTGAAACCGCCTTTGGAAGATGGACCGTGGCGGCTTCCGATAAACATAAACCCGAAGCGATGCCAAGGTGGGCCACATTGTGTTGAAGGATGATCAGCATGATGGTCGAAAGGGTCACCATCCACAACAGCGTGTATCCGAAATCAGATCCCGCGGCAAGGTTGGATGCCCAGTTACCGGGGTCGATGAAACCTACAGTGACCAGCAGGCCCGGACCGATGTATTTAAGAATATCAAGCCCTCCGAACCTTGGCTTATGGTCTTTTCGCTTTAAATCGTTCAGAAATTGCCTGATGTTCATCTTTCTTTTCGCTCTTATCCCTTTCTTTGGAATGCTCTTTGCCAGAATTGACAATATAACCAAATTCCGAAATAAGATGTTCATCAGGCGAACTTCATTTTCCTTCTCACTGATTCCCAATCCTAAATATTGTTAAATTTAAAAATAATGTACCTTTATCCCGAGGAATTCAAAGAATACTATTAACTTTGCATTGTGAATTAATTAACAATGTTACTGTCTTAACAATAAGTAACCTAATTTACTAATTATTTTATTATCATGGACTTAGAAAAATTTATGTTGGACTTGGAGAAGAAGCACCCGGGTGAGGTGGAATATCTCCAGGCAGTGAGGGAGGTTCTGGAATCAATTGAAGATGTCTACAATGAGAATCCCCAGTTCGAATCCGCTCGGATCATTGAAAGATTGGTTGAACCTGACAGGATTTTGATGTTCAAGGTTCCCTGGGCTGACGACAGTGGTCACGTACACGTGAACCTGGGCTACAGGGTGCAGTTTAACAACGCTATCGGACCCTACAAAGGTGGATTGCGTTTCCACCCCAGTGTGAATCTGAGTATTCTCAAATTCCTGGGTTTTGAACAGATCTTTAAAAACAGCCTGACCACCCTTCCCATGGGCGGTGGCAAAGGCGGCTCGGATTTCGACCCCAAAGGAAAATCCAATGCCGAGATCATGCGTTTCTGCCAGGCATTCATGCTTGAACTGTGGAAGATTATCGGCCCTGAAACAGATGTTCCTGCCGGCGACATCGGCGTGGGTGGACGTGAAATCGGGTTTATGTACGGAATGTACAAGAAACTGGCCAGGGAGAACACAGGTGTGCTCACCGGTAAAGGCCTCAACTGGGGTGGCAGCCTCGTCCGCCCGGAAGCCACCGGTTTCGGTGCCGTGTATTTTGCCCAGGAAATGTTGAAAACCAAGGGCGACAGCTTCAAAGGAAAAATAGTGGCAGTGTCTGGTTTTGGAAACGTCGCCTGGGGTGCCATCACTAAAGCAACGGAACTGGGTGCCAAAGTCGTTACCATTTCAGGACCTGATGGTTATATCTACGATCCGGAAGGGATCTCAGGCGAGAAGATCAACTATCTCCTCGAACTCAGAGCCTCCAACCAGGATATCGTGAAACCCTATTCCTATGAATTCCCGAATGCACAGTTCTTCCAGGGGAAACGTCCCTGGGAAGTGAAATGTGATATCGCCCTGCCTTGTGCTACTCAGAATGAACTCGACAAACAGGATGCTCTCAACCTGATAAATAATGGTGTTCGTTGCGTGGCCGAAGGCGCTAACATGCCTTCTACGCCCGAAGCCATCCAGGTCTTCCAGGAAAATAAAGTGATGTTTGCTCCCGGAAAGGCAGTCAACGCCGGTGGTGTTTCCACCTCAGGTCTTGAAATGTCACAGAATTCCATGAAGATGAACTGGCCGAAGGAAGAAGTTGATCAGAGGCTGCACCAGATCATGACCGACATTCATGAACAATGTGTGAGACATGGTAAAGAAGCCGACGGCTACATCAACTATGTGAAAGGTGCCAATGTGGCCGGCTTCCTGAAAGTTGCCAACGCCATGCTTGACCAGGGTCTTATCTGATCCTGACCACAACGTATTCTGAAAGAGGGTTTTCTTAAGGAGTAAAATTTTTTACTGCTCATAAGGTCTATGTTCATGGAACCCTGACCTTCCTCCAGCCGGGCAGGGAAAATGGATCCTCAAAGGAAGCCCTCTTCGTTTTTGTTGATGCAACTCAACAGAATTTACTATGTTTGCAGGGTAACTTAACGAATAATCATAATGAAAGAATTCAACACCATCCATGATATTCTGGACTTCGCCATTGAAGCCGAACAGGAAGCCCTCGATTTTTATTCTGCCTTGGCTAAGAGTGCCTCAAACCCCGATATGTCAAAAGTGTTTGAAACATTTGCAGGCGAGGAGATGAAGCACAAAGCCCGTCTGCTAAAAATAAAGGAGGAGGGGTCATATTCAGTGGTAGGGGAAACCGTGCCTGATATGAAGATTGCCGATTATCTGGTGGATATCAGGCCAAACCCGGGAATGAGTTACCAGGATGCCCTGGTGCTGGCCATGAAAAAAGAAAAGGCAGCTTTTAAAATGTATTCCAGGCTTGCTGAAAGAGCCCCGACAACTGAACTGAGGAACATCTTCCAGTCATTGGCTCTCGAAGAATCAAAACACAAGCTTCGTTTTGAACTGGAGTACGACGAATATGTACTGAGAGACAACTAAAAAAGAAACTATTTCATAATCAATGTTTTGTTTAAACAATGATTATCAAATGTCATGCTGAGCGGAGTCGAAGCATTTTTCAGCCTTACGAGACAGTCTCTTTATTCTCTCAGAATGTTCAGCACGCCATCGTACTTGTATTCTTCTTTCTTTTTCTTATACCTTAACACCACGAAATACGTGCCGCTGGGCAGGTTATCACCATCCCAGTTGTTCAGGTAGGGTGACTGCTCAAAGACTTTCTTGCCCCAACGGTCATAGACGGTAAGGATATTGATGGTATAATTTTCCAGGTTCGTGATCTCGAACTTATCATTCTTTCCGGGGCTGGCCCCTGGAGTGATGATGTTCGGAATGGTAAGGTCATACTGTACCTCTTCTACGACAATCACTCTGTGGGAAATGGAGTCCTTACAGCCCTGGTCGGTCTCCACCCATAACCATACGGTGTAGACGCCATCACTGCTGTAAGTAAATACAGGATTGGCAGAGGTGGAAGTGCTGCCGGTCGAATCGCCGAAGTTCCATAAATAATGATTGGCAAAAGAGGAGGTCTGGTTCACAAAAGTGATGGTAGGTGCATCGAGTGAAGTGCTGTCGGGTGACGCCGCGAAAGCCGCCTTGGGATTGGGGAATACGGTGATGAGGTCCGGAATGACATACGTCTTGGTGCAACCACCTTCTGCAACAGCCGTAAGTGATATATAAAATGAGGCAATACCGGAGTTTCCATGAAATACATGGGTGGGATTCTTGGCATGGCTGGTATCTCCGTCACCAAAATCCCATACATAGGAAAGAATGTTTGGAGTGGTGATGTTTGAGAAATTAACCGTCAGTGAGTCACAACCGCTGTATGGGTCGGGCTTGAACGAGATCATCGGATTCTGATAGTAGGTCACCAGTACTGAGTCACGCGCTAACGAACAACGGGTACTATCCCTCACCTCCACATGATATAGGGTCGTTTGAGTGGGTGAGGCTAAGGGATTTGCAATATATGGATTATCGAGGGTGCCGATGGGTGTCCATTGGTATATGTAGGGGGGTGAACCGCCAGTAGCATTTACCTGGAGGGGTACCTGACCTTCACATACCAAAGTATCATTACTCGTGCTCAGTGTAGTGATGTTAAAGTAGTCGGCAATCGGGATATAAAGTGTGGTATCTGAAGTGCCGCAAACTGCGGTCTTGATGTCCAGCATAATGGTGTCAATACCTTCTACAATTCCGTCATAAATAGGATCGATGACCAGTGCACCAGAAATATGGTAAGGCAGGATAAGTACACTGTCTGCAACAAAGGTGTAATCAATACCATTGACCGCGGAACCATAAATGGAGTCAATCTTAACCCATACAGAATCGGGTTGTGCAAAGGGCATGGTAAAGGTGAGTAAGGCCCGGCGGCAGCCTTCAATGGCCATAGGAGCCATCAACTGGGGATTGTTCGGGCTCACATAATTCAGGTTGACATTCAGAGAGACGCTGCTGAAACTGTTGGCTTCGAGAAACACACCTGAATCATAGGCGCCATCACCCACGTCACTCACGGCCAGCTTAATATGATAAGTATTACAGGGAATTACGGCTGCTTTAGCGGTAAGGACAACAGTAAAGGCATCGTACTGTATGGTGGGGGAGTTGGGCGGGTTATTCACCAGGAACTGGCAGTTCAGGCAAGGACCGGTATTGGCTGTCCCGTTATTAACGTTGTTGATGGAAACAGGAGTAATTGAATTGGGTAAAAGAGCAATGTTTTTAGCGCCATTGGTAAATGGACCGGTAATCCCGGGGCCACTGATGAAAAATCCGAAAACGTCATTAAAGGAACTATTGGCCCATTCATGGTATTCATCAGAGCCAAAAACATAACGGAATTTCACCGTATCTGATTCAGGAATGAAGTCGAACTCAAGCAGGCAGGCATCGTTGATGGTTCCTGCTGCAATAGCGTTCAGGTCAGGGTCTCCTCCACCGGCATTGTCAGTTGAGATACTTCCGCTGTTGTTCGGGCCCGGAGCATTGGTTATGGCTCCGGAGGTCAGGATAACCCCACTGGCAATTCCCAGATTGGTATTGCCGGTAAAGGTGCCTCCGGCTCCGTTAACACCGGTATAGGTGATGTTGGACACCTGGATGCCCTGGCCGATAAGTACATTCTGGACCCACTGCTGGGGGGTCAGAGTATTACTCACCAGGAGCTGGGCTTTTAAAGGGTTGGCAAGGAAACCGGAGGCTATGGCCACCATCCAGAATACTCCCTTAATGAACCGGATCTTGTTTGGCATGGTATCTGACTATTTGAGGATATTCAAAAAAAAATCACCAGCTTATTCAGGCTGCAATGTACAAAAATACTATTTATTCTTTTCCGATGCAAATTTTACACCGTATGTAATTTAGTCGTAAGATTTGCGTTAAAGGTTGCCTCAGGTTAGAATTTATTGAAAAGTCGTACCTTTGCATCCTTCTATTAACTGAATATGCAGTTTGCCAACCCCTGGTTCCTTATCGGTCTTTCGGCCATCGCCATACCCCTCATCATCCATCTTTTTAACTTCAGAAGGTTCCGTAAGGTCTATTTTACCAACGTAAAATATATTGAAGAACTCAAGCTTCAGACCCAGAAGCAATCCAAATTGAAGCATCTGCTGGTCCTGATAACCAGAATCCTGGCCATAGCATCCCTGGTGCTGGCCTTTGCCCGTCCTTATGTTCCTCTGAATAAACAAATCGTTCACCCGAATGCTCAAAATGCCGTTTCCATCTATGTTGATAACTCTTTCAGCATGGAAGCCCGGGGAGCAAAGGGCAGTCTTTTGGATGAAGCACTCAATAAAGCCCAGGATATCACTTCAGCTTTTAAACCCTCAGATCTTTTTCAACTGCTCACCGCTGATTTTGAAGGAAAACACCAGCACCTGGTCCCCTTTGATGAATTTTCTGAATCCCTGGGTGAAGTGAAACTCTCCCCAACGGTAAGGCCGCTATCCAAAGTCATTTCCCGTCAACTGGACCTGCTCCATCAAAACAGCGGTTATCATAAAAACATCTTTATAGTATCTGATTTCCAGAAAAGTACAACTGACCTGGCAGGGATTAAACCGGATACTTCCACCTCGGTTTTCCTGGTCCCTCTGTTAGCCAATCAGGCAGGAAATCTTTTTATCGACAGCTGCTGGTTTACTGCTCCGGTTCAACAGCTCGACCAACAGGCGACGTTGAAGATGAAAATCAAAAATACCTCAGAGAGTGATCAGGAGAAAATCCCTCTGAAGCTGATGGTCAACAACACCCAGAAAGCAGTGGCCAGCTTCGATTGCCCTTCCCGGGGTGAAACAGAATTGGAATTGTCATTTGCCAACAATGAACCGGGAATCCACCAGGCATACCTGGAAATCGTCGATTATCCGGTGACCTATGATGACAGGTTTTATTTCACCTACCAGGTGCAGGAATCCATGAACGTCCTGTGTATCTGGGAGAAAGCCCCTGATCTTTATTTCGACAACCTCTTTGCTCATGATTCTTCCGTGAATTATTCCCAGACTCAGGTCAAATCACTGGATTATTCGTCGCTATCAGCCAATTCTCTGGTCATTCTGGACGGACTGACCGCTTTTTCTACGGGTCTTCAGCAGGAACTCAGGAATTTTCTCGACAACGCCGGCAGCCTGGTGATCGTTCCGCCAACGGAGATGGACCCGGAAACCTACCGCGTTTTTATGAATGCCCTGGGCCTGGGTTCTTTCCGAACCCTTGACAAGGCCTCTTCCAGGGTGATGAAGCTGGAAGCGGAACACAGCTTATACCGGGATGTCTTCGAGAAAATCCCTGAAAACCTCGACCTGCCGGTCGTCAGTGCCCATTATCCCTTTCTTTTTTCAAATGAATCCGGTGCTGAAGTGCTTCTGAAACTGGAAAATGATGATCCTTTCCTGGTCTCTTTTCCCGTATCAAAAGGCAAATGCTGGGTCCTTACCTCACCGCTCGACCCTGAATTCAACAACCTGGGCAAACATCTGCTCTTCGTTCCCACCTTTTACCAGATCGCCTTGCTCAGTCAGCCAAGAACCAGATTGTATTATACCATCGGAAGTGATGATCCTGTTGAACTTACGGGTGTAGAAGGCAAAGGTGAAGAAGTGTTTAAAATGTCGAAACTCGGGGAAAATACGGAGTTCATCCCTGAAAACCGCATCATCGGTTCCCGTATGTACTTCCTGCCTCACGACCAGGTTAAGACCTCTGGTAACTATGTGGTGAAGTCGGGGACCAGGGAACTCATGGGAGTCTCTTTTAATTACGACCGCAAGGAATCTCAAATGGAGTTTTTTAGTCCTGATGATCTTAAAAGCGA
This sequence comes from uncultured Bacteroidales bacterium, assembly GCA_964605655.1. Lineage (GTDB taxonomy): Bacteria > Bacteroidota > Bacteroidia > Bacteroidales > CAIXZF01 > JAKLIX01. The sequence goes on from CAZSDK010000010.1 coordinate 29,705, forward strand.
AATATCCAAAACAGGGTTGAAAAATGTTACAGTCCTTAACCCGGGTGAAAAACCGGTTTCACTCCTGATCAAGGAATTGAACAGGGGGGTCCAGTATTGGAAACTTTTTATCATCCTGGCGCTCATCTTTGTTGCCATTGAAGTATTTTTGCTCAGGTTTTTGAAATAGGAAACCGCTGCACGATGGAAGAAGATAGCCCCCTCACTCCCGAAGAAAACTCCACCGAACAACCTGATATTTCTCTTTCATTATCGGATGTTCAGTCCACCATACAGTTATCGGGGATGTTCGAGAACTGGTTCCTCGACTATGCATCCTACGTAATACAGGAAAGGGCCGTCCCGGATCTCGATGATGGCCTGAAACCGGTGCAAAGACGTATCCTTCATGCCATGAAGGATCTGGATGACGGACGCTACAACAAAGTGGCCAATATAATCGGCCATACCATGAAATATCATCCCCATGGGGACGCTTCCATCGGAGATGCCCTGGTACAGTTGGGTCAGAAAGAACTGCTCATCGATACCCAGGGAAACTGGGGTAACATCCTGACCGGCGACAGCGCCGCTGCTCCACGGTACATTGAGGCACGACTCTCCAAATTCGCCCTGGAAGTCGTCTTCAATCCAAAAACCACCGGGTGGAAACTGTCTTATGACGGCCGAAACAGGGAGCCAATCACCCTTCCGGTGAAGTTTCCCCTGCTCCTTGCCCAGGGTGCGGAAGGGATAGCCGTGGGACTGGCTTCGAAAATACTGCCTCATAACTTTAATGAACTGATCGATGCCGCCATCGACCATCTGAAAGGGATCACCACACCGATCTACCCCGATTTCCCCACCGGCGGACTGGCCGATTTTTCACGGTACAACGATGGCCTGAGAGGAGGAAGGGTAAGAGTCAGGGCCAGGATCAGTCAACTCGATAAAAAAACTCTGGTGATCAATGAAATACCCTTCGGTGTACCGACCTCTTCCCTGATCGACTCTATCCTTGCAGCCAACGACAAGGGAAAAATCAGGATACGCAAGATCGACGACAACACCGCCGGAAATGTTGAAATACTGGTCCACCTGGCACCGGGAGTATCACCCGATACTACCATCGATGCCCTCTATGCCTTCACCGACTGTGAAGTTACCCTCTCACCCAACTCCTGTGTGATCGACCAGGGGAAACCAAGGTTTATGGGAGTCAGTGAGATCCTCGCCAACAATACGGAGCGGATACAAGCCCTGCTGAAACTGGAACTGGAGATCCGCCTTGCCGAACTCCGGGAGAACTGGCATTTTGCGTCACTCGAGAAAATATTCATCGAAAAGAAGATCTACCGGACCATCGAGAAATGTGAAACCTGGGAATCCGTCATCGAAACCATACAAAAAGGTTTGGAACCCTATGTGAAGAAGCTCCTCAGAGAAATAACCACCGAGGATATTGTCAGGCTCACCGAGATCAGGATCAAACGTATCTCCAAATTTGACTCCATGAAGGCGGATGATAACCTTCTGCGCTTAGAGGAAGAAATGGAGGAGGTGAAAAGAAACCTGGGCAGGCTGACGGATTATACGATTGATTATCTGGTGTATATCAAAGAGAAATTTGGGAAAGAAAAAGCCAGGAAAACGGAATTCCGGAGTTTCGACAATATAGAAGCCAGCCTCGTGGCGGCAGCTACCCAGAAACTCTACGTCAACCGGGTAGATGGTTTTGCCGGGACCAGCCTCAAAAAGGATGAATTTGTTTGTGAATGCTCTGATATTGATGATATTATCGTTTTCAGAGAAGATGGCACCTGTCTGGTCACCAAGGTCAGTGATAAGGTTTTCGTTGGTGAGAACATCATTCACATTGCGGTTTTTAAGAGGAATGACGAAAGGACGGTCTATAACCTCGTGTACCAGGATGGAAAGAAAGGGATGCACTATGTGAAGAGGTTCGCCATGCTCGGGGTTACACGCGATAAAGAATATTCGCTTACCAAAGGCTCTCCGGGTTCACGACTTGTATATTTTTCTTCCAACCCGAATGGTGAGGCCGAGGTGATCCTGGTGGTGCATAAGCCTAAACCCAAATTAAAGAAGCTGGCTTTTGAGTTCGATTTCAGTCTGCTGGCCATCAAGGGAAGACAATCTATGGGCAACATTCTCACCCGTCATGCCATTCGGAAGATTGTGAAAAAGGAAGAAGGAATATCCACCCTGGGTGCCCGGAATATCTGGTTCGATGATTCTATTAAAAGACTCAATGCCGACAGCAGGGGTTTCTACCTGGGTGCCTTCGACAACGGGGACAGAATTCTCACTATCTATCAGTCGGGAGCCTATAAAACCACTGGTTTTGACCTTTCTATCCATTTTGATGAAGACCTTGTTTATATCAGGAAACTGTACCCTGAGGTAGTGGTAACTGCCCTGTACCTTGATACCACACAGCAGCTATATTTTGTAAAACGCTTCCCGGTAGAGGTCTCTGAGAAAAAGACCGAGTTCCTTGATGAAGGGGAGGGAATGAAGCTGGTACACCTCTGGACAGAACCCAGGCCGCTTTTATCATTTTCGTACCACAAGAAAACCAAGGGGGCTGAACTCGTGTCTCAGGAACTCGAGCTGAATGAGTTTATTGGTGTTAAGAGTTATAAAGCCAAAGGCAAGAGGATCTCCGAGCACGAGATCTTTGACCTGAAGTTTTCTTTCTTTCTGCCAGAATTGGACCCGGACCTGGTGACCCAGGTGGAAGAACCCGAACTTTCTCGGGAAGCCCCCCCTCAGCCACCCGACCTTTCTCTCGACAATGAAGGGGGGCAAATGAGCCTTGACTTCTAATAGAACAGTTACGTACTGCTTAAACAAAAGGAAATATCGTTTATGGAAATAAATCATTGTTTGGAAATCACCCCGGAAATTTACTGGACAGGCGTTTTAGACCCGCATCTGAAAACCTTTGATGTGGTGATGGAGACGAAATTCGGGACGACCTATAATTCCTATTTCATACAGGCTGAAAAGAAGACACTCATTGATACGGTAAAAAAGCCGTTTTGGCCGGTGTACCTTGAAAAACTCAAGAGTATTACCGATCCTGCTGATATTGAGTATATTATCGTTAATCACACAGAACCTGACCACTCTGGTTGCCTTCCTTTTCTCCTGGAAATTGCCACTCATGCCACGGTTGTCGGCAGTGGCAATGCCATCCGCTATCTCCAGGATCAAATGGGCAGAGCGTTTAAACACCAGATAGTAAAAGATGGGGATACGCTTGACCTCGGTAACAAAACCCTGAGGTTCATTGCGGCTCCCAACCTGCACTGGCCTGATACTATCTACACCTACCTGGAGCAGGACCAGATTCTCTTTACCTGCGACTCCTTTGGCTGCCATTATTGTCATGAAAAGATGTTTGATGATGCCGTAGGTGATTTCGATGAAGCCTTTGAGTATTACTTTAATGTTATTTTAAAGCCGTATAGCAAGTTCCTACTCAAGGCCATACAAAAGATCAGGCCACTGGAAATCAAAGCTATAGCTCCCGGCCATGGTCCCATTCTGGCAAACTATTGGAAAAAGTTCGTGGATTGGAGTGAGACATTGTCCAGGGAAGCCTGCCAGTACCCCGATCCTAAAAAAGCACTGATTGCCTTTGTCTCGGCCTATCGCAACACGGCCCTCATGGCTGAGAAGATTGCGGAGGGGATCCGCAGTGTATCCCCGGAACTGCTGCCTGTTTTGTGCGATATGGAAAAGGAGACCATCGGTGTCGTGGAACAAAAAGTCATTGAATCAGGAACCATCATTGTTGGTTCTCCTCTGATCAACCAGAATATTCTCCTGCATATATACCAGCTGTTTGGTGTCATGAATCCTATTCGGGACCGCGGCAAACTGGGAGGCGCTTTCGGAAGTTATGGCTGGAGTGGTGATTTCCTTAAGATCATGGAATCCAATCTGTCGAGCCTTAAACTGAATGTTGTCGGGGAAGGCGTATATATCAGGTTCTCACCTCATAAGGATGAACTGGACCAATGTGTGAATTATGGCCGCCTGATCGGACAAAAGATGCTGGAAGAGAATGCCAAATGTTCTGAAAAATGAGTCTTTGCCGGTCGTCGGTGAATAGAGGGCTTGCCTGGTTCCTGATCGTTACTTCGGGTTTTCTTTCATTATCCTGCGATGCTCAGAAAAGGGCAGGAAAAGAGGTAGCCTCCAGGTTTAAACCTCCTGCCGTGCTGTTGATGTTCCCTGATTTTGTTTTTAAAAAGAACAGCGATTCTGCTGGAATAGAGAATTTTGCACGAATGAACGGCGATCAGAAGGATTCGGCGTTGTATTACGGAAGCCGCTATATCCAATATGTAGATGATTCATTACTCCTGTCCTGTTTCCAGAGTGGTTTTACGGAAGAGCTCAGAACCCTCGGATTCAGGGTATTCTCCGAAAACAAACTGGATTCCTTCCTTACCCTGGGAGAAAAGGCCTTTGTTCTTACCCTGGTCCAGGCGGAATTGGATGAGAACGTCGAACCTTTTACCGACAGTGAGATGTTTGATGATACCATGGTGTACTATAAGCGCTTCGATCTGAAGAGCATCACCATGAATTCCTGGTTCGAGATCCGCCAGCTAAATGCAGCTGACTCCAACCAGCCGGTACTTTTCAGTTCATTCTTTGTGAGTGACCAGGTGAAAGGAAGATTCTGGAAAAAACCTCTGATCCAGGAGGTAGGCTATAAATACAAGCACCAGGAAGTCAGGTTGGAAGATGTGTTTGGGCTTGCAGAGTTTTCAGGAAGGAAAAATGCTTCCTATTGGTACGATTACCTGTTGAACAAGGAAATAGCGATTCAGACGGGCCTTTCTGATGATCAAAGGATCTATTGGCATTACAACCGTTTGAGGAACAATCTCAGGCCTGCCGGGGACGACAAGTTCGTACCTGTACAATGACCCCCGGACTTCTCTAATGTTTTCTTCCGATAGCTTTTTGGGCTGCAGATGCAATATGTGCTGCATCCAGACCGTACTTGAGCAGCAGTTCTTCAGGTTTCCCGCTCTCACCAAAAGAATCTACCACGGCGATCATTTCCAGGGGTACCGGATAATGCCGGGCCGCGACTTGTGCAATGCTGTCACCCAGACCTCCGTTCCTTTCATGTTCTTCAGCAGTGACTGCGCACCCTGTCTTTCTGAGTGACCGGATGATCCCTTCCTCATCAAGTGGTTTAATGGTATGAATATTAATTACTTCGGCTTCGATTCCCTGTTCAGACAGCCATGCTCCGGCTTCAAGCGCATGCCATACCAAATGTCCCGTGGCAAAAAGAGTAACGTCTTTTCCTTGTCGGAGACACTGTAGCTTACCGATTTCAAATGGAAGATCTGCCGGAGTAAAATTGGGGACTTTCGGTCTCCCGAACCGCAGATAGGCAGGACCCTGGTGGGATCCCAGAGCTATGGTGGCGACTTTGGTCTGGTTGAAATCGCAGGGAACGATCACCGTCATATGCGGCAACATACGCATCAACCCGATATCTTCCAGGATCTGGTGGGTGGCTCCGTCTTCTCCCAGGGTAAGCCCGGCATGAGAAGCACAGATTTTTACGTTCTTTTGTGAATAAGCAACCGATTGTCTGATCTGATCATAAACCCTCCCGGTAGAGAAGTTGGCAAAAGTGCCTGTAAACGGAATTTTCCCTCCAATGGTCAGGCCGGCGGCTATGCTGATCATATTGGCCTCTGCGATCCCAACCTGAATAAAGCGGTCAGGAAAGGCCTTTGCAAAAGCATCCATCCGGACGGATTCCATCAAATCGGCGGTGAGGGCAACCACCCGGGGATTGAGTTTTCCAAGCTCCAGCAATCCTTCCCCGAATCCTGCCCGGGTTTCTTTTTTTTCGTTTGAAGGGTATGGGTTCATAATGAGGAGGTTAATATAACTTAACATTGACGGTCTCACCGGATTCGATCTTAAAAGATCGTTCCACCGTGTGAAAGGAACGGTCGGCATACTTTGACCTGAATACTGCCCGGTAGGTGCCGGGTTGAAGGACCAGTGATTCAAGGTTGGGGACATTGTCCCTGAAGTTGTAAAGCCAAACCAGCCTGTTATCCTCTTCCTGATACAGACTGCCGTAGCCATTGGTCGACTTTTGGATCACCCCGATCCCCGGCATGGGGATCTCGACGGTTGTGGTATGGCTTTGCCTGACTTCCACATCTTCTATCAAGAGCCGGGGCAGGCAAAGAATTTCAAGGTCATAATCACCCGTGAGATACTTCTCTGTCGTATTAAATGACTGAACGTTAATGGTTTCCATTTTATCCTTCTGGCGTACGATGCAGGGAAGACTTTTAACATTGGCGATATTCCCGCCGACTTTAAGCTGAAGGTAGCCTTGTGGGCAACTCAGAGGGATCACGGTGTGTTTTCCAGGGACAAGCGTCACACTGTCGATACTTACGGGTGGAATGGTATGAACCACGAGATCGTAGGCAAGAAGGGGATCAATGACTAAGGTGTCAGGAAGACCTTTGTTATTGAAAGTATGGATAAAATTGTACTTGAGAAGACCGCTGAAGTTATCGTAGAAACTCATGTTCACATTCGTTTCTGTCGGCTTGCCTTCGGTATCGAGAAGGTTCACCTGTGCGGTGGTTGAGTTGAGCGCCTGGGATATCACCACATTGAGGGCTTTGCCGAAGGCCTGTTCATCAGAAGCGTCAAAATAAGTTCCCACGCAGTCGAAAGCAGTCTTGAAATCCCTTCCTATCCCTATGATAAAGGGTTTAAGGACGAGTCCCTTTTTCTGCAAAGCTCTCGATACGGCACAGGGATCTCCGTTACATTCCTCCAGGCCATCGGTGATGAGGACGATAATGTTGCGGCAGTGTTCACAGGGGGGGAAATCACCGGCTGATTTCTCGAGTGAAAAAGCAATGGGAGTGGTGCCCCTGGGAACTATGGATTTCAAAACATGTTTGATCTTTTTGTTGTTTCCCGGACCAAAAGGTACTTCGAGGCGGGTGTCATCACAATCCTGGGGAGGATAGTTTTTCTGGTGTCCGTAAACCCGAAGTGCCATTTCCAGATTTTCCACATCACTCAGCGAATCGAGAAGGTTGGCCAGCAGTCGCTGGGCAATATTGATCTTCATATCGCTCTGCCATCGTCCGTACATGCTTTGGGATGCATCAAAAACAAATAGGATTCTGGTCAGGGTTTTCGGCGGTTCCTTGGTGTTGGCCTGCTGCCCCTGGGTCATTCCGAATATGGGGACCAACAGTAGCAAAAAGAGTATCAGTTTATGGAACAATTCTTTATTCAATTCGCAATTTTTGAATTGACTGATAAACAATTACTTAGTAGTCACCCAGCGTTTCTTTTAATTGTTCCAGTGCTCTGGCGGCCTGTTCCGGATTGGGTGCCACTCCGTGCCATTTGTGGTTGCCTGTCATGAAGTCCACTCCAAACCCCATCTCTGTATGCATCAGTATGATCACAGGTTGCTGTTTACCCGTACATTGTAACGCATTTTTGAGGGTGTTTTGTACGTCTTCAATATTATTTCCATTCATTTCCAGCACTTTCCATCCAAATGCAGCCCATTTGGCATGCAGATCACCCAGGGTCACGACCTCTTCCACAGGGCCGTCGATTTGCTTATGGTTGTAATCGACGATGGCGATCAAGTTGTCAATTTTCCTGGCAGGGGCAAAAAGGGCGGCCTCCCAGACCTGGCCTTCCTGCAATTCCCCATCTCCCATCAATACATAGACCAGGTAAGGGTCCTGGTTCATTTTCTTTGCCAGGGCGGTCCCACAAGCCACCGATAATCCTTGTCCGAGGGACCCTGAAGACATTCTTACCCCGGGCAGTTTTTCGAAAGTGGTGGGATGTCCCTGGAGGCGGGTGTTCAATTTCCTGAATGTACCAAGTTCGCTGGTGCTAAAATACCCAGACCGGGCTAGAACACTGTACCACAGGGCAGAGAGATGCCCGTTCGAAAGAAGGAACACATCTTGTCCTTCACCGTCCAGGGTGAACCGGGCAGGATCATGTCGCAATACATCAAAATACAGGACGGTAAGCAGATCGGCACAACCGAGGGCCCCTCCTGGATGACCGCTTTGGGCACCTGCGACCATACGAATAATATCCCGCCTTACTTGGGAGGCGATCACGTTGAGGTCAGGCATAATCAGAATGTTAGACAGGCAAATGTAGATCGATTTGCCTTGAAACCTTCCGCCTTGTTAATAAGTATGGAAAAAACCAGTCCCCGAAAAATCCAGGTAGTTCCCGAACCACTAACCGGGCATAAATCGTATGGGCAAGGTCAGGAGCACTTTGACGGGTTTCCCGTGCCGCTTGCCCGGACTCCATACCGGCATCAAACGAACGACCCTGATGGCCTCCATGTCAATGGCCGGATCCACACTCTTGGCGATCTTAACGTTCTCAACTTTGCCGTTGATGTCAATGATAAAGCTGACGTGAACGACTCCGGAAACCTTGCGTATCAGAGCCGAAGAGGGATAGGTGATGTTGTCCCTTAAAAACTTGTTCAGGGCATTCGGCCCTCCCGGGAACTCAGGCAGCCGTTCTACCCTGATATAAATGGCCCCGGTATCTACACCTTCTCCTCCCGGTGTTTTTATCGTGAGCTGGTCGCCGGTTTTTGCTGTACTGTCTTTAAAATCAATTAAATCCTTCTTCAGGTCGATGGGTTTGGTGGGCGCAGCCTTCACCACTTCAGGTGGCTTGGTCAGTTCCGGGTCAGGAACCAGCGTCTGGTCCGACTGCTGAAAAGGTGGCAGATCGGGAGGAGCAGGAAGCTCTTCGTCAATGCCCATTTCCATCATTTCATAAACAGCGATCAGTTCCCCGGCACTGATATGAGGTGCATCTTCCAGGTAATAATAAAGGAAAACACTCCCGAAAATGAGCAGGACCAAGCATACTGAAGTCGTCAATGCTCTTATGACCAGCCTCTTATAGTTCTTCCTGATGAGGTAGGCACCATATTCCTTGTTCCGGTTTTCGAAAACGATATGATCGAGCTCTGTCAGCATGTCTTAATCAATGCAAAGTTAGAACGATTTAACCTCTGTAATCTGTATCTTTGTGCCAAAATAGGTGTTATGCCATTGAAATGCGGAATTATCGGGTTGACCAATTCGGGTAAAACAACCCTATTTAATTGTATGTCAACGACTAAAGCACAGGCTACTCAGTTTGCCTACAGTGCGACCAAATCCAACCTCGGCGTCGTGAATGTTCCTGATCCGAGATTATACAAGATCGACAACCTGATACATTCTGCAAAGATCGTACCTACAACCGTTGAGATAGTCGATATCCCCGGATTGGCAAAGGGTGCCAGCGAGGGGGAAGGAATAGGCAACAAGTTCCTTGCGGATATCCGCAATACCGATGCGATCATCCATGTCCTCCGTTGTTTCGAAGATGTAACCCTTCCGCATGTGGAAGGTTCCATCAACCCCGTCAGGGACAGGGAGATCGTTGATCTTGAACTTCAAATAGCTGATCTTGAATCGGTTGACAGAAAATTACAGCGCATTGAGAAAGCAGCCAAAGTGGGAGGTGATAAGGAAGCCAAGAAGATGGCCGAGGTGCTTCATGTATATAAGGCCCATCTCGAATCTTTTCAGTCAGCACGGACCGTTCCTCTTGTAAAGGAGGACCAGAAACTGGTCCAGGACCTTTGTCTGCTCACCGCCAAACCCGTTATGTACGTTTGCAATGTCGATGAGAATTCAGCCGTGAGCGGCAATCGCTATGTAGAGCAGTTCAAAGAAGCCATGAAAGATGAAGATGCTGAGATACTGATCATTGCCGGAGCCATGGAGGCGGATATTTCGGAACTCGATGCGGCTGAGGACCGTCTTGCCTTTTTACAGGAAATGGGGCTGGAAGAGCCGGGAGTGGATAAACTCATACGTTCTGCGTATAAGTTATTGAAGATGAGGACATTCTTTACAGCTGGTCCGAAAGAGGTCAGGGCATGGACCATCCATGAAGGAGAAACCGCACCCAATGCGGCAGGGGTCATCCACAGCGACCTGGAAAGGGGATTCATTCGCGCGGAGGTGATGAAATACCAGGATTTTATTGAACTGGGCTCCGAGCATGGCTGCAGGGATGCCGGTAAACTCATGATCGAAGGCAAGAATTATATCGTTCAGGACGGGGATATCCTCCACATCCGCTTTAATGTCTGAGGTCCCTAAAAGTACAGAGCATGGAATTTAAATCCCTGTGGATGATTGAATTCCAGTGCCGGCATGGGCACTTTGACTGCGTCCAGCAATAAAAACAAGGTTTTTAACAGGGGAGAGCGGGTTTTTATCTTTGAGAAAGCCAGGTCAGGACTCAGAAAAAATCTCCTGTATCTGATCTCAGTGGGCAAGGTTGTGCCCAGGTAGGAGATTGGGTTCTCCCTCCCACCCAGCATCCCGCTTCCACTGTATCCAAAAGCCAGGTTGAGCCATGAGGGGACAATGGGATTATTAAAAAAGGAGGAGGGATTTCCGCTGATCCAACAGGTGGTCCCGTTGTAATCCTTGATCAGGTTTTCCGGCCAGGTCTTGCCCAGGAGGTCCGGTCTCAGATCCGGATAGGAGGTTGAATGATAGGAATATTTAATCATGAACCTCTGTTCGTGCCAGCATGATTGTTGTATGGCAAACAAACTGCTCCCGGCCAGGTTGGCTGCCAGATCGCTCCATGAAAATCCCCATTGGCAGCTATAACCATCCAGAAACTCAATGCTTCCCAGGTACAGTGTGCTGAAAAGTGCACCATGCCAGATGCTCTGCCTGTCACGATAACCGGCCCAGGCTGAGGCTGTGTAAGTATACCTGCTGAGAAGATAGGCTGAAAGCCCGTGTCCGGCTTTGTCTGACTGTTGCCACTCCGGCAGATCATCAAAAACATGAAAAGAGGCCCTGGGATAGTCGCGATACCAAGCCTGGTTCAACAGGATCATGCTGGTGGCATAGCCTGCGGCATAGGTCCCGGCCAACAGGTATTTCCTGTACCGGAAAGTGCTGTCAGTCATGCATCCTGAAGACTGTCCGGACCCGGTATTCAGGGCCAGCAGCAAGGGACACCACAGAACAATATGTCGTAAGATTCTGATTCTCAAGCTTTTTTATTGAAATACTAAGTACCGGGACCGGTAATGAAGGGTTGTATTACCAGCCTGGCTTGTGCTACTTTTTCTTCCAGGAGTTCCTGATGGTTGGCTTCCACGATGAATCGAAGATAAGGCTCTGTATTAGAAGGTCTTATGTTGTACCACCAATCTTTGAAGTCATACCTGATCCCATCGAAATCAAAATGACGAAGGGGTGTTTCCCCGGAAAGGAAATGCCGGGTAAGCGTTTCCATGGCGCGAACCTTGTCCTCTACTGTAAAGTTGATCTCTCCGGAATTGTGGTACCTCCTGATCTGTCCGATGAATTCAGAAACACGGATATTTCTGATTCTCATCTCATCAAAGACCTTCAATGCCAGGATGCATGCAAGTATTCCGGAATCGGAATAATAGAAATCCCTGAAATAATAATGCCCGGCATATTCTCCTCCAAAAATACCGTTCATCTCTTTAAGTTTGGGAACGGCATGAGCTCTGCCGACTTTCCACATACTGACTTCTGCGCCCAATGCTTCCAGGTACTCAACCACCGATCTGGAGGTCCTGATATCGACCAGTACTTTCCCTTTTTCCTTTCCGAGAAAATGGTTACCGAGGACAGCAATGATCAGGTCAGGGGGGATGCTTTGCCCATTCTCATCGATGAAAACCACCCGGTCGCCGTCTCCGTCGAAGAGGGCACCCAGGTCGGATTTACTTAAAGTGATGAGTGACTTAATATCATGTAAATTATTTTCATCTAACGGATTAGGATTATGTGCCGGGAAATGACCATCCGGTTCCAGGTAGAGGTAATTCACTTCGGGCCCGAAGATTTCCTTGAGGAACAATCCTGCCATTCCATGGGAGGCGTCCATCGAGATCCGGAGTCCATGCCGGGGCATAAACCTCTTCAGGAAATTCAGGTACTCGGGTTTGAAGTCCACATCGACCCAATGACCCTTCATTATGCCCGGTACCGGTTTTTTCCTGATCCATTCTTCGATCAGGTTCAGTCCTGAGTTAAAACCCACCGGCATGGCACCAGGCCCGGAAATTTTCAGTCCGTTATATTCCGGGGGATTATGAGAGGCAGTGATCTGAACCGAAAGCCCGTATCCATATCTGGCGGTCAGGTAATAGATCATCGGGGTGGTGGTCAGACCTGCATAATGCACCGTGGTCCCGGCATCAAGCAAACCTTTTAATAATGCATCGTAAATATCAATGGATGAATTTCTTGCATCTCTGCCAACCAGTACTTTTTCCGAAGGAATCAGTTGAGGAAGATAGTAGCCTATCCGGTAAATATCCTCCAGGGTAAAATCCACTCCCGGGATACCCCTGATATCATAAGATTTGAATGCACTCATGGTATTATCTTCTGATCCTGGCTTTGTCGAGTGCCCTTTGGTAGGCCCTGGCGTAAACCTGGTGCCGTGCAAAGTCGGTGGAGAAACGATGGTATCCTGAGAAATCCTCTTTTGCACAGAAAAACAGATAGTTATGTTTCTCTGCTTTAAGTACAGCTTCTATAGAGGAAATTGAAGGCATGGTGATAGGTCCGGGAGGTAAGCCCTTGTATTTATAAGTGTTATAAGGGGAATCAAACTCCAGATCTTTTTTTAGTAAACGTTTGATGCTGTAATCCCCCATGGCAAAAATCACCGTAGGGTCCGCTTCAAGCGGAATGTCACGTTTCAGCCGGTTTAAGTAAACCCCTGCTATGGCGGGCTTCTCATCGTTTTTAACCGTTTCCATCTCCACAATGGAGGCGAGTATAGAAACCTGGACCGGGGTCAATCCCAGGTTTTTTGCCCGTTCTTTCTTCTGAGCCGTCCAGTAAGTCTTATATTCCCTGATCATCCGTTGCACGAACTGGTCGGCAGATGTGTTCCAGTACATTTCATAAGTATTGGGAATGAACAGGCAAAGTACGTCATCTTTCGTAAAGTTCATTGAATCAGGTAACTGTGGTTTATTCAACCATTCCAGCAGTCGGATGGAATCGACCTCCAGCTGACGTCCGATTCTCCCGGCTAGCATACTCTTGTTTCTTATGTTGTTAAAAATCAGCCTCACCGGATCCTGCTTCCCGGATCGTAACAAATTGACAATGTCGAGATTGCTCATGTCGCGGATAATACGGTACCTGCCTGCTTTGACTCTGGAAGGGTATTTTTTAAGGTCCGCAACGAAACGAAATGCGTCAATATCTTTAATAAGATGCTGATTTTCAAGATCCCTGACCACCGTCTCAAAATCAGAACCGGTCCTGATGTAGAAGTACGCCTGGTCCTTTACCAGGCTGACATTGGGAGTGTAAAGACGGTATAGCGCCAGGCCGGCAATTAAAGCTGCCAACAGAAGGAGTCCCAGGATGGTCCATAAAAGAAATCTATTAAATTTCCGTCGTTTTACCAAAGGAGGCTGATGATCAGGGTTCATGTTGAAGAAGGGTTGAGTAGTTGCAGAAAGTGTTCGTCAACGAATCCATCTTTTGACCTTTGCCATTGGGTCTTTGTACCGGTAATAACGAACCCGGCTTTGGTGAACAAATCCAGGCTGGAAACATTATTAGTGGCCATACTGCAATATAACTGGTGTAATCTTAAATATTCGAAGGCATAATGAATGAGCAGCCGCAGGGCTTCCCCGGCAAAGCCTTTTCCTCTCTCCGTTTTAACCAGCATGATTCCGATACCTGCTCTTTGGTGAAAGGGGTCAAAATCAAAGAGATCGATGGTGCCAATCGGTTCATGGGCAGGTTCTTTTTTTATGATCATCAACCGAAGTTGTTTGGTTGTATAAATATCGTGGGAGGAACGGGCAATATACTGTTCAAGGACATGCCTGGAAAAGGGGACCAGAGTATTGCTGACCTGCCAGATTTCCAGGTCATTCTCCCACTGGAACAATACTTCAATGTCTTCGGGTTCCAATGCTCGTAAGAACAAATGCGTACCTTCCATGTTTTCAGAATTCTATGTTTCCTGTGAAGACCCGAATGGCGGGACCTTCCAGCCAGATATGATCATAAACGTCTCCTTTCCTTTCGAAAAACACTTTGAAAGGTCCACCCGGGGTGGTGACCTTCACGGGTGATCTCAGGGAAGGGTCCTTCCAGGAAGCGGCCAGAACGGCTGCTGTCACACCGGTACCGCAGGAAAGGGTCTCATCCTCAACACCTCTTTCGTAAGTCCTAACGAAAAGTCCTTCCGTGGTCTGTTCAGCAAAATCAACATTAATTCCTTCCGCCCGGAAAGGTTCCCCGTACCGGATAGCTGCGCCTTGTCCGGGAACATCGAGGTGCTGAACGGAAGTCGTAAATACCACAGCATGAGGAGACCCGGTGTCCAGAATGATCTGATCAAGATGCTCCTGAAACGAGTCTACAGGTTTCATTTTCAGTTTAATAAGAGCTTTATCCTGGTCCCGTTCCAAGACGATTGCCTCATGGATGCCATCCATTGCCAGGAAACGGATATGCTCTCCCTGGTAACCGGTGATCAGGTGAGCCAGGACAGCGCAACGACCTCCGTTTCCGCACATGGTGCTTTCCCTTCCATCGGAATTATAGTAACTCATGTAAAAGCAGGTAGTCGCCTCCTCCTCAATGATCATCAGTCCATCAGCCCCAATCCCGGTGTGACGGTCACAAAGCCATTTGATTTCATCAGTGGTCAATGGTATGTCCAGGTCTTGTTTTTTCAGGATGATGAAATCGTTACCACAACCGTGGTATTTTTCGAAATGGAGCCTCATTAATTCCGTTCTGGTTTCTTGTGGTTGTTAAGAGACTGAAAATTAGGAGTGTACTCAAGGCGGTACCAAGTGTTCCGGTAGCGCAGAAAAATGGACCGGTCACGGTATTCAAGGGAAACCTCCTCAGGAACGAAGTTTCCGAACAGGACGATCTTGTTGGCCTCCATTTTATAACCCGTAAAGTTGACCGGAGACCTCCAGAATTCTATGCGGAACACATTGCCTTTCAGGTGTCTGGAGTACCGGTCGTTGGTCAGGACTGAATCGAGCAGTGCCGCGGTAGCCGAGGTGGAATCAGCCAGTCCCGATACTTTATAATTTTTGGAGATGATGAACTGGTCACGTTTTACCTTGATTTCTCCGGAAAGGGCAAAACGCTGGGCACGGAGAAGGCTGTCATTTCTGAGGGAATCAGCAATGTTCCCTTTTCTGGGTGCCTGGGAGAACAGAAGGTCAAGAGAATCAGAGGTTGGATTGCTTTCAATATAGTAATCCATGGCACCCGATTCCTGGAAAAAGGACATATCCACACTGTCGTTAAGGGAGAGGCTGTCGTTCCCCGAATTAATCCCCGAAAGTTTCACTTTGTTTTTAGAAGCGATATCCGGTTTTTGACTTCCGGAGGTATCTTTTTGTGTCAAAAAGTCATCGTTCCTGTCAAAAAGTTCCTGAACAAAGGATTTGAATTTTGGAAAAGAGATCCACTGGGTATTAAGGATGCTCTGGTCCCACCAAAAAAGGCTGACAGAAATCACCAGTCCCAGGAATATACCCAGGGAGATCAAACCGAATTTCTCTCTTTTACTTGCCATTAGTTAACAGGGACCTTAACAAAAATTAACCTTTCTGGTTTATACTAATAAAATCAGGCGACCGTTACGGCTTAATAATTGCTTCAGAGCGCCGGCAAGGTACAATTCTTGTTTGCGACAACAAAATTCTGAAAAATATTGTTAGTTTAACACTTAGATTAGAGACGTGGTTATGAAAAAGAATGTTGTTTTAGGTCTATTTGCTGTTTTAGGCGGATTTTTAGCCATTGCCGGTTATAAAGCTGTAGAGGATAACAAGTCACTGCATAAAGCCCTGCAGGTTGAGGAAGCCCCTTTTCAACAGGCCTCCTATTCACCCCATGCTGCAGTGAACGGACCTGATTTTGTGGATGCTGCCGAAAAGACGGTTCATGCGGTGGTCCACATCAAGACCGAGTATCAGCAGAAGAATACCTTGTATGATTTCTTTTTTGGAGATTTTTTCAATTACAATCCACAGGGTCGAAGCAAACCCTTTGTGGCCACCGGTTCAGGTGTGATCATTTCAGAGGACGGTTACATAGTGACCAACAACCACGTGGTGCAGGATGCTGATTATATTGAGGTTACCCTCAATGACAAGAGAAGTTTTGAAGCCAAAATCATTGGAAATGATCCGAGTACCGATATTGCGCTGGTCAAAATCAGCGAAAATTCACTCCCTTTTCTTGCTTTTGGAAACTCTGATGCCGTCCGTATAGGTGAATGGGTGTTGGCGGTGGGTAATCCTTTTAACCTGACTTCCACGGTAACGGCAGGAATAGTGAGTGCTAAAGCACGGAATATTAATATCCTGGGAGATAAGAGCGCCATAGAATCCTTCATTCAGACCGATGCTGCCGTTAATCCCGGCAATTCCGGGGGTGCCCTGGTCAACACCACGGGCGACCTCATTGGGATCAATGCCGCTATCGCCTCTAATACAGGATCTTATTCAGGCTACTCCTTTGCCATTCCTTCAAACCTGGTGAAAAAGGTGGTGGAAGATCTCCGCGATTACGGGGTGGTGCAGAGAGGATACCTGGGGATCACTCCTGCCGATATTACCAGTGATTTTGCCAGGGATAAAGGCATCGATAAGATCAGGGGTGTTTACGTTTACGGAGTGGCCGATGACGGGTCTGCCAAGGATGCAGGGATGCACGAGGGAGACATTATCACCAATGTGAATACCATACCGGTGAACAGCGTTTCAGAGTTGCTGGAGATCGTAGGCCAGTACAGGCCGGGTGATAAGGTGGACCTTACTTACGAAAGGGATGGGAAGGTGCTGAATAACTCCATACAGCTCAAGAACAAGGAGGGCAATATGGCATTGGTGAAGAAAGAAGATATCAGCGTTTTACAGGAGCTGGGTGCTGAGTTCGCACCGGTCACCGATGTGGAAAAAAAGTGGCTTCGTATCGATCATGGTGTTAAGATCAGCAACCTTTCTGAAGGATTGTTGTCTAACCAGGGGATAAGGAAGAATTTTATCATCACTTCCATTGATCGTAACCCTGTAAAAAGTAAAGAGGACATTGAGAAAGTGATGAAGGGTAAAGAGGGTGGCGTGCTGATTGAGGGGATTTATCCCAATGGTATGAAAGCTTACTACATGGTGGTGTTGAAATAATATGATAAAAAATTGTTAAATCCGGATCGTAATCCGGGAAATTGCCGTAAATTCCAAATTCGAAACGGTAACCCAAAAGTTTATCGTATTTTATTTACTTATAATTAGTTAGGAAAAGGGCAGGGGACGAGATGAGACAACTTAAGATTACTAAATCCATTACTAACAGGGAAACGGCTTCCCTGGATAAATATTTGCAGGAGATTGGGAAAGAGGAACTTATATCTGCCGAAGAGGAGGTCGAACTAGCCAGGCGTATCAAGGCCGGTGACCAGCAGGCTTTGGAGAAACTGACCAAAGCCAACCTTCGTTTTGTGGTGTCAGTTGCAAAGCAATATCAGAACCAGGGTTTAAGCCTCCCTGATCTCATCAACGAAGGCAACCTCGGATTAATAAAGGCAGCCAAACGTTTTGATGAGACCCGTGGGTTCAAGTTCATTTCTTATGCGGTCTGGTGGATACGCCAGTCCATCCTGCAGGCACTGGCAGAACAGTCCAGGATCGTCAGGCTTCCTCTTAACCAGGTGGGTTCCCTGAATAAAATATCGAAAGAATCATCACGACTGGAACAGAGGCTGGAAAGACCTCCTTCAGCCAATGAATTGGCAGAAGCACTGGATCTTCCCGAGGAAAAGATTACTACGGCTATGAAGATCTCCACCCGTTTCATCAGCATGGATGCACCGGTCTCTTCCGATGAGGAAACCAAGTTCATTGACCTGTTTGTGAATGATGACACTCCCGTGACCGATGCCGGCCTGCTCAAGGAGTCCCTGGCCAGGGAGATACAGAGATCATTGGCAACACTTAGTGAGAAGGAGAGGGACGTGATCAATCTTTACTATGGGATCGGAATGAACCATGGCCTTACTCTTGAGGAGATCGGAGCCAAGTTTGACCTGACCCGCGAAAGAGTAAGACAGATCAAAGAGAAAGCCATTCGCAGGCTGAAACACAATTCCAGGAGCCGTCTGCTCAAAGCTTACCTGGGCCAATAGTCCGCATTTTCCATTGAGTTACTGCATCCCTATGGATAGAGATGTTCTGTATATTTTGGTGTTTTAATGAATTTGACGTAGGTTTGATCCGTTACAGAATCAATGATCATTATAACTAATACCTTGAATCATGGATAATTATGTTCCTATTCCTATTGATGACTCTCCCAATTCATACTCCTCGGCACTGACTAAATGGATGGAGGATATCAAGGCTGCTAATGAATTTGTAGAGGTCATACACAAATTATGGTTCGATAAATCAATTGAACTCATCCTGTTCAGAAGGCAGCTGCTCGACAGAAGTGCCACCTCAATTCTTCACAAGCACTCTTATGTAAATAACATCATTAAAAAGCCCCTCATCGTCCAGGATTCTCTTTTGCTTTCAAAAGCAATGCTGGAGCTGGATGTGGCCCCTGCCAGGATTGATATGGGAAGATTGAACGCAGAGTGGCTGGAAGAAAAGGAGAAATATAACGATGATCCCAAAGCTTTCATCGCGTCCAAGCTGGCTCATATTATCGGGGTCAGGCCCAGAAGCGATCATGCTCAGGATGTTATCCTCTACGGTTTCGGTCGTATCGGCAGAATCCTGGCCAGGGAACTGATCAACCAGTCAGGCAATGGCTCACAATTGCGGTTGCGTGCCATCGTTACCAGGTCCAACACGCCTGAGGACATCAGAAAAAGGGCTTCCCTGTTCAGGAAAGATTCCGTTCACGGTCCCTTTGAAGGAATAGCCATAGAAGACGTTGATAACAAATGCTTTTACATCAACGGCCATGTGGTGTATATGCTGGCAGCCAATAGTCCGGAAGAACTTGATTACGAGTCATTTGGTATTAAAGATGCCCTGTTGATCGACAGCACGGGGGTGACCCGTGACAGGGCCGGACTGAGCCGTCACCTCAAAGCAAAAGGGGTGAAAAGGGTATTGCTCACTGCTCCTGGAAAAGGTGATATCCCTAATATCGTTTACGGTGTCAACCAGGACACCTGTAACCTGAATGCAGAGGAAGAACAGATCTTTTCCGCCGCCTCCTGCACCACCAACGCTGTAGTTCCCATTCTGTCTGTTATTGAAAGAGAGCTTGGCATTGTCAGAGGGCATCTGGAAACCATCCATTCCTATACCAACGATCAAAACCTGCTCGATAACTATCATAAGAAGTCCCGCAGGGGCCGTTCTGCCCCGCTGAACATGGTCATCACCGAGACCGGAGCCGCCTCGGCTGCCGTAAAGGCCATTCCAAGCCTTAAGGGAAAACTGACGGCCAACTCAGTGAGGGTGCCGACCCCCAACGTTTCACTCGGAATACTGTCACTGAATGTAGCCCGGGAGATCGATAAAGATGGAGTGAATGAGATCATGCGCCAGGCTTCCCTCAAAGGAACCCTCATCGAGCAAATTCGTTATTCCACGGCCTCTGAACTCGTTTCTTCGGATGTGAACGGAGATTCCTGCGCCTGTGTCTTTGATTCGGTGGCAACCCTGGTGTCGGATGATAAAAGGAACATCGTCCTTTATGCCTGGTACGACAACGAATTCGGGTATTCCATGCAGGTGATGAGACTGGCGAAACATCTGGCCCAGGTGAAAAGTTACAGATATTACTAAGATATTGAATAATAGTTAGTTGATCTGATATAAAAGCATAAAAAAGTGGCCAGGGCCAAATATATTTTTGTAACAGGAGGAGTGACCTCCTCCCTGGGCAAGGGCATCATTTCCGCATCCATTGCCAAACTGTTGCAAGCCCGGGGATTTTCAGTCACCAACCAAAAGCTGGATCCCTATATCAACATTGATCCGGGAACCCTCAACCCTTATGAGCATGGTGAGTGCTTTGTTACCGAAGACGGGGCTGAAACGGACCTGGATCTGGGGCATTACGAACGTTTTTCGAATGTTCCCACCTCGCAGGCCAACAACATCACCACGGGAAGGATATACTTGTCAGTGATAGAAAAAGAAAGAAGGGGTGACTTTCTTGGTGAAACAGTGCAGGTCATTCCTCACATCACAGATGAGATCAAATATCGTATCAAACTACTTGGTAATGAGGGAAATTACGACTTTGTCATCACCGAGATCGGAGGTACTGTAGGCGACATAGAGTCGCTACCTTATGTGGAAGCTGTCAGGCAGATGAAATGGGAGCTGGGCCACGACTGCCTGGTGGTCCACCTTACCCTGGTGCCTTACCTGGCAGCGGCAGGTGAGTTGAAATCAAAGCCCACACAACACTCGGTAAAGACCTTGCTTGAACAAGGGGTTCAGCCCGACATTATTGTCTGCAGGGCCGAAAAACACCTGCCGGAAAGCCTGAGGGAGAAAATTGCCCTCTTCTGCAACATTGAACCTTCTGCAGTTATTGAGTCCATCGATGCAAAATCCATTTACGAGGTGCCTCTGTTGATGCGGGAAGAGAAACTGGATGAAGTCATCCTGAGGAAGATGCAGATTCTCTCACCTCATCAACCTTCCCTGAAGGATTGGGAAGAGTTCCTGTACCGTTTGGAACATCCAAGGTGCGAGGTGACCATTGGCCTGGTCGGAAAATATGTTGAGCTGAAAGACGCCTATAAATCAATAACTGAGGCAATCACCCATGCCGGGACCGTCAATCAATGCAAGGTAAATGTGAAACTGCTTCATTCTGAGGAGATTGAAGAATCAAATCTGGTGGAGACTTTTCAGGGCATCAGTGGGATACTGGTGGCTCCCGGTTTTGGTGAGAGGGGTATTGAGGGGAAGATAAGGTCGATACGATATGCCAGGGAAAATAAGATACCGTTTTTCGGAATTTGTCTGGGCATGCAATGTGCTGTGGTGGAGTTCGGCCGCAACGTTCTCGGCCTGGAAGGGGCTCATTCCAAGGAGATGAACCCCAGGACCAAACATCCGGTGATCGATATCATGGAGGCACAAAAGAAAGTCAGCAGCAAAGGTGGTACGATGAGGCTCGGGGCTTATCCCTGTACCTTACAGGAAGGCACCAGGGTAGCCTCTGTTTATAAGGTCCCGAAAATTCAGGAGCGTCACCGTCACCGTTACGAATTCAATAATAAATATCTGGAGATGTACGCCCTTGCCGGAATGGTGCCTTCCGGAATCAATGAGAATGACGATCTGGTGGAGATCATGGAATTGAAAGACCACCCATGGTTCATCGGGGTGCAGTTTCACCCTGAGTTTAAAAGTACCGTCGCCAATCCCCATCCTCTTTTTGTCCATTTTGTGAAAGCGGCGATTGGACTCCAGGAAACCCTTGAAAAGAAAAGGAAAAAGATGACCCGCCCGGAAAAGGGCGCTTAGTGAATACTCTTTGGCAGTTTGGTGTTTGCAGAGTATCTTTGCCGACTGTTTTATTATTATAAGAGAGGAACTGAATGGACAGGAATACAATATTAGGGGTCATTCTCATTTTCGGCATTCTTGCAGGAACGTATTGGTGGATGAGTCCTTCCGACAAGGAAGTGGAAGCCAGGAAGAGGTACCAGGACAGTCTTGCTGTGGTGCATCAGCAGGATTCACTCAAGAACCTGGAGCAACAGAAGAAACAGGTCGCAGATACCCTCAGGCAGGCTGAAACAAAAGTAAAGAGTGACTCTGTCAGTAAATCAGACAGCATCCTTCCTGCAAGTTCTAAAGATCTTTTCGGCTCCTTTTCCAACGCCTCTCAGGGGGCAGAGAAATTCTACACTGTAGAAAATGAGAAGCTTATCCTTACTCTGTCGAATAAGGGAGGGGGGATCAGGAAGGTACAACTGAAGGATTATGTGAGCTGGGACAAGAAGCCACTTTTGATTTACGATTCGGATACCACCCTGACCGGTTTTACCTTTTTCTCCAATAACAGGGACCTCAGGACACAGGATCTTCTCTTTCACGGGTTCCTGAACGGGAAAGATACACTGCCCTCTTCTGTAATTGTAAAAGGAAACGACTCGGTCGTGATCCAGATGAGGCTGTTCCCCGACCTGGGTGACACAAGCGTGAATACCAAAAGTTACATAGAGTATTCCTACACGATCCGCGGAGATGATTACATGAACGGGTTCTCTATCCGCCTGACCGGGATGAAGGATGTCCTTCCGGCCAACATGACCTATATCAACCTGGACTGGAGGATGCATCTGCGTCAGGCGGAAAAGAGCCTGGACAATGAAAGAAATGCCTCGACCATTTATTATAAATATCATAAAGATGAGGTCGATTATCTGTCAGAAACCAAGGACCAGTCTAAATCGCTGGTTAACAAGTTGAAATGGATTTCATTCAAACAACAGTTCTTTTCAGCCACCCTGATCGCCGACGATGCTTTCACTGCGGCCAACATCCAGACTTACAAGGTCTCTGACACTGCCGGTTACCTCAAATCCATGGTAGCCTCCATTGGTATTCCGGTAAACCTTGAATCGAAAGAGGTAGTCATTCCGATGAAATGGTATTTCGGCCCGAACAAATACAAAACCTTCAGGAATTATAAACTGGATTTGGAAAGGCAAATTCCCCTGGGATGGAGTTTCTTCCTCCTGGGTTGGATCAATAAATATGCTGTTATACCGGTATTCGACTTTTTAAGTGGTTTCAGCCTGAATTATGGTATTATCATTCTGATCCTGACCATCTTACTAAAGATCATACTATTTCCCATCGCGTATAAGACCTACCTTTCATCGGCCAAGATGAAAGTGCTCAAACCTGAAGTGGAGGAAATTACAAAAAAATTTCCAAAGAAAGAAGATGCGTTGAAGAAACAGCAGGCTACCATGGAGTTATATAAAAGAGCAGGGATCAACCCGATGTCCGGTTGTGTTCCCATGCTCCTTCAATTGCCCATTTTGATAGCCATGTTCCGGTTTTTTCCTGCTTCCATCGAGTTGAGGCAGCAGCCATTCTTATGGGCCTCAGACCTGTCCTCCTATGATTCCATTCTTGACTTGCCGTTCAATATTCCATTCTATGGTGATCATGTGAGTCTGTTTACCCTGCTGATGACCATTTCCACCATTATTTACACCAAGATCTCCAACGACATGATGTCGACCGGTTCGCAACAGATGCCGGGAATGAAGACCATGATGTATATCATGCCCGTCATGTTCCTTGGGTTCTTTAACAGTTATTCTTCAGGACTGAGCTACTACTACCTGCTGGCCAACCTGATCACCTTTGCACAGATGTACCTGATACGCAGGGTTGTAGATGAAAAAAAGATACATGCCCAGATTCAGGAGCACAAGAAGAGGCCGGTTAAAAAATCCAGCTGGCAGAAGAGGATGGAAGAAATGGCCAACAAGAGAGGGTATTCTAACAGGCGTTAATAGAAACAGATTCTACGAGGAGATCATCGAGAGGAACTTTTCCATCCCGGCCCTTTTTTCGTCGTCAAGGGTATAGCTCAGGTTTTTCCTGTAATAGGAATGAAGATCGACTCCCTGGTACAGGTCAGTATTCAGCAGGGCAATGACCTCATCGAGGTTTTCGAGCCCATACCGCATCGCCCGGTTTAACTTCTGCTGTTCCACTTCCGGTAATTGTATTCTGGAAACCCAGCAGGCAAACACGAAAGGAAGAGCCGTATAATCCACCCACTGCCCGGCCAGGTCATACTGGTAGGGGAAGACTCCTTCCAGTCCGAAAGTTTTGTCACCGATCACGACGGCGCCGGTACCAGGGGCCAGCACCTGCCATTGTTCTGGTGTAAGTGTTTTGTAATGAAACTCTTTCTTCCAAAAGTGCTTTGCCAGGATCCTTACAAGCTGAACGGAGGTCCGGGAATCAGGATCCAGCAGCAGGGTGTGCAGTTGATCCAAAGGTTCCATGGCAACGAGCAATACGGTCTTTACCGGACCTGTTGCCCCAATACAATAATCGGTAACAATTTGTGCATGAGGTATCTCTGGAATGGCAGCGACCGGGACGATCCCGATGTCGGCTTCCCCCTCCCTGAGTTTTCTTGCACAGGTGGAAGGTACATCAAAGCTGAGTTCATAATCCTCCAGGAATCCTGAGTTTTTAATCCCATGGATAAAGGGGACCGTGTTTAAATAGGAAATGGCAGATATACGTAATTTATTCATTTTTAAGGATTTCTTCAATGGCCAGGATGGTATAACAGGTGACAAGCACTGCGTTGTCTTCCATCCATCTTGAATGTTTGTCATTGATCCATGACCCGTCTGAATGTTGCAAGCCGATCAGTTTTGCGGCTGCCTCCTCCTTCCAGGCATGTTTCCTTCCCCGCGAATCAGTAATCGTTTCTTCTCCATAGGCCGACAGAGATTTTGCCAGGGTGTGGAGATAGTAGTACCAACCCTGGGCACCCATTCCGGGGTTTTCATCCAGGGTATAATTTTCTGTAATCCATTGAAAAGCAGCCTGTACCCTTGGATCGTTCCGGCTTACCCTGGCATGAATCAGGCTTTTTAGCCCGGCATAGGTCATGCTGCCGTAAGATTGCTGGTTTCCCGCTTTGGAGATCCCGGCACCATACATGAATCCCCCGTCATCGCCTGAGTAGGGTTGGTCATTGACTACTTTAAGGTTCTGGCAACGGGAGAGAAAGACCAGCGCACGGTCAATGTACTGTTTACGCTGGTCCAGTTTCTTTTTCACATCCTCGTTCCTGGTGTCCTCAATATCTTTTGCTGTCACCTGGTAAAGCGCTTCCAACGACCACTGAACGTTCGACAGGTCGGGGCGTTCTTTAAAACTATAACCCACGCCGCCATAATAAATGCTGTCGGCAGTATATCCGTTGGTTTCAGAAAACTGTATTCCCAACAGAAACTGCTCCAGGCTATCAATAACCTGCTTGTATTCAAGGTCTTTGGAATCCTGGAAGGCCATCAGTACAATAGCCGAGTTGTAGTTGGCATTCTGATCAATATAAACGCCGCCATCCTTTTGTTTCACCGAGATCAGGTAATTGAATCCCTGTCTGATGAAGGCATCCTGAGAGGAGAATTCAAAACCCGATCTCAGGTAAGAAGAGAGTGCAAGGGCGGTGATGGCAGGGTAATGCTGCCAGGAGCCATCGTCCTCTTGTTTGGATTTCAGGAATTTAAGTCCCTTTTTAACCGACTCCTGCAGGTCTCTTTTTGTGGAAGCATCCAGCCCCGGCTTGCCTGTGCCGGAGGTTCCGGGAGAGAGAGCAAGGGCACCGGAATAAGAGGACAGGGTGAGTTGAACAGCGAGGAGGACTGTGAATAAATTGAACGTCTTCATTCTGAGTTTCGTTTAACAGTGACGACGACCTCCCGGTTTATTTTCAGTCCCGGAAATGTCTCATTAACAAAGAAATAGTTGTCATCAAACAGCCTGGGAGAGTCCAGTTCCAGAATAGAATTAATTTCCATGAAACTGACCACCAGGTTATCACCGGAAAAGGGCCGGGGTGTTCCCCGTGGATCTTCAGGAAGACCTTTAAAATGCCACAGCACAGGGTCCAGTACTTTTTCATATTGTTTGTCCCACACCATTTGTTCCACCCTGGTTGGTTTCATTCCTGAGGAGTCGACGAAAGTGACATAGATCTCCAATTGATCCGGTTTGTTTTTGTTATGACGAATCCGGCTGATTTTAGAAGGGTGTTCCTGGTATTTCGAGTAGGCAGGTGTTTGTTCGCATCCAATAAGGAAGAGAGCCGTTTCAAAGTGAATGGCATCCATTTCTGTCACCAACAAGCTTTCATGTGTCTTGCCCAAGGGAGTGGATAAGATCACCTCGATGAGGCCTTTTCCCATGTTCACTTTTGCAGGGAATGAAAAGGAGCCGTTACAAATATCTACGTAAGCGGAACCAAGGGTCAGATGACAGGAGTCAGTCTTTTCCACCACCTGAGCCTTTTGGGTCTGTGCGTTCATGGGTGCCATGAGAAGGGTGAAAAGTCCGGTAATAACAGCTAATACAACATGCCGGCTGAGTAAAAGTTTGATCTGAGAGCCCATCTTTTCGCTTTTAGGGATTATAACTGGCATCCACGTCGCCCATACACTGTCCGAAAAGTACCTGGTTCAGGTCCTGACCGGACACCTCTATAATGATATTTTCAAAAATCCAGTCACCGGAAGGGAAGGAGGAAATCAATCCGACAAACCTTTTAGCCACCATAAGGGCATCGACGGCGTTCACGTACCCTGAGTTATCCACGTCGGCAACTTCAAGATTCAATCCGGTCAGGGGTGTGCTGCCGGTGAAGTGTTTCAGTATCTTCATGGCATCGGTGGCATTGCCCCCGCCCCAGGGATGAGTGCTGGCAGCTGTAAGGTGGTAGGAGCCATCAGGAACCCCTGACAGGTTGAATTCTCCCTCGGTATTGGAGGTGGTCTGTAGCACGAGGTTGCCCTGGGCATCCATCAACAGTACTTCCGCATTGGGAAGAGGGTAGGTCGCCGGTTTATTATAGCTGACCATTCCATTGACAGTGTGTGTATTGGGCAGGACGGCTACCCAAACTGAATCTTTTCCCGTACAACCCAAACTGTCGGTTACCAATAAGGTGTACATCGTTGAAGCGGAGGGGCTTGCGTATGGATTTGGGGTGTTGTATGACGTGAGGCCGTTGGGAGGCATCCAGAGGTAAGAATAAGGTGGAGTACCACCCGTTGCATCAGAGGTCAGTAAAATAAACTGTCCGGGATACATACTGGTATCAGCACTTACCTGCACTACAGGTGAAGGATTCACCAGCACCAGGGTGGTGGCGGGGTCACTCAGCCCGCCCACGTCGGTGACTGTCACCGAAAATACCGAGGGTAAGTTTGGGCTGGCCCAGAGGGACGCAGTGGTGTCTCCTGTCGACCACAGGTAAGTATAGGGTGGAGTTCCCCCGGTAACATTCACCTGCAACTGAACTGAATCCTGTAAACAGCTCTGATGGGTCAGAGGCATGCTGGCATTCAGCTGGGCTCTGGCAGAATCAAGGTAATGAACCGTGACAGCCGGTCCTTCCTCCATGATCTCAATCAGGGGAAGTCCTTTGTTATCACCAAGCCACTTATACTCGGTGTAATTCCGGGAGATACCATAACCAGTTGCAACCGTATCGAGGTAAATACTGTCGTATTCTGTGACCATTGACCTGACCCTTATGGAGGAAAAGGATCCGAACGGGGTAATGACCGTGCCCCATCCGTCAACCAGGTTGACCCGGTGGCGTGAAGTGTAAATATAACCATAGCCCGCAAGAGAGTATGAGAAGACAGCAGTGGATGAATCAGTGTTCGACAGGGTTAGAGGAAATTTGTACCAGACATCCGGACTGTTATATTTAATGGGGATAGTGATGCCGTTGACACTTACACCCATTCCCAGGAAGCTGTATGATGCATTGGTTTCACGGTAGTATTCATAAATATCCTGTAAGGTGACACCGCCCAGGCTGTCGAAGCCGGCTTGAGGAGAAGCGATGGTGGCTTTATTGGGATCAAACGGATTATTGAATACCAGTTGGTACACCAGGGGTGTGGAACTCACCGTGACAAAGCTTTCCACCTGCTGGGAGTACCATCCCAGGTTGGAAAAGTCCCATACATGGCCCGGACCGGCGGTAAGATAATCATTGCCATTCATGCCGTACACCATGGACCTGCGGATGGTGTCACCCACGTTGGGCATATCGTTCCTGTCAACCACTATTTGTGCCGGTAAAAAGGCTAAAGTGGTCATTAATAAGTAACTGACAAGTAAAATCTTTTTTATCATGATTTATTCAATTCTTTTGGAATATAATCCAAAAGTACAATCACTTCCCCGTTAACACAAGGAATATAAGGAAATAAAATATATTATCGTACCTTTGCAGTCCGAAATTTTAAGTTGACTTATATGCCTGTTGAAGATAAACTGGACGCCATTGGGGAAGCCATTGAAGATATTCGTAAGGGTAAGGTGATCATTGTCGTGGATGATGAAGACAGGGAGAACGAGGGAGATTTTATCACTGCCGCCGAAACCATAACTCCCGAGATTGTCAACTTTATGGCGACCCACGGAAGGGGACTGATCTGCGCGCCTCTTACGGAGGACCGCTGTAATGAACTGGAACTGGAGTTAATGGTGACAAGGAATACTTCTCTTCATGAAACCCCATTCACTGTCTCGGTCGATCTTCTTGGCCAGGGGACGACCACGGGTATTTCAGCCAGCGACAGGGCAAAGACCATTCAGGCCTTGGCCTATCCTGGCACCAAACCTTCAGATCTTGGAAGGCCCGGTCATATTTTCCCATTAAAGGCAAGAGATTCGGGTGTTTTACGGAGAGCCGGACATACAGAAGCAACGATTGATATGGCCCGTCTTGCCGGGTTAAGACCTGCCGGCGCTCTTGTGGAGATCATGAATGAAGACGGCACCATGGCCCGCTTACCTGACCTGTTCAAGATTGCCAGGAAGTTTGATCTTAAAATGATCGCCATTAAAGACCTTATTGCATACAGGCTTAAGAATGAGAGTCTTATACAAAGACTGGAGACGGTTGATCTTCCAACGGAATATGGACATTTCAAACTGACCGATTACCGGCAGATCACCAACGGGCTCGTTCACCTGGCTTTAGTGAAGGGCAGTTGGGGTCATGATGAGCCCATTCTTGTGAGGGTTCATTCCTCCTGTGTTACTGGGGATATATTTGGTTCAAACCGTTGCGATTGCGGAGAACAATTGCATGCCTCCATGGAGATGGTAGACAAGGCAGGGAAGGGTATCATCATTTATATGAACCAGGAAGGCAGAGGCATTGGACTGGTGAACAAGCTGAAAGCCTACCATCTGCAAGACATGGGACTAGATACCATCGAAGCCAATGTGGAACTGGGTTTCAAAGCGGATGAGCGGGATTATGGAATTGGGGCCCAGATACTGCGTGACCTGGGTGCCACGAAGATCAGGCTGATTTCCAACAATCCGACCAAGAAAGCCGGACTCAGTGGTTATGGTATAGAGATCGTGGATAATCTTCCCCTTAGAATAAAACCCAATAAGCACAATATCAAGTATTTGCTCACAAAGAAAGAAAAAATGGGGCATGATCTTGAACTGGACTGATCACCAAACCATCCGTTGATGATCAGGTTGTCCCTCTTCTTTTTTTAGACCTGAACAGATCCTTAAAAGAATCAAATTCCTTTCTGAAGAAAATGCCCACTCCCTGCGTAAAAGGAGCATTGTTCTCAAAATAGGAGACGTTGTTGGACTTATTATAGGCTTTGATCCTGAACCTTCCGTCTTTGGTAAGCTTCCATTCGATTTTTACATCACCCACGAGATTGCTGGCATTTTGTCCCGTCGAGCTCGGGTTTTTGGTTCCTGAGGCATAGCCGATATTTCCGTCAATAGTGATCCTCTCATCGAAAAGCTGGGTGGAAAGAGCCACGGTGAGTTCATCATCGGTGAGACGGTCACCCGGTTTGTAGTTGACTCCGATGTCAAAGTCCTTGCTGATCTGTGATAACCAGTTGTTCAACTGGCTGGACAGGAAGTCCCAGGAAGAGCTTCCGACACTGGCGTTGAAGTCGAGAGGATTACTCCTTTCCATGGGTTTGAACTGTTTCAGTATCAGAAGGAAAATCATCTGTTCGCTCATCTGCTGCTGGTTGGTCGTATCCAATTGGCTGAAGAGAATTCGATTGATCTCAGGGTCTTTTTCAAGAGTGGAAAGACCAAACCCGAGATCAGGATTAAACAGGCTGTTCTTCAGGTCGATGATACAATTGATGGGCATTTTTTTATTCATCGACTGAAGCTGATCAGATGAAAGCCGTAATCCGGTAAGTGGTACGTCGATCCGGTACAATGCCCTCAGGTCCAGTTGGGTAGCATAAGGATCCCCGGTAAACATGATCTTCCCGCCGGGCTGGATCTCGAACAGGCGGTTCACCACATTCTGTAAAGTAAACAGGAAGGTACCCTGGTCGATCTGGAAATCTCCAAGTATGGTGAAGAGCCCCCTCGTGTTTACGGCCATTTTAATCAACCCATGGCCTGATCCTTTAATATTACCCATCTCCATGGGCATAAAAATCTTCATGGTAGCGTCAGGGGTGACTTCGAGGTCGAAATTCAGGGTGACACCATGAAATACCGGGGCACGAACGGCGGGTGAGCCCGATGAGTCAGGCAGTGCGGTCGTGAAATGAATATAATCATTATCCGATACATCCATCGCAAGATTGATGGGAAGAAACACCTGGGTGCCTTTTTCTGTCTTTGCTTTGATGTCCATCACCAGGTTTTCAGTAGGTCCCTGGATCTTAACCTCCCCGGTCGCAAAGGCCCGCCCGTAGAAAAGGTCATTATCCTTGCTGTTTGTGTTCAGTACAAGTAATTTTTCGGGCTTGATATTCAGGTCGATACGGAAATCACGGAAATTCTTATGGTAGATGCTTCCACTAAGAGTAGCGGCATTTCCATTGGTATCAAGGATTGTCGCATTGGTAAAGCGAAAGAAATCTTTTCCAACTTCAATCTCATGACTGATGGAATACTCAGTCTTGAGGTAATCGATGAGCAGGGAGGTATGCTGGATTTTTATTTTTCCATTGAGTTCGGGTTGCTGAAGGTTGCCCTTCAGACTGAGTTCTCCGGATGCATAACCTTTGATCCTGGAGCTGAAAGAAGAAAGGTAGTCGGTAAGGAGATTTAAACGGAACTTATCAAGTTGAATGTTGAAATCGAGGCAGTTATCTTTTTTGTCGGGATAGTATTTCCCTTTCACCCCAATGATCTTACTGCTGCCGATATTGCCCTGGTATTTGATCTCGGCATCAGCGATCAGGGCCTTTTGTCCGGGGTCCCACTGTGTGGTGATAGAGGCGTTTCCAAGCCGGTCCTTATTGATCCCGAACGACCTGATCTGGAGATCCGACAACAGGTTGGGCGTGTGATACAGGTCGGTCAGTTCCACCTGGCCACTTAGGTAACCGTCAAGGTCAAGCTGCTGGGGCAAGGTGAGATAATCCATGTTGGAAAGATCAAAACCATTGAAACGAACCAGCATTTTATCATCCGGATCAGGTGAGATGATACCATCGAGTTTCACATTTTCATCTCCGCTATTGAGCCGAATATCCCTGATAAGGATATGGTCCTTGTTGATTTCCAGAAGATTATCAGCTAACAGGTTCCAGATGGAATCATTGATCACTATCATGGAAGGTTGCAACCTGATTCTGAAGCTGTCGGAGGCCAGAACCTGTATTTCACCCCGGAAGTCTCCGGAGTTGGCAGGAGTAATATTTGGATTGCTCCAGGCCAACCCAAGAATGATGGTATCGGGAGTGGTGATGGCATCCAGCTGAATATTGTCGAGCCCCATTTCATCCGAAAATTCTACCCTCTGGCATCCGGAACTCAGGTTGAAACCTATTCCCGATGATGTTCCGTCTAAATACCACTGAAGCATGGTAACCTTATTGAACATACATTGATCGGAGGAGGCCTCAAAATGGACATCGCCGGAGGAGGGGTTAAAGACACCGCTGATCAGGGTATGTGGGGAGAGGCTTAACTGAGGGAGGTAGAGCCTGTTCAGGAGGCCTGCATCATGAATGGTGACCTTGAAGTTGAAAAACTGGCCCGAGTCGGCCTGGTTGCCTGTCATGGCAGGGAAGAGCGAGGGCATGAGCCGTTTCATCCATTGGTTGACCATGGGAACAAGATTGCTGTATGTAAAGGAGCCTTCCACCCTTGCATCTGCAATATCTGAGGTCAGCGTGAGCTCTTTACTAAAGGGAGATGTGGCCTGAATCTGCAAGTCCAGGTGATCGGAAAGAGATCTTTTCCCATTGATCGATAATACCGTGGAATCCAGCTGAAGCCGGGCCTTTAGGTCATCGGGGTTGGTGCCCGTGGCTGCGAAATGTATCCGTGTGCTCACTGCGAGCAAAGAATCATGGGTAATCAGGTTCAGACGGTTCAGTGCGGCATGATCGACAGAGCTGATAAACTCAATTTCAGGTTTTTCTTTGCTGAGGTCAACAAACCCGTCGAAATCAAGTTTCAACAAAGGATCAGTCACCTGGAAATTACCACTGATCTTTTTCTGAAAAACCCCGCCTGAAAAGTGAATTTCCTTGAAGTTATTTCCCTTAAAATCAAGAGAATCTACCACTGCATCCATATTGATGAGCAGATGATCGAGATCGAAACCGGAACCGGTGACATCAGCCATGAGGTTGATCTTTCCAAGGTAATCCCGTTCACCAAGAAGCAGTCCCAGGTCAAACTCCCTCGATCTGACATTGCCACTGTACTCCAGCTTACCATCTTCCGCATTGGTTTTCAGGGAGATGTCAGTGGTGACGATTCCTATCTCCGTTTTGAAAGTGGCGTCGGCAACAAAATCATTGACAAAGCCTGTAAAATTTCCCTTCACATGGGTGGTGCCCAGCTGCTCTATTTGATGCGGAACCTGAAGTCTTTGATCTTGTGAAATGACCAGGTTGTTGAGGTCCCTGTGATTGGTACTTAACTCATTGACATTTAATTGTATATATGTTTCTTGAATATCAGGGAGTCCGGTCAGTCTGACATTTCCTTCAAAATGCGAATACGCACCGAAATCAAGGTTGAGGCTGTCAATTTTCAACTTGCTTACCGGACCTTTGACGAATCCGCTTACAATGACCTGATTATTAAGTCCCTTCAAATCAGATGAAAAGAATTCCAGATCCCGGATATCGAACTCAGAGGGCATCAATCTGGCATCCCAGTTCACCTGATCGTAAAAGGAGTTGAAGTCTTCAATACTGTCAAACGAAAGCGATAGGTCAGACTCGATACGGGAATATTCTGTTCTCAGCAGAAGGTCATTGAGTTGGATCTTCCGGGGCGTGATTTTCAAACCAGCCCTGGTATTTTGAAGCTGGAATCCGCATTTTTCCTTGAAGGAGAGCCGGCTCAGTCTGGCCGTAAGTGAATCGCCGGAGTAATTAATTTGTTGAATATCAATCCATAATGAATTCAGCATTACATGTGAAGGATTAAAAATGCGGAGGGTATCCTCGTGATGATAGTCATGCATGGAAAACCGGGCATCTCTGATATCCAACTCCCTCAGGCGGACATCCCATGGTTTGCTTTTTCGTTCCGGTTTTTTTTGATCGGCGGAAAAGTAGTCGATGAGGCATTGGTAGTTAAAATCAGGTTCTTCGGCTTTACGGGAGAGACGGATCACAGGCTTTTCGAGTGTGAGGGCGTTCAAATAGAGCATGCCTTTGCGATACCTCAGTTTCTCAAGGTCGAGGGTTATTATTTCGGCTGAAACCAACGTGTCATGATGTTGGTCGCTGAGGTAGACTCCTTTTAGTTCAAGGTCCAGGAACCAGGTAATATCAACATGGTCTATAGTAAAGTTGACTTTCAGGTCCTTGCTGATGCTTCCTGTGATTTTGGAGACGATCCAGGTTTGTACCTGGTGGGTCCGGAAGACAGCATAGAAACCCAGTGGGATCACGAGCAGTACGGCCAGGGTGATGAGGCTTCTTTTCACCCAGCGTTTCCTAATGACGGTATTTATTGGTACTTTTGTCAATCAATCCGGTCTATAGCGTGATTTTTATTCTGGGAATAGAGTCTTCTTGTGATGACACGGCTGCGGCAGTGACAGGAGACACCAAAATTCTTGCCAACCATATTGCCAATCAGTCCATCCATCAAAGTTTTGGCGGAGTTGTCCCGGAATATGCGTCGAGAGCCCATCAGCAGCACATCATACCCGTGGTGGATACGGCGCTTCGGAATGCGGGTATAGGGATCAGGGATATTCATGCCGTTGCCTTTACCAGGGGACCTGGTTTGCTGGGTTCTTTGCTGGTGGGTGTTTCTTTTGCCAAGGCACTGTCGTTGGGTTTGCAGGTTCCATTACTAGAAGTGGATCATCTTCAGGCACATATATTAGCTCATTTTATTCAGAAACCGAATGAGGTAAAGCCGGTCCCTGAGTTTCCTTTTCTTTGTTTAACAGTATCAGGAGGGCACACACAGATCGTCCTGGTCAAAGATTACTTTGACATTGAGATCATCGGGCGTACTCTCGATGATGCGGCAGGAGAGGCTTTTGACAAGGCTGCAAAGATCATGGGACTTCCCTATCCGGGCGGCCCACATATCGATAAGCTTGCGCAAACCGGAAACCCTGCTGCATTTACTTTTTCTGAAGCCCAGATCCGCGGCCTGGATTACAGTTTCAGCGGCCTGAAGACGAGCTTCCTCTATTTTTTACGTGACCAATTGAAAAAGGATGCCGATTTCATTGAAAAGAATAAGGCAGATCTGTGTGCCTCCATACAGAATGCCATCATCAACTCACTGCTGAAGAAGCTGGTTATCGCCAGCCGGCAGATGAACATAGACCGGGTGGCTGTGTCGGGAGGGGTCTCGGCCAATTCTTACCTTCAACAGAAATTGAGGGCATTGGGAATGGAAATGGGATGGCAGGTGTTTATTCCTGAATTCTTATATACAACAGATAATGCTGCCATGGTTGCCATAGCAGGTTATTTCAAATATTTGAAGGGTGAGTTTGCTTCGTTGGATACAGTTCCATACTCACGCCAGATGTATCCTTAATCCTGAACCCGGGCCTCACACCATGATGGAAATTCACTCCTATATTCAGATGTTTTTTACCAATCTGAGGCAGACCTCCTGGCCAGAGTTTGTTGCCGTAATTACCGGCATGTTAAGTGTTTGGTATGCCAGGCGGGAAAATATTCTGGTTTACCCGTTCGGGATCATCAGTGTGTTGATATATGTCTGGCTGTGTTATCATGCCGGATTATACGCTGACATGGGCATTAATGCCTATTATTTCCTGATGAGCCTGTTCGGATGGTACCAATGGGGGAGAAAGATGCCAAGCACAAAAGAACACAGGCCGATCCGGTGGTCAGGCCTCCTGATGAATATGGCAGGGATAGCAGCGGCTGTGATTTTCTTTCTGATTCTGTGGTGGATCTTGCAACGATTTACCAACAGTACGGTCCCAGTCCTTGATTCCTTTACCACTGCTCTGTTTATTGTTGGCATGTGGTTAATGGCCCTGAAAAAAATTGAGAATTGGATCTATTGGATCATTGGTGATCTGATCTGCATGTTTTTATTCCCATATAAAGGACTCTACTTTTCCGGTTTCCAGTATTTAGTATTTTTAATCCTGGCTGTAAGTGGTTTGATTGAATGGATCAAGAGATGGAAAACGTCGCAGGAACTAAGGTAATCCGGGTAGCAGTGACCGGTCCGGAATCCACCGGAAAGTCAAGGCTGGCTGAGGAGCTTGCCATTCACTTCCATACCACCTGGGTCCCTGAATATGCCAGGGAATATTTATCGACGCTACAGCATCATTACACCATAGAAGATATCATTGCCATAGCGAAAGGACAGAAGGAGAATGAGCAGCAGGCGGTTCAACATTCCAGGGGATTGGTATTTTGTGATACTGACATGCTGGTGACCAAGATCTGGGCAGAACATGCGTTTCACCAATGTCCGGAATGGATAGAGAAGTCATTTACGGAAGATCCTTATGATTTTTATCTTCTTTGTGATGTAGATATCCCGTGGATGCAGGATCCTCTTCGTGAACATCCTCATTTGAGATCCTTTTTCTTTTCCTGGTACGAAAAAGAACTGATCCGTGCCGGATTCCCATACGGAGTCGTCAGCGGCTCAGGTCATAAGCGTACGGCCAATGCAATAAATCTTCTGAGAAATCGCTTTCAGGAAATACACCTCCCTGCATGATCCTGTTTCTACCCAAATGGTACCCTTCGCGTCTTGATCCTCAGCTGGGGCTTTTTATTCAGAAACATGCCATGGCAGCAGCGGTGAACCATAGGGTAGTGGTCCTTTCCGTTCACGCAGATGATTCATTAAGAGGCAAATTCGAGTTGGAGGACTATGAGGAGGGTGACCTTCGTGAGCTCAGAACCTATTACAGGAGGTGTTCGGCAGGATGGTGCCGTGTTGTGAATTTATACCGGTATCTGAAGTCTTTTCAAAAAGCATGGCGTCTGATCCAAAGTACTGAGGATAAGGTTGTTCTGGTGCATTGCCATGTTCTGTTAAGGCCAGCTATGATGGGGTATGTCATCCATCTGTGTAACAGGGTCCCGATGGTTATTTCAGAACATTGGACCGGGTACTCCCTGGGTGTTTACGCCAGAAAAAGTGTTATGTACCGGTTTCTGTGCCGGTGGATATTGGCCCGGTCAAGGGCACTCACTCTTGTTTCTGAAAGTCTGGCTAAATCCATGAGATATAATCACCTGGTCCATGCCCATACTGTCATCATTCCTAATGTTCTGGACCTGGAAGTGCTAAGCAGTAATAGGGAAAAAACCGGAACAGCCGTGAATATTCTCACGGTCGCAGACCTTGTCGACCGTAATAAAAACATCAGTGGTGCCTTGCAGGTGATGAAAAAAGTGATGGAGTTGCATCAGGAAGTGATCTACCACATTATTGGCAGTGGAGAGGATGAGTCGAAGATCAGGGATCTGGCCATGGAAATAGACCCCGGTCTTGAAAGCTTCAAATTTTATGGCAGAAAGGACAATGCCTTTGTCCTTGAGAAAATCAAAGAATCGGATTTTGTGCTGATAAACAGTAAGGTGGAGACCTTTTCGGTATTTGCCGCTGAGGCCCTTGCCCTGGGAAAACCTGTCGTGGCGACCCGCTGTGGCGGACCGGAGTACTTTGTGGACGAGACGAACGGGTTGATCGTTCCTGCAGGAGACAATGAAGCACTGGAGAGAGCCGTATTACAAATGATAAACACTTATCCATCATACGATCCCGGTGAACTTTCCCGGGCCATCATACACCGGTTCGGTAAAGCGGCCGTCTCCCACATGATGAATGACCTGTATGTCTCAATTATCAAATAACGACCATGTTTAAAAAAATTCTCGGTACGGCAGGTTCCAAGATCATCATTGCTGCTCTCAGCCTTGTCATCGTATTCTTGAATGCCAAATACCTGGGTGCTGAAGGATTGGGGACCATCGGGCTTTTTGTCCTGGCCGTTACCATCATACTGATGGTCAACAATTTCGTGGGTGGCTCTGCTCTTGTGTACCTGGTTCCCAGGGAGCCAAATTTTAAACTATTGATTATCAGTTATTTGTGGACTATCTTTATCATATTGGTTTTTGGGGTGTTCATGAGGTTTATTCCTTTAGCACCCAAAGGTTATGAAGGGCAGGTACTGGCACTTTCTTTTATCTCTTCCATATTTAACTTGCATCTTTTCATGCTGCTGGGCAAAGAAAAGATCAGGGAATACAATGTGATAACGACTCTGCAATCGTTGGTGCAGCTTATTGTTTTGGTTCTTCTGTTTCTTGTAATGAAAGTAAGGACCATTGAATCGGTGATCATTTCCATGTTTTCGGCATACGGATTCAGCCTGGTTTTCAGTTCGGTGCTTCTGTATCCTTTGATAAAAAAGACGAAGATGGAAAGGTTGGTTCCTCTGGTTAAAGGGATTTTCCGGCTTGGATTCTTCAATCAGCTGGCGGTGATCGTGCAGACCCTGAATTACCGGTTTAACTACTTTTTGATTGACACCTATACGGGAAGGGCCGGCCTGGGGATGTTCCATTTCAGCAATCAGTTGGCGGAAGGCACCTGGGTGGTGGGCAGAAGCATCGCCATCGTGCAATACTCGAAGATATCCAATTCCCAGGACCTGGATTATGCGAGACGGCTGACGATCCGGTTGCTGAAGCTGACCACTGTCATATCAGTGATGGTCATTGCCTTCTTCCTGTTCATTCCATCCTCTGTATATCAGTTATTCGGGAAGGATTTCAATAATACCCATTTAATAATTTTATCGCTGGCGGCCGGAATATTGTCCAATTCGGTGGCGATGATGTTCGGACATTATTTCGTGGGATTGGGAAAGATGCATGTGAATACGGTGGCATCATCCATCGGGCTGGTTTTCACCATAGGTCTTGGATATCTGCTGATTCCCAGGATGGGGATCATTGGTGCCGGCATTACGGCCTCCGTGTCTTATTTCTCAGCAATGATATACGTTGCCGTTCTCTTTATCATCAATGCAAAACCGAAGATCAGGGAGTTTATGATTAATAAGGATGACTATCGGCTATTTAAAAATGAGTTGATCAAGGTGATGCGAAGGGAAGACATCAGTAAGGAAAGCCTGGCAGAGGACAATATTTGACAGATTCCATTAGAATCTGAGTGACAGGCCAAGAAACAGATACTGTTCGTAACGGTTGATGGGCTCAGGGTTTAGTTTGATGGAATACAGGTACTGGAACTGGACTTTGATGAATTTGTAACCGGCTCTGATCGTGACTGCCGGTTCCACAAAATAATACGGGTTGTTATTCAGATCAAAGAGATCCAAATTCTTTAATTCATCTTCTGAATAATTCTTGGTTTTCACGTTGGTGAATTTCAACTGCAGGATTCTGGTCGAAAAGGCGACAT
Source organism: uncultured Bacteroidales bacterium (assembly GCA_964605655.1). Taxonomy (GTDB): domain Bacteria; phylum Bacteroidota; class Bacteroidia; order Bacteroidales; family CAIXZF01; genus JAKLIX01. The sequence continues at coordinate 68,538 of CAZSDK010000010.1, forward strand.
CCACATAATCGTTGTAAAATCCCACCGACGGTTGTATGAATTTCCTGTTCATCGTAGCCGTAAATGTTTGCTCGTCAAAGTCGAAGTCATCATGTAAATCGAGGGTCCCCATCCCCGCACCACCATATACCTCAAAAACCTTATCTTCATCAAATTGCTTGTTATAGCCTATCCCGGCTTCGGCAAACTGGCGTTTGGTGGAATATTCGTAAGAGTCGCCCTCTGTCCACTGATTTCCTGATAGTTGTGCATTGACCATCACTCCCATATGCTCCACGGGGGAGTAGGAGGCTTCAAAATTGGCCGGGGTGATATTGGCCTGGAACTCGCCCTTCTTTTTTATGAGCGGAACGTTCTGCATGGAAGGTATATACACTACATTGCAGGAAGTAGTAATGATCACCAGGGATATCAGGATGAGAATGATACGTGGACTGGTACAGCTGAGATTTTTCATAGGTTGTATTATTTATCAAAAGTAAAGAAAAATCAATTTTCCGGCATCAGATGGCTACAGGATACAAGTATCTTTTAACCGCAATTTGTTAACATCTTAAGTTTAGTGATTACTTTCGGAACCATTATCTTTGCGGAAAAGGAAGCGGAAAATGTTTGAATACACGGAAGACAGTGTTCGATCGCTGGATTGGAAGGAACATATCAGGATTCGTCCGGGTATGTACATCGGTAAGCTGGGTGATGGTTCTTCCCATGATGACGGAGTTTACGTATTGATCAAGGAGATCATTGACAATGCGGTGGATGAGTTCATGATGGGGTTTGGCAAGACGATCGAAGTGACCATCAAGGACCAGATGGTTGCTGTTCGTGATTACGGCAGGGGAATCCCACTCGGGAAGCTGGTTGACTGTGTCTCAAAGATCAATACCGGAGCCAAGTATGATTCCAGGGTTTTTAAAAAAGTCGTGGGTCTCAACGGCGTCGGAGCCAAGGCTGTCAATGCCCTGTCCTCGGTGTTCAGGATACAGGCCATCAGGGAGAATATGAGCAAGACCGCTGAATTCAGTAAGGGGGAGATCCTTCTGGACGAGGAGGAACAAGCCTGCGATCTGCGGTCCGGGACTCTGGTCACCTTCAAGCCCGATCCCCAGATCTTCGGACACTATCATTTTCTGAGCGAGCATATCGAAAAGCTGCTCTGGAATTATGTTTATCTGAACACGGGTCTGGCGATCATCTTCAATGGTCAGCGGTTTTTCTCGAAGAACGGTCTGATGGACTTGCTGGAGACCAACATCGACGGCCCGGTGATTTATCCGATCATTCATGTAAGGGACGGGGATTTTGAGTTTGCCATGACCCATGGCGAGAAAATGTACGGAGAGGAGTATTATTCCTTTGTGAATGGTCAGCATACCACCCAGGGGGGCACCCACCAGGCTGCGTTCAGGGAGGCAGTGGTAAAGACGATCAGGGAATTCTACAAAAAGGATTTTGATCCCGGCGATATCAGGGCGTCCATTATAGCGGCCCTGAGTGTCAAGGTCCAGGAGCCTGTGTTCGAATCACAGACAAAGACCAAGCTGGGATCGTTACACGTGGCACCCAACGGGCCCACCATCCGGAATTACATTACCGACATCGTTAAAAGGAACCTGGACAACTATCTGCATATCAACCAGGAAACAGCCGAGATCTTGTATAAGAAGATACTTCAGTCGGAAAAAGAAAGGAAAGACATTGCCAACATCAAGAAACTGGCCAAGGAAAGCGTAAAAAAGGCCAGTCTTCACAATAAGAAGCTCAGGGATTGCCGCATCCATTACAATGATAACCATGAATCCCGTTTTGAGACCACGCTTTTCATCACAGAGGGCGATTCAGCCAGCGGGAGCATCACTAAATCGAGAGATGTCAACACTCAGGCGGTGTTCAGCCTAAAGGGGAAACCCTTGAACTGTTTTGGGATGAGCAAGAAGGTGGTTTATGAGAACGAGGAGTTTAACCTGCTTCATGCGGCATTGAACGTGGAGGAAGATCTGGATGATCTCCGGTATAATAATATTGTGATCGCCACCGATGCCGATGTCGACGGGATGCACATCCGTTTGCTGATGCTGACTTTCTTCCTTCAGTTTTTCAGCGACCTGGTGAAAGCCGGTCACCTGTATATTTTGCAGACTCCTTTATTCAGAGTCAGGGATAAAAGAAATACCTATTACTGTTACAGTGAAACGGAAAAGGAAGCAGCCATCGAGGAACTGAATGGGAAACCTGAAATAACGAGGTTTAAAGGCCTGGGCGAGATCTCACCCGATGAGTTCAAACATTTTATCGGTCCGTCGATGCGGCTTGATCCCGTGATCATGAAAAAGGAAATGTCGATACCGGAGATCCTCTCCTTCTATATGGGAAAAAACACCCCTGAAAGACAAATTTTCATCATTGAGAACCTTAAGGTGGAGTCCGACCTGGTGGAAGCCTCTATCGTACCAGAACCACCATCCCTGTCTTCTTCCCGTCTTTCTGAAGATAATACGGCCCCGGAGTAGTATAAACATACTCTATCACCCAGGTGTAAACATCAACCGGGGCCATCTTTCCTTCGTACGTGCCATCCCAGCCTGTATTGAGATCATGAGTGGTGAAGATCAGTTCACCCCAGCGGTTGAAGATGTGCATGGTAAACTTCAGCTTTTCGGCACAGAAAGCATAAAAAATGTCGTTTGTCCCATCATGGTTGGGCGTAAAGGCATTAGGGACATAAACACCGGGATACCCGTAAACATAAGTGGTATCTGAAGCATCACAATAGAGGTTGCTCACCTCAACCCAGTATTTTCCTGTGTCGATAACAGTGATAAATTGATAAACGGACCCGGTTGACCAATGGTAGCTCATCAAGCCTGGCCCAGCGTCAAGATGTACCGTTTCACCAGGCTCCAGCCAGGAATATTCAGGAAGGTTGACTTCCGGGACCGGTAACAGGTGTACGGCCAGGGAGGAGGAGTCATGGCAGGCTTCATAGGTGACCGTCAGATAATAAGTGGTGGGTTGTAAGGGGAGGGTAATCAGGGTGGGACCTGTTATCCCGTTGCTCCATTCATAGAGACAGGATCCTGATATACTTGCCGGAGTGACTGTGGCGGTGTATTCCACCGGATCACCGATACAGACGGTCTGGGGGGGCATGGGATCGATTTCCGGTCGGGTGAGGAATTGTACCCTGATGGAATCGATGCTGTAGCAGCCTGAATCACAGGAAACCGTCACTGAATAATAACCGGGAGAATTTGGATAAAAGAACAGAGGATTTCCCGTATATCCGTTGCTCCAGACATACGTCGGGGCGGTGCAGTTCACATCTTCAACTACACTCACCAGAAGGCTGTCGCCCGGACAAATAACGAAGTCAGTTTGATTAAACACAATGAGTGGACCCTTTCTCACTTCGACAAAAACGGAATCCGCCTTCGTACAGCCCATTAACTGCGAGATAAGGTAAAAATACCCGGATTGAATGGGATGGATGAGCAGGGAGTCGTTGGTTGAACCACCCGGCATCCAGGTGAAGGTGGTCTGCCCCGGGAAAAGGAGACTGGTAGCGGTCAGGAGCACAGGATCACCCTGACAAACAAAGGGTTGTGAGCTGTGGACCTCAATCTGGGGGTCGGGTTTCTGGATGACTGTTGAAGAATCTGAGTTGGAACATCCATTGGGATTGGTAACGGTAACGGTATAGGTCCCAGCTGCACCAACGATCAGCTCCTGAGTGGTTTGTCCGTTCGACCAATGGAATGATGATCCCGGATTGCCGGCGTCAAGAATGACAGTCTCACCATTACAAAGGGAGGTATCCGGAATATCTACTACCGGGTATGGATGGATCGTAAGGAGAACGGTATCCACATCCATAGCACCACTGTCATCAATGGCTGAGAACTGAATCCAGAAGGTCCTGAAGATGTTGTCGTTAAAGCCCGTGGAGATTTGAAAGCCCGTTGAAGAGTACTGAATAAATACCTGGTTAGTGTCAGGAGTTGCGGTAATGAAATAATGGGAAAAGCTCACCTGTGCTAAAGGATGGTCGGGGTCATGAAAGACCTGGTAATCTGTAAAGGACTGGTATACAGTGTCGTTCTGACACATTGAAACATCTGGCAGTTGTAAGAATGGGGGGTCATTGACCGGGATGACATGCAAGATGACATTCAGCGTATCATCGCAGAAAACATTGCCATTTATATTAAAGATGCGAAGCAGGTAGTGAAGGCTGTCGATGCCGTTATAATTTAGATTGGGGCTGTAGTACATGGGATTGCCCAGAGGACCTGTCGGGAAAGCCAATCCATGATAAGGGAAGCTCGCGAGTCCGACCAGGGTGACAGGTGAAAATCCTGGAGGGAAATCATTCTGAACGACGTCGATCAGCGTGTCGTGGTCTTCATACAGGTAGACGGTGTCGTCGGCACCGAACAAACCCATGTGGGTCATCATTAGGTTGTTCAGTTCATCCCATTCCGTGATCTCCTGATGAGGGTCTATCCAAACCCATACCGAATCGATGTCGTCCTGAACGGCAATGGTGACGGTCCAGTTGAAGGTGGCTCCGGGCGGGAAACTGTCGATGGTGGCAAAATATCCGAGGTAAACCCCGGTGGTTTTCGGGTCACCCTGGTACAGCCTGATCATCACATCGTTAAAAGAATGTTCAGACAAGGGATGATTACCGAAGTTCATGCTCAGGGTGATGCTGTCCTGTCCGTGATATCGGCATGGTGACGTAAAACTGCTGACAAACAGGTCATCATTGGAGATATTCAGGCAGGCATAATCGGCACAACTGATCACGGTGTCGTTATCATGAACACACATTACGATCAGCCCTACCATGAGGTTTCCTGTATTATTATAGGTAACGGACAGATAAGGGGAACCCGGTATAAGGGTATCATAAACGTTGTTCCCATCTATATCCCACCAGTAAAAAACATCCTGGCAATTGGGAGGGATGTAGGATTCACTTCCGTCGAGAGTGATGGGTATAGTCGGGCTGGCGCTGTAACAAGGCATGAGGGAGTCAGGGATGGCTTTAGCGATGGGGGCAGGGATTACGGTAGGCTCACAGACCCATATTTCGATGCAATCGATATCGTAAAGGGGAGGAACATGATCATCCTCAACACGCAGACAGATGGTATGCTGGCCGGGAGTAGTGAATCCCGGGATGGTCGGATGCGGACCTGTGATGGTGGCATTTTGCCAGTTGAAGTTGGGCGGAGGATCAATGGCCCATTTGTAATTAACAATATGGTGATAGGGGACTCCCATGTGGTAGGATAGCAATCCGCTGATACTGAAGGAAGAATCGAGTGGAAGACAGTTGTTGACAGGTGGAGGAAAGGTATCGCACTCAATGATGATGGACCCACACAAAGGAGGATCTATCACGGCCACGGGAGGAAGAAAAGTGACGCTTTTCAGCAGTATCAGGACAGCATGGGATGTGGCCAGTGACTTACATCCGAGGCAGCCATCGTCTTGCCAGGAACCATCACTGTTTTGTCCATAACAGTTGTTTATGTTCTTAAAGCTGCTCAGTGTACATATTCCGGGGGGAAGTTCATAGATCTGTTCCCCGGTAAGCCAGGCCACCATATCTTTATACCAGTCACGGACGCCGACATTTGGAACATCGACCACATCCACATTATGGAGTGTTAACCCTTTCATGACCGCATACATGTGATAAAAGCTGCCAGGCCAGCTTGCTCCTCCAGACTCAATACACAGATCAGGTCCACAATCCATATAATTATTTTCTATATATTGAATGGCTTGCTGGGTGATGGCGTTGGGAACTCCCGCCGGAAACAGGGCCGCGAAGATCAGGAAACCCCCGGTCTTGCCGGCATTAACCCTGTCGTATTTGTTGTTGTATCCGCAACCTCCGTTGGTGTACATAAGTTTGTCAAGATAGGCGTATGCCGTGTTTTCGAGCACCCACACCGGTGACTGAATGCCCCACCGGTCGAGGGCAGCCTTCATGACCAGCACCGGCCACTGTTCGGTAGAGCCATCGTACATCTCGGCATTCTCAGTGAGGTAATACCTCCAGGCTCCCCTTTGGAGGGAATCGCCCTGGTACCAAGCGATGAGATCGATGGCGTCTTTCATCATATCGTAATAGGACCATCCTGCCAGCGGTCCGTCTTCGATGATGGAGGTGGCTGCTTCAGCGGCATTGGCTCTCGACATACTCACTGCCATGAGTCCCAAACTGCTGGCATAGGTGATCCCCCCTGCATTATTGTAAAGGTAACAACCTTTGTTCAACCCTGCAGATCCCGAAGTGCCGCCTCCCTGGAAGTTGTCACACGGAGGTATTCCATGGGCACCGTCAGGATGGTCATAGATGGTCAGTTGGCCGCTGTATTTGGTCAGAACATAATGGAGCCCTTTCTTTACCAGTTCAGCATAAGGATCGATATAAAAGTCATTAAGATCGAGATGCCCGGCCTCTTCATAAGCCATCACCGAGGTGGCCGTGGAAGCATAACTGTACTGAACGGACTGCAGATCACAATTCCAAAAAATGTTCTTGGGGTCCTGCAGGTCATTCAGAGCATGTTTAAATAAATAGAGCAAGGCTCTTTCAACCCTCATGGCTACGAGGATAGGAGGGATGGGATTGTCATAGACCATGATTGTCGACTCACTAGTGCCCGTATTGCCAAGGCTGTCAGTCACTTCCATCCGCACGGTCCGCAGGCCCAACTGCTGAAAGGTGTACCAGTGACCGGCATAATGATGATAAGCATAAGCCTGGGGATTGGTGATGGTGTCATCAATGGGAACCGGGACCCCGTCGACAGAGAGGTGGTAGGTATAGGGTGGTTTTCCCCCGAAGGCACTCCCCCAGATGATAATAGGCTGGCACAGGACAGCCAGTCCTTCTCTTTCATTGATACTGTATGAAGGCATGGTGTTCACCCTCAGGGGCGTCGTTTGAGCCAATACAAACGACGCTGAGGCAAAGGTCAGCAACAGGCTAATAAAAATCCATTTGGAAATCTGGTTCATTCCAAAACAGGGAAAAATTTGCCTCAAACAGTTCGCTCTGTTAAAAGTAATAATAGATTATTTTACCATTACGGCAACGATTGAATATTGTTTCGTAATGCGAATGATTCCCAATTCTGGAATTTTCAGGAAACTACGCTGCTACCGAATGGATTTAAGGTGGAGGTAGGCATGTGGGATCGCCTCCACCAGGTCACCAGCATTCAGGGCTTCTTCACCCAGGCTGTCAGCAGCCAGGTCGCCAGCCAGACCGTGAAGATAAGTGCCAATCAGGCATACCTGAAGGGGAGAATATCCTTGCGCCGCCAGGCCAAGGAGGATTCCTGTCAGTACATCTCCGCTTCCGGCCGTAGCCATCCCGGGGTTTCCTGAGGAATTGAAAAAGCAGCGTCCATCAGGTGTTGTGATACTGGAAAAAGCCCCTTTCAGGATAATATAAACCTGGTATTTCCGGGAGATCTCAAGTTGTAATGACAGTCTTTCCTTACTGTCATAAACTTTATGCGATATCCTTTCGAATTCTTTAACATGAGGTGTCAGGATGGTGTTGGCAGGCAGGAAGGGCAGCCATGTCTTGTTGATTCCAAGGATATTGAGGGCATCCGCATCGAGGATCAATGGATTGCGGTAGTTCTGGATCAAGAGTTTAAGGCAGGTGGCCGTCTGGTCGTGCGTCCCGATGCCCGGTCCCATGGCAATGGCATTATAGGCTGAAAGATCGGGCAGGAGGCTGCAATGTTCTGCATGGGGATCGATGCTGGTCATCCCTTCGGGGACGGCTGTTTGGAGAATTCCGTACCCCAGGGTTGGAATATGCGTGGTGACGAGGCCTATTCCGGTTCGCAGTGCTGCCCGGGTTCCTAAGATGGCTGCTCCCATTTTTCCGTAGCTGCCTGAGACAAGAAACCCATGTCCGAAATGTCCCTTATGGGCAAATTTCTGCCTGTAATGAATGGCCGGTGCCACATCCGTGTCTTCGATAAGATAATGGTTGCTTTCAGATTGACGAATGGCTTCAGGGTGGAGACCGATAGGGATGAGGGTCCAGTTTCCGATATACCTTTCGTTCTCGGAAAACATGAATCCCAGGCGGGGCACCTCGAATGTAAGGGTATGCGTGGCATGCACCACGGCGGAGGGATCGGATGTACCAGCTTGTTCACAGTTCAAGCCGGAGGGCATATCTATCGAAAGAATGAAGGCACCCGATGGGTTGATCTTCATGATCACCTCTTTAAGCAAGCCTTCTGCCGGTTTGGTGATCCCAGATCCCAGCATGGCGTCCAGCACCAGGTCACCGGGCTGTATCTCAGGCAAGTCCTCTGCCTTATTAACAGGTATAATGTTGGCGAGGTTTTGCTGACGCAAGCGTTCCAGGTTGATTTTAAAATCATCGGATTCATGCGATGCATGCCGGACCGGCATGACGGTAACATTCCAACCATCGGCAGCCATCCGGCGTGCAATGACCAGTCCGTCTCCACCGTTATTGCCCATTCCGCAGATGACTTTGGCATGACGGTATTCTGATGCATGTTCCCTGATCCAGGTGTAGCAGGCGGTAGCTGCTCTCTCCATAAGGTCCGTCGACGAAACAGGTTCCTGCTCTATGGTGTACTGATCTGCCTGGCGGATCTGGCTGAGGGAAAGGATCTTTTTCATTGAAGTCGGTCGGTTAATGATAGGCTCTTACTACCGCATGGCGGGAATATCTTACCTTTGTCACTGCTAAGATACCGAAAAGTATTGGTTGTATGGCCGGAATTATAAAACTGCTCGAACAGGAATCATACTCTAAAGATGACCTGATCAGGTTATTAGGTGCCGAAGGAGAGGACCTGCAGGCGCTTTTTGACAAAGCTGCTGAAGTAAAGCGTAAGGAAGTCGGTAACAAAGTGTATTACAGGGGTTTGATCGAGTTTTCCAACCGCTGTCAAAAGAACTGTTTTTACTGCGGGGTCAGGTCAGGTAACCGTGAAGTAGTCAGATATGAACTGACAGACGAGGAAGTGATAGAAGCTGCCCGTTTTGCCCACCAGCAGCAGTTTGCCTCCATAGTGATCCAGTCGGGTGAAAGAAGCTCCGCCAGGTTTAGCTCCCGGATTGAAAAACTGCTCCAACGGATTCACCAGGAGACCCATGACGAACTTCATATCACCCTTTCCCTGGGCGAACAATCTGAAGATACATACCAAAGGTGGTATGAGGCCGGAGCACACCGTTATCTGCTCAGGATAGAGGTTTCCAACCCTGAACTTTATGCCAGACTTCATCCGGCCAATAGTCAACATGATTATTACCGGCGACTGAATGCACTATTGACATTAAAGAAGTTTGGTTACCAGGTGGGTACAGGTGTGATGATCGGGTTACCCTTTCAAACCCGCGGTGATCTGGCCGATGACCTGATCTTCCTGAAGGAATTTGATATTGATATGGCGGGTATGGGCCCCTACATCGAGCACCACGGCACTCCGCTCTATGCCTACCGCGAGCAGTTATTACCCAAAACGGAGAGGTTTGAGCTGTCGCTCAAAATGGTGGCGCTGCTGCGTATCATGATGAAAAACATCAACATAGCCGCCACCACTGCCATGCAGACCCTGGATCCCAGCGGAAGAGAAAAAGCCATACAGGTGGGAGCCAATGTGATCATGCCGAACCTCACCCCGGTGAAATACAGGGAAAACTACCTTCTTTATGAAGACAAACCTTGTCTTACGGAAGACGCCGAGGCCTGCATGGGATGCCTGGAAACAAGGATTCGGCTGGCCGGAGGCGAGATTGGTTATGGAGAATGGGGCGATTCCAGGCATTACAAGGCCAGGGAAAGTCAGTAAGCTGAAGAGAGAAAACGATTTTTTAGGTTCGATGTACGATTCCGATGGGTAAACGATTTAAACCACTACCATTGCTTGAAAAAGTCCGGATCATAGATGCTGGGTCAGAGGGGAAAGCTATTGCCAGGGTGGGGGACCTTGTCGTTTTCGTGCCTTTTGTGGTCCCCGGCGACGTGGTGGATATCCAGGTAATAAAGAAGAAGAAGTCTTTCCTTGAGGGAAAGGCAGTTGCCTTTCATGAATATTCAGCTCAACGGGTGGACCCATTCTGCGAGCATTTTGGTTTATGTGGAGGATGCCGCTGGCAGAACATGAATTACGAGGACCAGCTGTTTTATAAGCAAAAGCAAATAGCCGATGCTTATAATAGAATAGGGAAACTGGACTATCCGGAGATACAGCCCATTCGTCCCTCGTCCCTGACGGTCCAATACAGGAACAAGCTTGAGTACACCTTTTCGGGAAGACGATGGCTGAGCCAGGAAGTTCACGAAGAAAATCCTGATTTCAGGGGACTGGGCTTTCATCTGCCTTTATTGTTCGACCGCATCGTGGATATCAGGGAATGCCATCTGCAGGAGACGTTGACAAACGATATCAGGATGAAAGCCAGGGAGTTGAGTCTTGGGACGGGCCTGCCCTTCTATGATGCCCGCAGAAATACCGGATTTTTTCGGTCTCTCTTTGTGCGTAACAGTAACCAGGGTGACTGGATGGTGATCCTCGTGGTTGCCGAAGACCGGCCGGAGATCGTCCATACATTCCTCGATCGCCTGGGAGAGGATGTGCCTGGGATCAACTCCCTGATGTATGTGATCAACCCCAAACAGAACGACAGCATCTCTGATCTTGAAGTTGTTTTGTACAAAGGAAAGGGGTACCTCGAAGAAAAGATGGAAGACCTGACCTTTAAGGTGGGCCCGACCAGCTTTTTCCAGGTCAACACGGCACAGGCATTATCGATGTATCAGGTGACCAGGGATTGGCTTGGTTTCAGCGGGAAGGAGTTGGTCTATGACTTATATTCAGGTGCCGGCACGATCTCCGCCTTCGTGGCCCGGCAGGCCTCCAAGGTGGTTGGCATTGAATATGTGGACCAGGCTGTTGAGGATGCCAGGACCAACAGCATCCTCAATGACATCAAGAATACGACTTTTGTGTCAGGGGATCTGGCAAAGGTGCTGTCGGAGGACTTTGTACTTGAACATGGTAAACCAGATGTACTGATAACAGATCCTCCTCGTTCGGGAATGCACGAAAAAGTTATTAATCAGATTATCAGGATGTTGCCTGAAAAACTGGCCTATATCAGCTGCAATCCTGCCACACAGGCCAGGGACCTTGCCCTATTGAAAGATTATTATACCATTGATCTGGTTCAGCCTTTTGACATGTTCCCGCACACCCATCATGTCGAATGTGTGACCGGTCTAAAGAGGAGAAGCTGAGAGGTTCGTATCAGAAGATCTTCCGGATGCTGGTTTTGCTTCCCATTCATTGATCAGTGTGAAAAGGGTATCGACATCTGTATTTATTTGATCTACAGAAAGATGTGCTTTGAGATAAAACTTCTCTCTGGTTTCCAGAAGTTCCATTATCCTGGATTGAAAATCATCCTGCCCGAATTCCTGGAGCATGGGTCTGGGTTTTCGGCTGGACCTCAAGCGGTTGGCTATCGCTTTTCCAGGTAATTGCAAGTACACAGAAATCCCATTCTTATTGATAAAATCCATGTTATCGAAAAAGCAGGGCGTACCACCTCCCGTCGAGATGATGGCATTTTCGAAGGAAGCAGTGGACCAGAGCAGTTTCTGTTCGAACTTACGAAATTCTTTTTCTCCAAATTTCTTAAAGAAATCCCAAATGGTATAGTGATACTTTTCCTCAAACATTTCATCGAGATCGTAAAAGGGCAGTCCCATCTTTTTCGACAACTTTTTACCTGTTATTGACTTGCCGCTGCCCATGAAACCGATGAGATATATTTTAGTCAAATTCGTGGATCTATTCGCCGATGATCTTGAACTCAGTTCTCCTGTTCTCCTGCTTTCCTTCCGGCGTGGCGTTGGTGGAGATGGGTTGAAGAGAACCATACCCTTTAAAAACGAGCTTACTCTGACTGATTCCCTGGTCGACAAGGAATTTAACGACTGCTTTCGCCCTGTTTTCGGAAAGGACCTGGTTGGAAGTTTCAGAGCCCACATTGTCAGTATGACCGGATATTTCAATTTTAATGCCAGGCTTAACCCTCGCCAGGTCATTGATCAGGCTGGCAAGCCGGTTCAGTTCCGGGGTCGACTCAGGCCTGATCACGAATTTTCCTGTGTCAAAGAAGATGTTTTTCAGAATGATCTTACAGCCCAGGCAGGCGCCTTTAAGCCGTATCTCCTTTTCAACCAGCTGGTATTCACTCTTTTCGGGAAGATTGAAGTTCTCGGAATGAAACAGGTAGTCTTTTGCTTTCACGGCAATACCGTAGTTGAAACCGGCAGGTAACGACACCAGGAATTTGCCGGTGACACTGTTGGATGAAAAGGTGGCAATGACCTCATTCTTCACATTATCAGTGATTTCAATATCAGCTTTCACAGGTTGGCCGGTAAAGTCATCCAGGATCCTGCCCTTCAGAATGGTCAGGTTTTTGGTTTCCACGGCCACGCTGCCTTCCATCCTGGCATCTCGCTGCGGTGAGGCAACATCGGCCAGCAATTGGTCTTCAAAATCGTTGATCGGTTGTTTTACAGGTCCCAACCAGGTGATACGGTAAATATCAAATCCACCTTTGCCTCCTTCTTTACGGTTGGAGGTAATATAGGCTCTTTTGCCACTGGCACTCATCACGAAAGAAGTCTCATCGGCAGGTGTATTGATCGGATATCCAAGGTTTTCCGGGGCGGACCATCTGCCGGCTAGACGGGTCGATTTGAAGATGTCGTAGCCACCCATCGACTGATGTCCTTTGGAAGCAAAGTAGATCGTCTTGCCGTCAGGATGCATGTAGATAGAGTTCTCATCCAGCACGGTATTGACCTCCGATCCTATGGTCATGCCTTCACCCCAGATGTTCTTCATCCTGTCCATGACACCACTGAAGAACAGGTCTTTACCACCCTTAATACCCACCCCCTGGTCAGTGACATAGTACATTTTTATTCCATCGGTAGAGAAACAGGCCCCGGTCTCATTTCCTGCACTGTTGATCTTGTCGGGCAGTCTCAGGGGTGTCGTCCACGTTTTTCCGTCCAGTTTTGAAACATAAATGTCTTTCTGATCACCCAGGCTGCCCAGGTAGAGGGTCTGTCCGTCGTAACTGACAGCTAACCCTTCATATTGGCCGGCTGTTTCGAAGGGGACGCCAAAAGGCTGTGGTTGCGACCATTTCGATTTCTCCCTGTTGGCGATCCAAACCGTGTTCTTTCCCTGGACCTCTTTTGTAGCAGGACGGTCGGTGTTGAAAATCAGGGTAGACTCATCGGCCGTGATGCTGGGATTGTATTCATTGTATTCGCTGTTCCAGTCTTTGACAGCTTCCACCCAAAGACGTTCCAATGGTTTGGCAACCATGGATTTAGCAATGTCACACTGGGAAATTTCCCTCTGGAGTTCTTCGTTGATCTTTTGCAGCACCCTATCTTTCTCTATGGTTATATAAAGACTGAACTGGGCTTTGGCCTGGTCGAACCGGTAATCCAGCTTATAGGCTTTGCCCAGAAGGAAGTATACGTCAGGGTCACAATCCTCGGCTTTCAGCTTAAGGGCTTTTTCAAAATAGGGAATGGAAGACAGGACATTGTAAGTGTAAAAGAAGCACACTCCCAGCTTATAGTTGAGGTTGGCATTATCGGGGTTGAACTCATTGGCTTTCAGGAAAGGTTCTTTTGCCTGAAGGAACAAGGAGGAGGCATCTTTATTGGTTTCCATGAGTTTGAGGGCCTCCTTGAAGTAGGTTTCGCCGGATTCAAGCTGTGACTCGGCGATCTTAAAGGCTTCTTTTTTATCCTTGAAAAGACTCGATTTGAATTCGACATTTTGTCCCCTGGCTGACACAAGGTTCAGTAACCAGAAGGAAAGTACAAATAGGGTATAACGGTTCATTATTGCCATCTTTTCATCATTAGTCGCAGTCAATAGCCATATATTTCCCAGCCAGCTTCACTCCCAGTTCTTCGGCCTGTTTCCAGTCAGTGCAGGCTCCTTCAGCATCTTTGAGCATTTCTTTGGAGATGCCCCGGTTCAGATAAGCCAGTCCGTAATCGGAACTATACTGAATGGCTTTGTTGAATTCAGCTATAGCCTTATCATACTGCTCTTTCTGATGAAACAGTATGCCCCGGTTGTTGTATGCCACGGCGTATTTGGGGTTGAGTTCGACAGCTTTGTCAAAGTCCTTGAAGGCCAGGTCTGGTTTTTTTGTTTCGAGGTAGGTGCTTCCCCTGTTATTATAGGCGGGGTAGTAGCCCGGATCCTTGGTGATGGCTTGTGTGTATGCTGCTATGGCGCCTTCCGGATCATTGAGTTTTCTTTTCAGGCTGCCCAGGTTATTATAAAGAAAGGCAGGGTCAGGATCAAGCTGTATTGCTTTTTGCTGATCTTTCAGCGCTTCCTGAAATTTCTCGAGTTTGCGGTAACAGCTGGCCCTGTCGTTATAAGCCCTTGAGAAATCCGGTTTGAGCTCAATGGACTTGTTTAGCTGTTTGAGCGCTTCTTCATATTGTCCCATCAGGAAATATACTTCAGCGATCAGATAATATGCCTTGAAGTTGTTGGGTTCTTTGGAGATGACGCCCTGGTACTCTTCAGCCGCTTTATCAAAGGCCGAGATCTGCGTCATCGCTTCTGCCTTCTTCATCCTGGCCTGGTTGTTGGCCGGGTCCTGGGCTAGGATCTGCGTCATGTCGTCGATACAGCCCTGATAATCTTCCATGAAAAACCTGGCCACGCCTCTGTTATATCGTGCTTTTGAGAATTCAGGGTTGAGTGCCAGGGATTGATTGAAAAACGCGATGGCTTTCTCATACGCTTTCTTTTCAAATTCCTGAATCCCGGCGTTATAATTTTCCTGTGATTGTTGAAGTTTGCGAGCTTGTTCATTGACTTGGGCGATGGAATCGCGGTATCGGACTTCTTCCGGTGAGAGGGTGGAGTCGGCTACCGGCTGTACCTGGGCTGACAGAGCCAGAGGGAATAATAACCACAGCAGCCACAATAACTTTCTGATCATCTTAAAGAAAAAGATTAGTGAATGAGGATAAAGAATAAAAAAAAGCGCTCCTGCCAGCTGATCAACGACAAAAGCGCTTTTACGCAATACGGTCAGAATTACTGGATTACCAGTTTTTTGTTGAAGACCTTCGTTCCGCATTGAATAGTGGCATAGTAGGTGCCACTTGACAAGGAGGAGAGGTCTACCTGGTGATTGTAAGAGAGAAGATTCTGGTTCACTTTCTGAGAGTAAACGGCCTGTCCCATGCTGTTATAGATGTCGAGTTGAACATCCTGGCTTTCAAACCCTACGATGGCAAAGGTGAAATCGCCGTTGCCGGGGTTGGGATAAACCTCCACGCCGCCGAATTTGGGATCAATTTTGAGGATATCGACGAGTATTCCGTTATAGGCGTACATTCCGCCTACGGTGGTAGGGTTGGTCTGATCGGTAAAGGAACCGGCCCATCCGTGACTTACATCAACCCAATCAGTGAACAGGAATTGGGTACCGGCAGTACCGTTGAAATCAGTCCAGGAATGACCGCCGTCAAAACTGTAGGAACAACCTGAGGCAGTAGTTGATGAACCCGTTGATACACAGGTGTTTGCAGTGCCCGGCACCCAGGCAAAGCTGGCGGTATAATAAATCCCGCTGGGAGTAACCAGGTTCCAAGTATTTCCACCATCCAGTGTTTCATAGAGGGCTGTGCCATTCTGGGCCCTGTCGATGGCCATGCCGTGGTAGTCATTGATAAATCTTACATCAGTATAGGTTAATGAAGAGGATACTACCTTTGCCGTCCAGGTGTGTCCTTTGTCATTGGAAATCAACACCCTGCCTTTGTTGGTACCCAGCCAGATGGTGTTTGCAACGGCAGAGCAATATCCGACGACGCCATATTCCGTAGAGGAAGAAGGAGCGGGAATATTGATCTGTGGAACCCTCGTCCATGTTGTACCGCCATCAGAGGTGGTATAAATCTCAAAATAACCGTCAACCGGGTCACCCATCGCTACGCCGTCGTTGGCATTGAAGAAGTGGACCAGGTTGGGGAATCCGTCCGGAGCCGGGAAAGCCGTTGGAATAGCGTCTGTCCAGGTGGTACCACCGTCGGTAGTCTTTAACAGCTTACCACCGCCACTAGGCCCGTAAATGGGTACCCAGGCCGTGCTGTAATCGGAGGCATAGATCATAGAGACACCATAAGTGGTGTAACCGGGGATGGCCCCTGCTGTCCAGAGGGTCCCGCCATTGTTGGTACGGGTAAAAACCTGTATTTCGGCTCCGGTACCGGAACCGTCATAACCAACGGCCCAAACAACATTGGCATCAACAGCACAGATATAGTTGATTCCCACAGAAGCCTGGGGGAAAGCCGTAGCCTGTTGAACCCATTGAGCCTGAAGCGATAGGCTGGTCACAGCCAAAATGAAGATAAAGAGTAATTTTTTCATCATCTTTGTATTGTTTTTTGTTTGACTTTCTTTTTGCACATACAAAGGTAATAAAAAAGTTTTTGTTCTGATCTCAAATCTGCCCTGAATCAAAACCCTATGACCCTTCTGCAGGATTTTTCCTTGCTGCCGTACAACACCTTCAGAGTCAATGTAATGGCTAAGTACTTCACCTTACTCCGTGATCAGGCGGAGATCCGTTATTTTGTGGAGGAATTGTATCCCAGGTACGCTCCCTGCCTGATCTTGGGAGGTGGAAGCAATATACTGTTTACCAAGGATTTTGATGGACTGGTCGTCGCTGTCAGAAATCGAGGGATGGAAGTGGAGGCTGTCACCGACCTTGATTTTCTGGTTACTGTGGAAGCCGGCACCCCCTGGAACGAGGTGGTTGATTTTTGTGTGGACAGGAATATGTCCGGCATAGAGAATCTGGCCCTGATACCAGGTAATACCGGGAGCGGACCTATTCAGAACATCGGTGCTTACGGTGTTGAGCTGAAGGATGTCGTTTACCAGGTCCGGGGGTTCGATCTTCATACAGGAGAAAGCAGGGTGCTCAGCAGGGAGGATTGCCGTTTTGGTTATCGCGACAGTATTTTTAAGAGAGAATTAAAGGGCCGTTTTTTGATCAGTTCTGTTACGATTCAATTATCCAAAGAAAGACCTGTAAAGGATCATTATCCCACCCTGAGGCAGGAGCTGGAGAAAAGAGGATGCTTCCATCCTTCGGCATCGGACATCCGCGATGCGGTCAGTCACATCAGGAAGTCGAGACTGCCGGACCCTGAGGTGACGGGGAATGCGGGGAGTTTCTTTAAAAATCCTTTGGTCAGTGCTGCGAAATTTGAGGACCTTAAGTTGCATTATCCCTCCCTATCAGCCTATCCTGAGCCCGGAAATGAATATAAAATTCCCGCCGGCTGGCTCATCGAACAATGCGGATGGAAGGGGAAAAGAACTGGTAATGCCGGGGTCCATGACAGGCAGGCCCTGGTGCTGGTCAACCATGGCGGTGCTTCAGGACAGGAGATACTGGAACTTGCTGAACAAATCCGCAGTTCTGTCGACCAGGAATTTGGGATCACGCTTGAGTTTGAAGTGAATATCATCTGAGGTTGGCAAGCTCCCCGGTTTCTCTCATAAAAGTATAATAATCAGCGCATTGACTGCGACGATGACCGCTATCAGCCAGACAGACGTTTTGAGCAACGGTGTGCCACCAAAGACCCAGGCATAAAAGGTCTTCAGAATGTTATTACTCATGATGGCCAGATAAGAGGCCCTGGCCGCGGTATAGACATCCAGGTGAGGCAACTTGCCCTGGAAAATCCCGATCAGGAAGGGGTCAATATCGGTGACCCCGGTCACAACCGACAGAAGTTGCAGTCCGCTCTTACCAAAATAGAGCAGGGTGAAATGGGTGACGGTGTAGAAGATGATATACAAAAGTGCGAACAGGAGTGCTACCTTGAATTCCAGTGGGTTACCCGTTGTGGTGATGCCGGGGGTATGCATTGTCACTTTTCCGGACCTGGTCCAGGCAAAAATACCGGCACCGGCAGTAAGGACAAAGAGCAAACCCAGGCCGGGCAACATGATCCTGAACAGGTCCAGGTTGAAGATCAGCAGGAGTACCAGGATGCGTGGAAACATCATGGCGACAGAAAGAAGAATGGCACTCGAATAAGCGGTTCGCTGCTCAGGATTCTCTTTCGCTTTTTTCGCCAGGATCACGGTTGTGGCAGTACTGCTGTATGCTCCGCCCAGGATTCCCGAGACCAGGATTCCGGAACCCTTAAAGACAAAACGTTGCAGGAGGTAGCTGAGATAGGAGATGCTCGAAATGACCACCACGGCCATCCAGATTTTATATGGCGTCAGGGGTATTTCACTGACTATGGGCTTGTCGGGGACCATGGGAAGAACAACCCCGGCGATGAACAGGAAAGTGCCCAGGGTGATAAACTCCTCCCGGTTGAATTTTCTCGAAAGCACCACGAAGGAGCTTTTTAACTCTGTGAATATCAATACAGTGACTATAATAAGGAGAAAGAGCCACAGAGGCTGCGTATGGATCAGGGGAGTGAGACAGTAGGTGATGAGGGCGATGAGGATGGTGGTCAAACCATAATCACTGGCATGTCTGATTTTGAAAATATAGAAGATGCCCAGCAGGGCCGAGAGTACCAATCCTCCTCCCATGAAGGCGGTAAGATAATGATTGTCAATTGTATACAGGATGAATCCGAGGATGCCGATGAAAGTGAAGGTACGATCGGTGCCGAACAGGCGGCTGCCTTCGGCCTGCGCATGGAGCCGTCGTTGCGACAAGCCAATGATCAGGGAGAATACGGCGACCAGGATAAACTCGAACAATTCCCTGGGCAGTTGCTGGAGAAGGGAGGGCATCGTTTTTTTTACTAAGGTAGTTCATTCTTTTCTCAGCTGTTATTATAAGACCCAAAATAAATGTTGCCTAATTTTGAGGTTCCCAAACACTCCTCGAATAATTTAAGGAAAAATAAACTGTTTTGCTGCTCGACGCTTCTCATTACTAACTACTTAATACTCAATTTCATGTTACTTACCGTACCTGTATTGCTCGGAATACGACTGGAGTTTATTGTTTTCTGTCTGATCCTGCTTGGAGTGGCCGTTTTCAACAAGAAGACCATGGAGATTGCCCTTGCCGGACTGCTGGTGTTACTGATGGTGAAATTCGTTTTTGATGATTCTTTTGACCTTTACCATCATTTCATGGGAAAAGTGGGGCTGGTTCAGCAGATCCTGCACAAGGACCTGCGTGAAGGAGAATGGGTAGTGCTGCTGAACCTTCTCGGGTTGTTGCTGGGGTTTGCCCTGTTGGCTAAGATCTTTGAGATTTCAAGAGTTCCGGACTGGTTGCCGGGGATCCTTCCTGACAACTGGACCGGTGGCTTGGTGCTGCTGGCGTTGGTATTTGTCGTCTCTACATTTCTGGACAATATTGCGGCCGCCATGCTGGGTGGAAGTATCGCCATGGTGGTTTATAAGAACAAGCTTCATATCGGTTACCTGGCGGCCATTGTGGCGGCCAGCAATGCCGGCGGTGCGGGAAGTGTTATAGGCGATACCACCACCACGCTGATGTGGATCGACGGGGTGAATCCCCTGGATGTCACCCATGCTTTTGTGGCTAGTTTTACAGCCTTTTTCATCTTTGGTGTGGTGGGCTCCCTGCAGCAGGACCGGCTTCAGCGCATCCGCCGGGACCCGCACAAAAACCTGAAAATTGGTTATAAGCAGCTGTATATTGTGGTGTTCATGCTGTTGGGCGCCATTGCCACCAACTATTTTTTCGACCTGCCTGCTCTCGGGGTATGGGTAGTGATCGTAATAGCGTCATTGTTGATGGACATGCCATGGCATGTCCTGACGGGTGCAGCCAAAGGTTCTGTTTTTTTACTGGCCCTGGTAACCTGCGCTTCCCTCATGCCCGTGGAAGAGCTTCCCGCTGCCTCCGTTGTGACCACCTTTGTCCTTGGTTTTGTCTCAGCCGTATTTGACAACATACCCTTGACAAAGTTGTGTCTCGACCAGGGTGGTTATGACTGGGGGGTGCTGGCCTATGCCGTAGGGTTTGGCGGTTCCATGATCTGGTTTGGGTCGTCGGCAGGGGTCGCTCTTTCCAACATGTTCCCCGAAATGAGGAACACGGGTAAATACCTTGGCCGGTCATGGCATGTGGCTCTGGCCTATATTGTAGGGTTTTACACGATGATCGCCGTGGTAGGATGGGAACCACACGCGCCGCATAATGAGAGCCTGGTGAAACCAGACAAGGAAATCCCTGTGATTCAGAAGAAATGAACCAGGGCGTTCATAAATAATCCTTGCCTTGTAGAATACAGGTTTGTTATCTTTGCCTGCTTTTGTAACATACTGAACAGGAGAAACGATGAAAAGTGAGAAACATACCCATATCAGCCGCCTTTCTTTTACCGGTCTGGTCGTCACACTGGGTATTGTCTACGGAGACATCGGCACCTCTCCTTTGTATGTGTTAAGGGCCATTGTCAACGGGGCAGGGGAGATCACCAATGAAGTCATCTTCGGAGCCATTTCCTGTGTTTTCTGGACCCTGACACTTCAGACGACATTGAAGTATGTTCTTATTACTCTCAGGGCAGACAATAAGGGTGAAGGTGGAATTCTTTCCTTATATGCCCTGATCAGGAAAAAAGTAAAGTGGGTGTTCCTTTTCGCGATGATCGGCGGCAGTACCTTATTGGCGGATGGTATTATCACTCCCGCCATTACGGTGGTTTCTGCCGTTGAAGGACTGCAGATGGTCAATGCGGGCATTCCCATCCTGCCTATCGTTATTGTTATCATCACCATATTATTTATCATTCAGCAATATGGGACCAACCTGCTTGGAGAATCTTTTGGTCCGATCATGTTCGTATGGTTTACCATGCTTGGGATCTTAGGTGTCCTGCAGATTTCACATCACCCCGGTATTTTACAAAGTCTCAATCCTGCCTATGCCTACCGTTTGCTGGCGCATCACCCGGGAGGCTACCTGCTTCTGGGTGCTGTCTTTTTGTGTACCACCGGTGCTGATGCCTTATATTCTGACCTGGGTCATTGCGGAGTCAGAAATATCAGGGTGTCATGGATGTACGTGAAACTTTCACTGGTATTGAATTATATGGGTCAGGGAGCCTGGCTTCTCAACAATCCGCAGGCAGACTGTTCCGTGATAAACCCTTTCTTTTCCATTATGCCGTCATGGTTTTTAATGACCGGAATCCTGGTGGCGACCATAGCCGCCATCATCGCCAGCCAGGCCATGATAACCAGTTCATTTACCATCATCAGTGAGGCCATCCATCTGAACTTCTGGCCGAAGGTACAGATCAACTACCCAACACAAATTAAAGGTCAGATGTATGTACCCAGTATCAACCGTCTTCTGTGGCTTGCCTGCCTGCTGGTCATCCTCTTTTTCCAGAAGTCGACGAACATGGAAGCAGCCTATGGTCTGACCATTAACATCACCATGCTCATGACCACCATCATGATGGGAATTTACATGTTCTATAAGAAACTCCCTGTCATTATACCTGTCTTGTTCATCATCATTTATCTTGGAATAGAGGGTGCATTTCTTACCTCCAATCTGAACAAATTTATGCATGGAGGATGGGCTACCTTTTTAATCGCCGGGATTATGTTCTGCGTGATGTTCGTGTGGTTCAGAGGAAGAAGCATCAAGAACAGGTTCATCAGTTTCAGCAAATTAGGTAATTATCTCGAATGGTTTAAAGACCTGAAACAGGATACGACTATTCCCAAGTATGCCACCAATTTGGTGTACATGACCAAGGCCAATTACAAACAGGACATTGAGTCAAAGATCATCTATTCTATCTTCAACAAACAGCCCAAGAAGGCTGATATGTACTGGTTTGTCCACATTGATGTGCTGGATGAGCCACATACCATGAATTATAAGGTGGATACCCTGATCCCGGAAACGCTGATCCGGGTTGATTTTAAACTGGGGTTTAAGGTACAGCCAAGGATCAACCTGTATTTCAAGCAGGTCCTTCAGGAACTCGTCAGGAATAATGAGATAGAACTGACAAGCCGCTATGAATCTTTAAGAAAGCACTTAGTCCCCGGCGATTTCAAGTTTGTCATCATCGACCGGATACAGAACTATGACTTCGATTTCAAGCCTTTTGAGCAGTTTATCATGGATACCTATTCCATACTGAAGGTTGCCGGTATTTCTGATACCAAAGCCTACGGTCTGGACACCAGTACCGTTATTGTCGAGAAGGTCCCTCTTCAGCTCGATGAAGATGCTCCCACCCACTTAAGAAGGATCTACTGAGATGTTACTGCTGAATACACCTGCGGTCCTGAATCTTAATCTGCCTTTTACCGTTACCTTACTTTTGCTGCTGTTGATCGCCCGTTTATTTGGCGAGCTATTCGAAAGGATGGGTTTCCCCTCTATGATCGGGGAGATCCTGGCAGGAATATTACTGGGCCCTTCCGTGTTGCAGGTTATCAGCTATACCAATGAGCTGAAGGTCCTGTCGGAGTTGGGCGTTCTGCTTCTCATCATTCTTGCCGGTATAGAGATAAAGCCGGAAGAAGTCAGGAATTCAATACGGGGCAGGTCCTCTATGATCGCCATTCTGGGTTTCCTGATCCCCATGGTATCGGGCTTGGCCATCGGACTGATCTTCCGGTTGGATCTTCTTCTTACCCTGTTTATCGGGCTCTGTATTTCGATTACCGCCTTGCCTGTCAGCATCCGTATCCTCATGGATATCGGGAAACTGAACACCGCTATCGGTCAGAAGATCATCTCCGCAGCCATTTTCAATGACGTGGTCTCCCTGCTGGTCCTTGGGGTCATCCTGGATTCCAGGGTTACCGACGCTACCCTGAAGACGGTCTTACTGTCGATCTTTGGAACCCTACTCCAGGTGGGCCTCTTTGTCCTGATTATTTACGTCGCCTACAAGTTGTTCCAGCATGCTGCCAAACGTATTCCCGTTATCCAGGCCAACGTGAACAACTTACTTGATTACCTGAAAGGGAAAGAATCCCTGTTCGCCCTGGTCATCGTCTTTGTGCTTCTTTTTGCCAGTACTTCGGAGATGTTGGGATTGCATTTCGTGGTCGGGGCGTTTTTCGGGGCCATGTTGCTGAACAGGGATTTTATGGGTGATGATAACTTTGAGAAGATAAAAAGCACCACCTCCGGTATCACCATGGGGTTTCTGGCACCCATTTTCTTTGCGGGCATCGGGATACAATTCGACTTTTTCTCTATCAATAACTACTGGCTGTTTGCCCTGATCCTGGTAGCCTCCTTTGCCAGCAAGATCGTCGGGGGTTTCTATGGAGGGAGGTGGAGCGGCTTGTCGAAGCTTGAATCGCTGACCTTGGGTGTCGGACTGAATGCCAGGGGAATCATGGAATTAGTGATTGCCAATATCGCACTTCAGAATGGTTTTATCAGTATTTCCGTTTATTCCATCCTTGTAGTCATGGGTATCGTAACCACCCTAGTGAGTCCTTATTTTCTCAAGATGTTTTTCGACCGGCTGGATCGTCAGAAGGCTCTTTGACCGGTTTCAGGCTGCCGGTTTCTTCTGAAGGGCTGCTCTTAACACCGTTATGATTGGTGGGAGCATGGATACGAAAATAATTGCCAGGATCACCAGGCTGAAGTTCTTCTGGATGAAAGGGATGTTGCCCATATAATAACCTGCAAGGCAGAAGGTAAGGGTCCAGATGATGTTGCCGAGGATACAGAAGGTGAGGAAACGCTTATAGTCCATGGTTCCGACTCCGGCCACGAAGGGGGCAAAGGTCCTGATTATCGGCATAAACCTTGCTATAATGAGGGTTTTGCCACCATGTTTCTCATAAAAAGCATGGGTCTTATCAAGGTACTTTCGCTTGATCAGCTTGTAATTTCGCTCATAGACCTTATGCCCGAGGAATCTTCCTATCCAGTAGTTGACATTATCGCCTAAAAAAGCGGCAAGCAGGAAGGTAAGGATGACCACCTTGATCTCGAGAGGTTGTGCAGGGAGTGCAGCAATGGTACCTGCAGCGAAAAGTAAGGAGTCGCCCGGTAAAAAAGGTGTGATCACCAGGCCGGTCTCACAGAATACGATGACAAAGAGGATGAGGTAGGTCCAGGTCTGGTACTTTGTAACGATGAAAGACAGATGTACGTCAATGTGTAGTATGAAATCGATAAAAGTGTTGATCCAGTCCATCATAAGGCAAGTGATCCGGTTAGTTCATGAATAGTCTTTACTGAGTGCCTGTCCATGTATTCTTCAATCCCCCTGATGATTTCAGGACAGACATTGGGGTTGAGAAAGTTGGCGGTCCCGACTTGAACGGCTGAGGCTCCGGCAAGTATGAATTCGATCGCATCCGTTGCGTTGCTGATGCCGCCGACACCAATAATTGGCAGGTCCACCGCCCTGGATACCTGCCAGACCATACGCAGGGCCACCGGTTTGATGGCAGGGCCGCTCAGGCCTCCGGTGACCGTCGAGAGCACCGGCCTCCTTTTCTCGGCATCGATAGCCATTCCAAGGAGGGTGTTGATCAGGCTGATCACATCCGCACCTCCGTCGCGAACAGCTTTCGCGATCTCGGCGATGTTCGTCACATTGGGAGAAAGTTTGACAATCAGGGTTTTTGGGTAGACCTTTCTTACGGCTTCGGTAACCGCAATGGCTGATGGACAGGAAGTGCCGAAAGCCATGCCTCCCTGTTTAACATTCGGGCAGGAGATATTCAACTCGATGGCCGTAATGTGCTCCAGTGCCGCCATCCTTTCGGCTACCTCTTCATAACTTTCTATGGTTGAACCGGATACATTGGCGATAACGTGAGTGTCAAACTGAAGAAGTTGCGGATAGATCTCTTTTTCAAAATAGGTCATCCCCTTATTCTGCAACCCGACTGCATTCAACATTCCGGAGGCCGTTTCCGCCATCCTGGGGTAGGGATTGCCTTCCCGTGCTTCGGCCGTGGTTGCTTTAACAACAATCCCACCTAATACTGATGGATCGTAAAAATCCATGAATTCCACTCCGTAACCGTAAGTCCCTGAAGCCGTTAACACGGGATTCTTCAGGTTAAGACGGTGAAGGGTGGTCGACAGATCAAGAGCCATAGTTATTTTTAAATTACCGGGCAGGAGTCTGCCGTTTCTTTGGGCTGATCCCATCCGGTGAGCTGGTGAATATTAAATACCGGTCCTTCGGTGCATACGCAGCGTTTCCCTTCAGCAGTGTCAACCACACAACACAGGCAAACTCCAATTCCACAGGCCATGGTGTTCTCGAGCGAGACCTCACAGGGGACTCCTGAATTCAAGGCATGTAGAGCAACAGCCCGTAACATAGCTTCCGGTCCGCAGGTGCCGGTCCAGTCATAATCTCCTATTTGCCTGAATCCCGGGTGATCGGTCACATAACCCGGTTCACCAAGGCTTCCATCTTCCGTCGTGATCAGTGTGTTCCCATATTTTTGAAAATCAGATACTTCAATGATGTCATTTCTCTCCCTGCCACCAAGCAATGTGGTAACCTTGTTGCCCTGTTCATGCAATTTCCGGGATAAAAACAATAAAGGAGCTATCCCACAACCGCCGCCGACCAGCAACACCTTTTTATCATGATGGAGCGTAAATCCTTTCCCCAGAGGGTATATGGTGTTGATGACCGTGCCAGGAGAGATCTGGCATAATTTCCTGGTTCCTGTTCCCACGGCCTTAATAAGAAAGGAAATGGTACTATGTTGCTCGTCAACATCATGAATGGAAAAGGGTCTTCTTAAAAACACCTGTCCTGTCGGAGGTACCAGCAACTCTGCAAACTGGCCGGGCTTGCATGGGGGAAGAGTACCCGAAGCCTGAAACACCAGACGATGATAAAAGGGGCTTAGTGCTTGGTTCTCAATAAGCCTCAGGTCCTGAGCCACTTTACTCATTTATTGGAGCTTGATCGGGTTCAGTTTCAGGTTCAGTTTCAGGTTCGGGTTCGGGTTCGGTCGCGGATTCTGCCGGTGGCTCGGAAAAATCGAGCAAGTCCTTTTCCTGGAGAAGGTTGTACCAACTTATGATCTTTCTGATGTCGGAGGTATACACTCTTTCCTGGTCGAAATCCGGAAGCACCGATTCGAAGTACTGCCTGAGTGCAGAACCCTCTGATTTAGGATCTATGGCTGTCTGGCCTTCTTCTTTTTCAAAGATCCTTTTAAGTACCTCTCTTAAAGGCACATCCTCTCCATTGGTATACACGCTGATCTCCTCCAGGGTGCTCATTTTTTCATGGGCAAACACCGGAAACCTTTTCTGGTCAGTCAAAGATTCAACAATAGCCCCGTTCTTACTCTGTGCCACCAGCATAAAGAGACCGGGTTTCCCACTGATGGCCATTATTTTTGACAATTCCATAGCACACTTTTTTTCAAACCTACATGAATTATTTCAACTGTCAACACATTGATTGAATATCTTATAAACAACCCTCCTTAACAGATGTTTTGAATACCCTGGCGTCCCGCAGATGGCTTTGAAACGGATATTTCATACGAATGATTGTATATCATACATCTTTTTATAAGTGCCCTCAGGAATTTCCATCAGTTCTTGATGGGACCCCTTTTCAACGAACCTGCCTTTGTCGAGGACGAGGATCAGATCGGCACGAAGGATGGTCGCAAACCGGTGGGCGATCACCACGGTGGTCCTCCCTTTCATGGCCAGGTCTATCCCTTGTTGCACCTGTTGTTCAGATTCCAGGTCGAGAGAAGAAGTTGCCTCGTCCAGGATCAGGATGGGAGGATTGTTCAGGATTGCTCTCGCAATACTCAGCCTTTGTCTCTGCCCACCCGATAATTTTCCACCTCTTTCGCCAATAAGACTGTCGTACCCGTTGGGCAGGTTCCCGATGAACCCGTGGGCATTGGCTTTTTTAGCGGCTTCCATGACTTCTTCCAGGGTGGCATCCTCCTTCCCGAAGGAGATATTGTTGAAAACGGTGTCGTTGAAGAGTATTGGTTCCTGAGTAACGATACCAAACAGGCTTCTGACCTGAGAGATGACATAATCTTCAAGCGGGATGCCATCGAGTTCTATGCTGCCGGAGGTCGGGTCGATAAACCGGGGAAGGAGATCAACCAGGGTAGACTTCCCGCTTCCGGAGGGCCCGACCAGCGCTATCACCTTGCCCTTGTCAATTCTCAGATCCAGTTCATGAAGGACCATTTCTTTGCCATAGGAAAAGGAAACTTGTTTAAGTTCCAGGAAATTTTTGAACTCCTTTATGGAAGCAGCGTGTTCTTTTTCAACAATAACCTCTTCTGAATCAAGCACCTCCTGTATTCTTTCCAGGCTGCTGATCCCTCTTTGGACCTGGGCAAATGCGGTCGAGATGTTTTTTGCGGGGTTGATGAGTTGGGAGAAAATGACGATAAACCCGATGAATGCTTCGGCTCCGAGACTGATCTCCCTGTTCAGCACCATATATCCACCTACCACTAAAATGACCATCAGGATCAGTATTCCCAGGAATTCGCTCAGGGGTGAGCTCAGATCGCCTTTTCTACCGATGCCGATCATCAGCCGTGTATAATGTTGATTCATCTCCCTGAATTTGACGCTGGCCACATCCAGGGCATTAAATGCTTTCAATATGCGCAGTCCGGCGACGGTCTCCTCTACCTGGCTCATGAGTTGTCCCATCTTTCTCTGGGATTCAATAGACTTTTTCCTGAGCCTGCGGGCAAGTCTTCCGATGATCCATCCTGCCAGAGGGAGCATTACAAGCACAAAAACAGAGAGGTAGGTTGAAAGGATGAACAGGGTGATGAGATACAATATTATGGTAAGGGGTTCCCTGAAAAACAGTTCGAAGGAACGCATGATGGAAGCTTCCACTTCCTGAATGTCTCCGGTTGCCCTGGTGATCAGATCACCCCTTCTTTTCTCGGAATAGAATGACAGAGGCAGGATCAGCAGGTGTTCATAGAGTTTGGAACGCAAATCACGTATCACCCCGGTCCTTATGGGAGCAAGAAAATA
Source organism: uncultured Bacteroidales bacterium (assembly GCA_964605655.1). Taxonomy (GTDB): domain Bacteria; phylum Bacteroidota; class Bacteroidia; order Bacteroidales; family CAIXZF01; genus JAKLIX01. The sequence goes on from CAZSDK010000010.1 coordinate 96,708, forward strand.
CAGCGCGAGATACTGGAACAGGTTCTTCAGTAAAAAAAGAACCACCACGAAAAGGCAGAGGTAAAAGAGGGTGTGGAATTTACCTTCACTGATAATAAACTGGTTAACCCAGTAGTCGAGGTATCCCATCATGGCTTCTTTGCTGAAGGAAAAGACAGGGGCTTCGGTCACCTGGTGCTCCTTCTGGAAAAGGATCTGCAGGAAGGGGATGACCATAGTCAGGGAAAATACCGAGAAGAATGCGGAGAGGAGGTTGAAGAAAAGGTTCAGCAAGGCATATCCCCAGTAGGGAAGCACGAAAGAAAACAAACGCCCCAGCCTTCGCATATTGTTAGTATTCTGATCTGCCTGTGTAATTCTCAGGTTTAATTTGCTTCAACTCGGTCTTCACCCTGTCAGGTACCTGGAGTTTGTCAATAAAACGGCAGAAATCGTCCCTGGTAAGGCTTGCCTTTCCCCTGGTCAGTTCTTTAAGGGCCTCATAAGGTTCCGGGTATTTTTCCCTTCTAAGGATGGTTTGAATGGCTTCCCCGATCACCGCCCAGTTCCGGTCAAGGTCAGCGGCCAGCTTCTCTTTGTTGAGCATCAGCTTGCCCATGCCTTTGAGGAGTGACTGAAAAGCGATCAGTCCGTGTCCCAGGGGAACCCCCATGTTGCGGATCACGGTTGAGTCGGTCAGGTCACGTTGCAGCCTTGAAACGGGCAGTTTAGCCGTCAGATGTTCAAAAATGGCATTGGCCATGCCCAGGTTACCTTCAGCATTTTCGAAGTCGATGGGATTCACTTTATGGGGCATGGTGCTCGACCCCACCTCTTTATCCACGACCCTCTGCCTGAAATAGTCCATGGAAATATAGGTCCAGCAGTCCCGGGCAAAGTCGATCAGGATGGTATTGATCCTTTTGCAGATGTCGAAGAAGGCACCCAGGTTATCGTAATGTTCAATCTGGGTGGTGTGTTGCTGGCGTTTTAACCCCAGGGATTCCTCGAGGAAGACGTTGGCGAAGGTGATCCAATCAACCTCAGGGTAGGCAACGTAATGCGCATTCAGGTTCCCGGTGGCTCCCCCGAATTTTCCGAAAAACGGCAATTGTGGAAACTGAAGTGTTTGATTATCAAGTCTTTCAATAAAGACCATCCATTCTTTTCCTAACAGGGTTGGGGAGGCGGGTTGACCATGGGTCCGTGCCAGCATGGGGATGTTTTTCCATTGGAATGCCAGGTCCCAGATCTTGTCTCTGACTGCATCCATCTGAGGCTGGTACACTGCGTCAAAGGCCTCTTTCAGGGCCAGGGGAAAGGCGGTGTTATTGATGTCCTGAGAAGTCAGCCCGAAGTGGATGAATTCCTTGTATCCGCCAATTCCCAGCCGGTCCCAGGTACCCCTGAGGAACTGCTCTGCCGCTTTGATATCGTGGTTGGTGGTCTTTTCAATTTCTTTAACAGCCAGTGCATCTTCCATGGTAAAACCCAGGTATACCTCCCTGAGCCTGGTGATCATTTCCTTCGGAAAATCGGCTAAAGCAGGAAGATCCAGGTCAAGCAAAGCAATGAAGTACTCTACTTCCACCCGCAGGCGGTACTGGATGACCGCAGCCTCTGAAAAATAGGCGGCCAGAGGCGATGTTTGCCTCCGGTAACGGCCATCGATAGGCGAAACAGCCTGTAATGCAGGGAATTCCATATTGGCAGGTTTAGCTTACAAAGTTAGGATAAAGCCTGAACTGTTAAAATAATTCGGGGTACTCATCTTTTTTTTAAGTTTGTAGGGTTAAGTTGATGCTTTTTTCCTCTCTTATGGGAAAACTCTATGAAACCCTCATGCAAGATGTCAGGTTCGAGGAGGGCCTAAAAGCTTGTATTCAGTGTGGAACTTGTACAGCTATATGTCCGGCAGCCGAGTTTTATCCTTATGATCCCCGGCAGATCGTGGATCTTCTTCAGTCGAAAGATGAAGCCCAGATAGAGTCACTGCTCAAATCTGACAACATTTGGTACTGTGGCGAGTGCATGTCCTGTGTCACCCGGTGCCCCAGAGGGAATGCCCCCGGGCTTGTGATCATCGCCTTGCGGTCATTATCGCAGGAGCTGGGATTTTTTACGGAATCGGAGAAGGGCCGGCAGCAACTTGCTCTCAAGAGGACCATCGGACAATGGATGCTTGACCATGGTTATTGCCTTTATATCCCGCATATTAAGCCAGAGAGCCATCCGGAACAGGGACCTATCTGGGAATGGGAACATCAGTATCTTGAAAGAATCATGGAACGTCTGGGTACCAATTATAATAAGGATGGGCCTGGTGTTCTGAGAAATATACCCAAAGAAGCACTGGATGAGGTAAAAAGGATTTTTGAAGTTACCGGGGGAATGGACCGCTTCAGGAAAATTGAAGAATATTCCAGTCTCAAAGCTGAAGAGATGGGCCTTGACATCGGTCAGGAGCGTGATACCAACAGCGAGTATTTTAACCGAATTTTCAAGGGCAGGGATGAAGATTGAAGGCAAAAGAAGAATATGGCAGGATTATCAGAAGGAAATCGCTGATGATCATTATTTCTATGTGAGAAGTTGTGTCAGGCAGAATTTCTTTCCCGCGGCCGAGGGGGTGTTTTTAAAGATCCTTGAAACGGTGCTGGGTAAGGATATATATGAAAATCCGGGTCATACTTCCTGTTCCGGGATAGGATATCATTGTGACATCGTACCTTTAGATACTGCCATGACGGTTATCGCTCGTCAGTTTTCCCTGATGGCAGAGGCTGGTTATCAGAATTTTGTCACTTCCTGCATCACCTCCTTTGGATTATACTCCGAGATTTTGGAGTCCTGGCGTCATTTCCCTGATAAGGAAAAACAGATCGCAGGTTTTCTGAAGCAAGCAACGGGCAGAGATTTTCACAAACCGGTCAATATTGCCCATGCCAGCGATATCATCTATAAGTTCCGTAAAGAAATCGCCTCCAGGGCACCCTATCGCCTGGTCAACAAGAAGACAGGAGAACCTTTGAAGGTGGTGGAACATATCGGTTGTCATTATTCGAAGATGTTTCCTGACAAAGGGGTGGGGGGAGCCGAGTACCCTTATGTACTGGTAGGAATGGTAGAAGAATGGGGAGGAGAAGTGGTTGATTATCCTGAAAGGAGACATTGCTGCGGTTTTGGGTTCCGGCAATATGCAGTCAGGGCGAACCGGGGTTATTCACTTTCGTGTTCCCGGAAGAAGTTCGAATCCATGGAGCCATACCAGCCTGACCTCATCCTGACCAATTGTCCGGGCTGCCCTATGTTTATGGACCGCTGGCAATACGTGATCAGTGAAATGGAAGGAAAGACTTACGGTGCTGATAACCAGGGTATACCGGTTTTTACTTATGAAGAAATTGCAGGCCTCATCCTGGGTTATGATCCCTGGGATATTGGTCTTCAGGTGCATCAGGTAAGTGTGGAACCCTTGCTTGACAAGATGGGGGTTCCCTATGATCCTGATAAAAAATACCTCGATAAGCAGGGAAATCCCATGGGAAGACCCGATAATCCTGCTAACATATACTTCGTATGACTCGTTCTGACAAAACCGTTGCTGTTATCGGGGCCGGACCTGCCGGGATGGAGGCAGCGACACAACTCGCTGCCAAAGGAATAAACGTGATTCTTATTGAAGATTCGGATAAAACAGGGGGGCATTTGAACCAGTGGGACAGGCTATTCCCGGCACGCCGGCCGGCGACCGAGGTGTGGCAACATCTCCGTGACCGTTTGCCTGAATCTGTGCAAGTGCTGGAAAACAATTCTGTTGACTCCTTCAGAACAGAAGGGGGACAATTCTTCCTCCAACTGAACAGTGACAAGCATATCCGGGTGGATGCGCTCATTCTTGCCACAGGGTTTGAAGTGTTCCATGCTTCAAGAAAAGAAGAATATGGCTATGGTATTTACGACAATGTGATCACCAGTGTGGATCTTGAGACCATCTTCAGGGAACACAAACCGCTTACCACGCATCAGGGCAAAAAGCCTTCCAGGATTGCTCTGATCCACTGCGTGGGTTCGAGAGACGAAAAGGCCGGACATGTTCACTGCTCGAGGGTTTGCTGCGTGACAGGTGTGAAACAGGCCATCGAGATCAAAGAGCTGTTACCTGAGGCACAGGTGTATTGTTTTTATATGGATCTCAGGATGTTCGGACTGGGATACGAAGAACTGTACAAGGAAAGCCAGGAGAAATGGGGCGTCCAGTTCATCAGGGGAAGATTGTCTGAGTCATTCGAGAACCAGGATGGTAGTATTATGCTCAAAGTTGAGGACACCCTGACTGCGAGGCCTCTGAAAATGAATGTCGACCTTCTGGTGCTTCTGGTGGGTTTCCTTCCATCAGCAGGGACCACTAGGCTTGGAAAGATGTTTGACCTTGAATTCAACCCGAATGGTTTCCTGATGCCGGCAGATGAACTACTGGCCACCAATGATACTAGGATTCCGGGAGTCTTTCTGGCAGGTTCCTGCAAAGGGCCGAAGAACATAGAAGATACCCTGACCGATGCACGAAGTGCTGCCTGCAGGGTCGATCAATATCTCAAAGACATCTGAAATGGACCGGTGGGGATATAAGATCAGGGAAGACCGTCAGGCTGTATGGGAAGAAGGTGATTTTGCACCATGGCACCAGCTGGTCCTGAAGGAACCATCGGTCAGACTCTGTATTTCATGCGGTACCTGTGCCTCAGGATGTACCTCCGCCCTGTTCACCGATTTCAGTCTCAGGAGAATGATTCTACTTGTTCAGAGGGGCCGAAAGGAAGAAGTCGCCAAAGAGATCAACAAGTGTTTACTTTGTGGAAAATGTATCCTGAACTGCCCAAGGGGTGTAAATACCAGAAATGTGGTGATCCAGATCAGGCAAATGTTGGAAAGAGATGTATTATCTTGATTATGATCCGTTTGTCCTTCCTTTTACCCTGGGTGCGCTGACCCTTCTGATCATCCTTTTTTCTAAATTTTTCTACTGGTGGGATAAACTGGAACCTCAGGACCGCATCATCATCCGTACTGGTCTCAGATCAGGGAAACTGAGAAAGATCCTGACCGAGGTCTTTATGGAAAGCCTGATGCACCGGCGGATGTTCAGGCAGAACCCCTGGATGGGTTATATGCACATGACCTTCGCCTTTGGCTGGTTTGTCCTGATACTCATCGGCAACATCGAATCCAGGATTTATAGTGGCGTAGAATTCAACATGCCCTATTACCCTATCTTTTTCAAGTTCTTCATGCATGACAAGTCCATTCTTCCCTTTTCCGATGGTTTTACTTTTTTAATGGACTTTTTTCTGCTGCTGGTTCTCAGCGGGTTGGTACTGGCCTTTTACAAACGTTGGAATGCCAGGATCTTCGGGATGAAAAAACCCACGCATCCGGAACCTCTCGACAGGCTGGCCATGACGGCGCTGTGGTGTATCTTCCCCTTGAGGCTGCTGGCTGAGAGTTTTACATCAGCAGTAACAGATACCGGAGGCTTCCTTACCGGTTCCCTGGGAAGTTTCTTCGAGCGTTTTCTGCCGGTGGAATGGATGGCCTATCCGGCCTGGTGGAGCTACTCCATTGCCTTATCCGTTTTTTTTATAGCACTGCCTTATTCGAGGTACATGCATATCCCGGCAGAAGTCCTTCTGATCTATCTCAGGCACCTGGGCTTCAGTCCTTCCAAGAAGTTTGATTTCTTCTCAGTGGTGGAGGTGCAGTCTTGTCCTTCCTGCGGGGTGTGTATCTCTGAATGTCAACTGAATACGGATCTGGGACACGATCAGATCGTTCCGGCTTATTTTTTCAAGAAAGTGAAGAAAGACAAGCCTTCGGTGCAGGCTCTTGAAGAATGTCTGTTATGCGGCAGATGCCAGGAAGTTTGTCCGGTTGGCATTCATGTGAATGATGTGCGGATGCAGAAAAGACAAATGCATTATTCTCTTGCCACCCCCGACATCTCAGGATTCCGGATGCCCATACCTCAAAAAGCAGAGGTGGTCTATTTTGCAGGTTGTATGACCCATCTGACGCCGTCCATTAAAAGATCTATGGAAGTGATATTCAGGGAGGCAGGAACAGATTATGTTTTCATTGACAAAGAAGGGGGACTTTGCTGTGGACGGCCACTTCAAATGGCCGGACAGTGGGAATCAGCAAGACAACTGGTGGAAACCAACAAAAGGCTGATTAAGAGCACTGAGGCATCCACACTCGTCACCTCCTGTCCGATCTGTCTCAAGGTTTTCAGGGATGAGTACCAGCTTCGGCTGAGGGTGCTGCATCATAGTCAGTACATTAAAGAGCTTTTGGATCAGGGGATGATTCGCACGGATGTGATTCCGGGGACTGCTTCCTATCATGATCCCTGTGAGCTGGGAAGGGGCTGTGGGATTTATGACGAACCCAGGACAGTGATAGAGTCGGTGGTCCGCCTCCGGCCCCAGGAATATGAACGACAGAAAAGCCTCTGTTGCGGCGGGAGTCTTGGCAGTCTCTCCTTATCCTATCCCCAGAAGAAAGACCTGAGGGATGCCACGCTGAAACAGCTGTTGGTTTCACAACCTGATTTTTTGGTTACGTCTTGTCCGTTATGTAAAAAAACATTCCAGTCAGGAACGCAGACACCGGTGGTTGATCTGGCAGAGTTAGTGGCTAAAAACCTGGTTGGGGTCAGCACTGAAAAGCGTCTTCATACATTATCAGAAGTTTGATAATGAGCAGCTTTCATAACCTTCTTAAGCACCGAGCCGGGATTTGGTTTATTCTCATCCTGTCAATAACCCTTTGCCTGGAGTTCCTGCATCTATGGAATTGGATAGCGCTTCCATCATGGTTGCTGTCATGTATGCGCTGGATGGTCATCGCTGGAATCATCGCCTGGGGTGTTAAACGTAAGAATCTGACTACCTGGATATTAATTAGCATGGTGGTAGGTGCTGAAGTGGGGCATGATTTTCCCTCCTTTGCCGTGAATTTGCAGATCTGCAGCAGGATCTTCCTCAGGATGATCAAAACCATCATCGCTCCGTTGCTTTTTGCAACGCTGGTTGTGGGAATAGCCGGACATTCCAACCTGAAACAGGTGGGTCGTATGGGCTGGAAGTCGATCCTTTATTTTGAGGTGGTGTCTACTATCGCCTTGTTCATTGGATTGATCGCCATCAATATCAGCAAGGCGGGAGTAGGGGTCCATCTGCCCGATATTGCCGCAACTGGAATTGCCCCTGCCGAGAAGCAAACCTGGCAGGATATCCTTCTTGGTGTTTTTCCCGATAACCTGGCGAAGGCAGTCTACGAAGGACATGTCCTTCAAATCGTGATTTTCAGTATCATCTTCGGGATAGCGGTGGCTTTACTCAATGAAAAGCATAAGAATCCCATGCTCAGGTTCACCGAGAGCCTTTCTGAGACCATGTTCAAGTTCACCAACCTGGTCATGTATTTTGCCCCGGTTGCCGTAGGAGCGGCCATCGCCTATACGGTCGGTCACATGGGACTGGGAATCCTGGTCAACCTGGGTACCCTGCTGGTCACTTTGTACATCGCCCTCCTGGTCTTCATGATAGTAGTCTTGCTGCCTGTCATGCTGATTTTCAGAATTCCTGTCGTGCCGTTCATCAGAGCGGTGGCAGAGCCTGCGACCCTTGCGTTTGCAACGACTTCTTCAGAGTCGGCTTTGCCTATTGCCATGAGGATGATGGAAAGATTTGGTGTACCCCGCAAAATTGTGGCTTTCGTGTTACCGACAGGTTACAGTTTTAACCTCGACGGGACCACCCTGTACCTTTCTCTGGCTTCCATATTTGTTGCCCAGGTGGCAGGTATCCATCTGAGCATCGGGCAGCAGTTGGTGATGATGCTTACCTTGATGCTTACCAGCAAAGGTGTTGCCGGTGTTCCCAGGGCCTCTCTGGTCATATTACTGGCCACGGCAGCTTCATTCGGACTTCCCATAGAGCCTATCTTCATCATCCTGGGTATCGATGAGTTGATGGACATGGCAAGGACTTCCGTCAATGTCATTGGAAATTGTCTCGCCTCTGCCGTCATCGGCAGATGGGAAGGCGAGTTTGACGAAGGAAAGGCCAGGGCTTTTGTGTTGCCTGACTCGGATAAAGAAGTTCCTGTATCTTAGAACAATGGGATAAAACTTCCGTTGACATCACCAAAACACAGCCCTTTTACCGTGACAGGAGCTGATGATGACTCTCCCACTTCTATGGTTTGAGAAGGGATACACCAGTCACCGGCCGGGAAAGTCAGGATCATCTCAACAAATCTCTTTTGAATAGACAGGGCGTCTGTAGAGTTGATAAAACCCGACCCGTTCACATCTCCGGCCAGGGTTCCGAGAGTGCTTAACGGACTCATTCCGGTGAAATGCTTGAGCACCTGGAGCGCATCAACAGCATTAAATCCTCCGGTGGGTTTTGTGGAGTGAAACTGCAGGGTGTAGGTCCCCTGAGTGATTCCTGTCAAGACGAACTGGCCAGAGGCATCTGTAACTGTCTGAATGACAGGAACCCCATTTTGCACCAGAACAACCTCTGTTTGTGGTAGAGGGGTCTGATAAAGATTATCGTACACTACAGAGCCACTGACTGAGTATCCTGTGGCAGTGACGACGATGTTTCCATCCTGGAATACTGATGGCAAAGAGCTTCCATTCATATCGGTGTATAGACAGGACCCTGCAGGATTGGTCAACCAACTCAGGGAACAAATTCCTTCAAAAGCTAAGAAATCGATAGTGACCAGTGATTCATTGTCGAGAAGCGAAACGGGCTGAAGACTAAAATAACCCATGTTGAGATGTCCGTTTTGACAATTATAAAGGAAGTTACTTGTATCAAATATTGGATGGGGCGAAAGATCAATAAAAGTGAGGACTGATGAATCGTAACTCACAGATAATGAAAGACTACCGATGTTTTTCATTTGTTTCACGGTGATGGGGATCTGAATGCTGCCAGGAGTTCCCATATAGGAACCTGCCGTGGTGATGATGGTATCGGCAGAATGAAGGAAACTCCAGACAGGGCATCCGAAGGCATCACCAATCATGTTATAAGGAACGACTTTCCAGTAATAGGTAGTGCCAAGGGTAAGCTGGGGTAGTAACCATGTGGAGTCTAATGTGTTTTGCACCAGGGTCTGTGGTGGATTGGAGGTGCCAAAGTAGAGCTGATAGGAAGTAATCGTTCCGCCTCCCTTATGCCAGGATAGCTGAAGGGTACTGGTCGGGCTGCCATCAGCCGGATAAATGTCCTGGGCACAGGATGGAAGAAGACTATTATCAACAAGTGTAATGGTTCCTCCGGTGTAAGTGGCTGGCAGGATATTTCCCTGGGCATCGTTCAACATGCAATCACCATAGACCTGGGTATTCCAGGTAAGGTTACTGATACCCGGGGCACCGTCGAACGTAAGGGATAACAGGTTGGTGCTGTCGGGCAGGTTCAGCGGGGAATAAGGGAAATATCCGGCTATACGTATCTGTCCGTCAACAGCATTGGAAAACAGGAGATAGTTATTAAGGGCAGAATGATAAGTAAGAGTCAGGAAAGTTATATGGTTGGTATCATAATTCAGGGTCAGTGAAAAGGCATAGATATTCTGCATCTGGATGGCTTTAATGGGAATGGTGAAATTCCCGGGCAGCCCGGTATAAGAAGGAGTGACGAGTTCGATCGTCTGGGATCGCAGAAGGAAGGGAAAAAGAAGGGACAATACGCAGGCTGCTAAACGTATATTCTTTATAATATGACTGTTATGTGAATTCATATTGAGTATTTTTGAGATAGATAATATAAGCGGACTGTCGAGTTTCCTTCAATTACGGGTTGGTGCTTCCTATCGGAGAAAAAGAACCATTCACATCTCCGTAACAAAGTCCGTATATAGTCTGAATAACACTATTGCTGGTGATGATAACAACAGGCTCATCAAAAACCCAGTCTCCTGAAGGGAATGAGGGAATGATCCCTGTAAATCGCATGGAACAGAACATTCCGTCCACGGCGTTACCCACTCCATCTGCGGTGACATCGCTGGCTTTCAGGTTTAATCCGGTAAGCAGGGGAGGCATTTTGCAAAAATTTCTCAGGATATATAGTGCGTCGTTAGTACCGAATCCTCCCGCTATTTTTGGGCAGGAACAACGCATCTGGTAGGTTCCCGGGATGAGGTTGGTAAAAGCATAATCACCTCCGGTAGTGGTGGTAAAGGTTTGGATCAGGGTGTCGTTCCTGAAGAGAGAGACTGTGGTGCTGTCCAAAGTCCTGGGCTGGGGAGTCTTCTTATAAAGCACCTTTCCGCTGATGGAGTAACTCTGGCTTTCTGCCTGATAACCAATGAGCAGGGCAATGAGCAGTAGTAGAACATTCTTCATGGGTCAGAAATAATTAAATATTATAAGACTGTAAATTTAATGAACAGTCTGATGCCTTGAGTAGAAATGAAGGATTATTTATTATTACACCGGGAGATCAATGTGCAGGACGATAAATATCTTTGATTTTGAGGTAATTATCATACCTTAATATTGGTTACATTTATACTTATAGATGCATTTTTTTTCGTTTCTGGAAAATTTTCATTGTTTTTTATGGGGTACCTGACGGCACCCATGGGAATTTCCGCTCTTTTGGCTACAGGGATGGGATCTCTACGAGATCAAAAATCATGTTTTCTAATTCTCAGGTTCATAGACACTCCATCCCTCTAACGTGCAGGGACGGGATCTCTACGGGATCGAAATCAAATTTTCCATTTTCACTGGTGTCATAGACACCTCATCTCTCTAACGTGCAGGGATGGGATCTCTACGAGATCAAAAATCATGTTTTTTAATTCTCAGGTTCATAGACACTCCATCCCTCTAACGTGCAGGGATGGGATCTCTACG
>CAZSDK010000010.1:107737-130309 GCA_964605655.1 uncultured Bacteroidales bacterium
CAGGGATGGGATCTCTACGAGATCAAAAATCATGTTTTTTAATTCTCAGGTTCATAGACACTCCATCCCTCTAACGTGCAGGGACGGGATCTCTACGGGATCGAAATCAAATTTTCCATTTTCACTGGTGTCATAGACACCTCATCTCTGTAGCTAAAAGAGCGGGCAATGCTTGCCCGTGCCTTTAGGTACGGAATAATGCGATCCTCCGGCCTGGCATTTTAAAAGGGGACAGTTAAACAGAGGCAAAGACATATTTCTTGTCATATGGAATGTTATATAACCTCAGCATCTGTTCGTACTCTTCAATAAATGATTTTCGTTTATGATGAACCTGCTGATTTTGAATATATTGACAAACTGTTTTTATGGCGGAATGAGAATGACTGAACGCACCGTATCCTTTTTGCCATGAAAAGTGATTATTTAGGAATCCTCTTTCATTTATCCATCTCGAGGAAAATCCTTTTACAGTCTGAACCAGTGCTGAAAGCGACTGCTCAGGTTTTAACCCGAGCAAAATATGAATATGGTCGGGCATAGAGTTAACGATCAAGGACTTATGTCCTAATTTGTTAATAATGCCGACCATGTATAAATGAAGTTCATTGCTCCATTCAGGTGAAATCAAATTGTTGCGGTTGCTCACAGCAAACACAATATGGATGTGTAACTGGGTATAGGTATTTGGCATCTTACACGTTTTATACCTATAGATGCTTTTTATTTCATTTTTGGAAAATTTTCATTGTTTTTTATGGGGTGCCTGACGGCACCCATGGGAATTTCCGTTCTTTTGGCTACAGGGATGGGATCTCTACGAGATCAAAAATCATGTTTTTTAATTCTCAGGTTCATAGACACTCCATCCCTCTAACGTGCAGGGATGGGATCTCTACGAGATCAAAATCAAATTTTCCATTTTCACTGGTGTCATAGACACCTCATCTCTGTAGCCAAAAGAGCGGGCAATGTTTGCCCGAGCCTTTAGGTACGGAATAATGATTGAATTCAAAAAGTTAGGAAGTAGCGTGGAAAGGGAGTGGTCGTGAGGTAGAGAATCGGTTTTAAACCAATTGGATTCCCTGAACGATCTCTTTACCTCTTTGTATGGCACGTTCATTATCGGGAATCAACCCATGATGCCGTTTGGGAAGTGATTTCTCAAGGCCTTTATGAATGTATTCAGAGGCAACGATAGGTTTTATTTTCAGGTATCCGCCCAGGATGATCATATTGAATACCTTGGCGAGGCCAATCTTTGCAGCCTCATCGGCACCATCCACACGATAAATGTTGATGTCTTTTCTAACCGGGTGTCTCGTGATCCCATTACTATCATACAGAAGCACTCCTCCGGGTTTCACCATGGGCTCGAATTTATCCATTGACTGCTGGTTCAGGATGATGGCCGTATCATAGGCATTCAGGATCGGTGAGCTGATCCTTTCATCGCTCACAATCACCGTCACATTCGCTGTCCCGCCTCTCATCTCCGGTCCGTAGGAGGGCATCCAACTCACTTCCATATTTTGCATCACTCCCGAGTATGCCAGGATTTTTCCCATGGAAAGTACACCTTGTCCTCCAAATCCTGCTATGATAATTTCTTCAGTCATGGTTCCTTATATTTGATATTAGATAACTGAGATTCAATGATTTATTCGGATTCTTTTAATAACCTCTTTATTTATTCGCAATAACGTCTTTGATATCTCCCAGGGGATAGAAAGGAAACATATTCTCCTCCATCCATTTATTGGCCTGGTTGGGGGTCATTTTCCAACCTGAATTGCAGTTGGATACGATCTCAACGAAGGAGGTCCCTCTGTTCAGAGTCTGGTATTCAAATGCTTTTCTGATGGCTTTTTTTGCTTTTCTTACGGCTGCCGGTGTATGAACGGCCTGCCTGCTCACGAAGATTGTTCCGGGAAGCTGGGCGAGTATCTCTGTAATTTTTAATGGATTACCCATGATGCGGGTGTCTCTTCCATAGGGAGAGGTAGAAGACTTCATGTTGGGCAGGGTGGTGGGAGCCATTTGGCCGCCGGTCATTCCATAGATACCATTATTGATAAATATCATGGTGATGTTCTCTCCTCTGTTACAGGCATGGATGGTCTCGGCAGTGCCGATGGCGGCAAGGTCTCCGTCGCCCTGGTAGGTGAAAACATTATGTTCAGGCATGAGGCGTTTAATGGCTGTTGCGAGGGCAGGGGCCCGTCCGTGAGCAGCCTGCTGCATATCCACATCAAAGAAGTAATAAGCCAGGACGGAGCAACCTACCGGTGCCACTCCGATGGTTTTTGACTGAACGTCCATTTCTTCAATCACCTCTGCAACGAGCCTGTGAGCGGTGCCGTGACCACATCCCGGACAGTAGGATAGTTCTCTGTCGGTAAGTACAGAGGTTCTTTTATAAACCAGGTTCTCGGGTTTAATGATATCTGTGTTGATCATTGTATCTGACATTTTATTCTCCTCCCATAAGCTTTTGTTCCATAGCATGAAGGACCTCATCCGGTGCGGGGATGATACCTCCGAAGCGTCCGAAATGTTCTACTTTAACTTTTCCGCAAACGGCAAGCCTTACATCTTCAACCATTTGTCCGGCATTCATTTCGACCGACAACATCCCTTTAACTTTGTCGGCAAGCTGGTTCAGCTGGGCATAAGGGAATGGATAGAGGGTGATGGGCCTGAAAAGGCCTACTTTGAGTCCCTTGCTTCTGGCAAGTTCAATGGTTTTCTGACAAATACGGCTGGAAAGGCCAAAGGCGATAAAGAGGTATTCAGCATCTTCACAATGGATCATCTCATACCGTATCTCTTTGGCTTCGCATTGCCGGTATTTTTCCTGTATACGGAGGTTCACTTTTTCCTGTTTGGCTGATTCCAGCTCGAGCGAGGTGATGATCTTATGGGGTTCTCCTGGGAGTTTTCCCTGCGTGGCCCAGGGAGATTTCTTTCTGATTTCCTCGTTGGTGAGCCTGGGAATAAAATCATCGAGCTCCACTTTCTCCATCATCTGTCCGATAGCCCCGTCGGAAAGGATAAGAACTGGATTTCTGTATTGAAAGGCAAGGTCAAACCCCAGTCCCACAAAATCGTACATTTCCTGGACGGAAGCCGGTGCCAGGGTGATGAGTTTATAATCACCATGACCGCCACCCTTTACAGACTGGAAGTAATCGGCCTGTGAAGGCTGGATCGTTCCTAACCCAGGACCGCCGCGGACTACATTAACTACAAGACAGGGCAGTTCTGCCCCGGCAAGGTACGAAATGCCTTCCTGCATCAGGCTGATACCGGGGCTCGAAGAAGAAGTCATCACCTTCTTTCCGCACGCCGCACCGCCATATAACATATTGATGGATGCTACTTCGCTTTCGGCTTGTAATACGACCATCCCGGTCGTCTCATAAGGTTTCTCAGACATCAGATATTCCAGGATCTCCGACTGTGGTGTGATGGGATATCCGAAATACCCGTCGGTTCCAACTCTGATCGCCGCCTCGGCAATGGCTTCATTGCCCTTCATTAACCTCAGTTCTTTCATTGGGTAGAAAATTGTTATTTTTTATTCAGTAACTTTTACCCGGTAAACCGTGATAACACCATCAGGACAAACCACGGCACAATTGGTACAACCCGTACAGCCGTCGTTGACAGGCTGGGCATACCGGTACCCTTTACTGTTAACTTGTTTTGCCAGGGCAATCACTTCTTCCGGACAAGCAGGAACACATACCTCACAACCTTTGCACCGTTCGATATCAATGACGATGCTTCCTTTGACTTTTGCCATAACCTGAGTAAAAAAGGATTCTTTTGTTTACGAATTAACAGGACGAAGGTAGAAATATTTCAGGGTCCTGTATTTAAAATGGCTATCAAATCTCAGGAATGATCTGAAATTTATAACGAGTTTAAATAGTCCGGAGCAGGAAAAGTTTAGCTTCTGATGGCTGCAATTTCTTTTACGGCCTGAATGGCTGCCTCTATATGTTCGCTGGTGTTAAACGGCCCGATACTAAGCCTCACGGTACCATGTATTTTGTCGGTTCCTATCGTTTCATGGACAAGCGGCGCACAATGAAGTCCGGTGCGGCAGGCAATATTGTAATCAACATCCAGCATGGTCCCGACGTCTCCGGCTTCAAATCCTTCAATATTAAAGCTTAAGACCGGATTATGTCTTTCTTCTGAGTCAGCACAATACAGCTTAACCTTGTCAATCTGTTCCAGTCCTTCTTTTAGTCTTTTCCAAAGCTCCATTTCCTGGTGATGAAGGTTATCCATGCCTTGTTCTTTCACCCACTCTACACCTGCCTTGATCCCTGCGATTCCTATGATGTTCAGGGTACCACATTCCAATCGGTACGGATATTCTTCCAGATGCGTGCGCTGGGCAGACCTTACTCCTGTACCACCATAACGGGTCTGTCTTATAGGGACCCCCTCCTGTATGTAGGAACCACCAATACCTGTCGGCCCCATCAGGCATTTATGACCGGTGAAAACCAGTACGTCTACTCCCATCGCTTTCATATCAATGGGTAGTGCGCCTGCACTCTGGCTGGCATCGACTACCATTATTACACCCTTGTCTTTACATATCGCGCCAATCTCAGCCAGAGGCTGTATCGTTCCAATCACATTGGAGCAATGGTTGATGACCACCATCTTGGTTTTTGGCCCTATGGCTTTCCGGATGTCATCAGGGTCTATAAAACCAAATTGGTTGAATGGAATGTGTTGAACATCAATAACATGGTTCATAGCCAGGTGATGTAATGGCCGAAGAACGGAGTTATGTTCCAGGGTTGTGGTAACAACATGGTCACCTGTTTCTGCCAGGCCCTGGATCACCAGATTCAGAGAATCGCTGGCATTATAACTGAAGGTGAGCCTGTTAGGGTCATCACCATGAAACAGCTGGGTCAGCAGCTTCCGTGTGTTAAAGATCACTTCTTCAGCTTCAATGGCAGCGTCAAAACCGGAACGGCCCGGGTTCACGCCGTGGTTCCGGTAGAAGTCATTCATATACTGGTAAACCACTTCCGGTTTCGGAAAAGTGGTCGCGGCATTGTCCAGATAGATCAGATTGTTCATTTTAGTTTTATTATGAGATAAGTAAGGTGGTTTCTTTCAATCAAGTATTAAGGCATCGCTCACTATTTCTGCCAGGGTCTTTATCTGGACCCCCAGATGGAAAGCATGATTGGTTTGTTGAAGCTGGTCCACACAGTTATGGCAGGGTGTGACCACTATTTTGGCCCCGGTCTTCCTGATCTGTTCAGCTTTTACTCCGGCGATCTTCATTCTTCTTTCGTTGTATTCACTCATGGCCAGCTGGCCACCCCCGCCCCCGCAGCAATAGTTATCGGCTCCATGGGGTTGCATCTCCACAAAATCCCTGACAAAATGCCGGAGGATGGTTCGCTGTTCTTCGATAATTCCACCGTTCCTGACCAGGTTGCATGGATCGTGGATGGTGACTTTCTCTTTGATCTTGTCAGGATCGAGCTTAATCCTTCCTTCTTTAAGGTACCCTGCGATCAGTTCTACGGATGAGACTGTTTTAAATGGGAAACTGGTTTTGAGATAATTGGGGGCTTCCCAGCGGAAGGCCCTGGTACCGTGTCCGCATTCTGCCAATACCAACTGTTTGGCATCCAGCCTGGCCACTTCTTCAGCAAGACGTGATGCAATAATGGACTGGTGTTGCGGGTCACCCGAGAAAAAGGCATAGTTGGTAACATCGTACATCTGGCTGGAGAGGGTCCAGCTTTCACCCGCAGCATAGAATATTTTTGCCATGGCAGCGATAGAAAGCGGAAAAAACTTAGGTTCCCTGGGATTCAGGGTGTATAGGATATTCTTTCCTGCCTGGTCCACCGGGATGATGGCTGCAGAATCCTGAATCTCATCAACAAGCTCTTCCTCCATCCATTGTAATGTAGCCAAAAACTCCTCCTTCGGAATGCTCATATTGTTCCAGGTTTCCAGTGCTGCGTTGACAGTCGACTGAAGGCTTGGAGGGACCATCCCCATCTCGGCCAGCATTTTTCTCCCCTGTCCCACCACATAGGCAATATCCACACCCACAGAACAATGTAGGTTACATCTTCCGCATAAGGTACAAGTTCCATACAAAAGATCCACCAATTTTTTTGCCTGGTCCTCATCCCATTCTTTGGCTTTAAAAAGGGAGGGAAGCCATTGACCTGCCTTGGTGTTATAACGTTTATACAGTGCAGCAACAGCTTCTACTTTCTGAGCGGGTATTGTCCCCGGATCGTGGGTGGACAAATAATACAAACAGCTTTCGGCACACAGTCCGCAATGAACGCATGAATGGAGCGAGGTCATCAGCCGTGTATCGCTTTTCCAGTCTGTGATCTTGGCAATCCCTGATCCCTTGTTTAATAATTTCTTCTCCATGGGGATTAATGGTCTTTGGGAGGCCAGACTCCTCTCCAGCCGTAAAAGTGACCCAGTTGAATCCGGGCAGCAAAAAAGTATACCGCATGCTTTAGTTTGCCCAGAGGGAAATACAGCCAGAAAAGTGCTGAAAAGATGCAAAATTCGGGAAACAAACCAGGGACTACCATGACCCATGCGGTAAGGGCCTGGAAGAGGCTCGTGAGACTATTTGAAAGATAGTCATCAGGATTGGATAAGGGCCTGAGTATGGGATGAAATGCCCTTTTGATCAGTATGGAAAAGCCTGATAATGAGGAGAGACACAATATGCCAACAAGGATATATGCGTAAGGCAATGGGATATGGATACGAAGCAGAAGCGGAATATTCAGCAAGATAGAGAGGAAGGAACCTGTGTGAAACATGATCCCGGCCGTATAGGTAGGCAGGTGCAGAAAGGCAGATTCCTTTTTTGCCGGGTTCATCGCACCGGTAAAGGAATACCGTATACCGGCGGAGGGTGCTCCGGCAGCCTGGGAATAATCCTGTATCTTCCTGTTTTTCAATAGAATTACTACATGTCTGGATAGAAAGGCCAGGCACGTCAGAAGGCTGAGGAATGTAATAAGCTGTAAGATGGTCATAAGCAAGGAATCAGACACAACCGTCAGGTTTGGGTAAGCCTGCGATACGGCATGCACCACGGGCAGGACCCAGAGGGAATAACTCATAAATCTCTCTCAGTTTGATGCCGGTTTCCTGGCAAATGGTCCGGATCATGGGAGCCATCCCCTTTTCTTCATAGTTACGGCGTATAATAGTGATGATCGCCCAGTGTTTGTCCGTCAGGGGTGCAATCCCGTCGGCTTTGGCGAATAACTCGGCTACTTCGTGGTCCCATATTTCTGGTGTGGTCAGGAATCCATCTCCATCCACACTGAAGGTTCTTCCATCGATCTGAAGGTCGGCAGTGTTCATAGAATATTGGTGTTATTGTTGTTCGGTTTCTTCATCAAAGATGTTAATGATCTCATCCACAGTCATCTCGGAGTCTGGCAATACAAATTCAGGACAAAAGTGAAGCTGGCTGTGTACCAGGTAGCGTTTGCATGTTGTCCAATGCTCATTGCTGGATTTGCAATACATAGCTTGGTAATCCAGTTTTATTTCATCAGGAATATGCCGGGTAGAGGGATGGACCAGCTGGCAGTTTGGGAGATTTGGACAAGGATTCATCAGGTAGGGGCTTTATTAGAGTAAAGGTAAGTCAGGAGGCAGTTACATTTTTACCTGTAACAAGGATTGGGTCATTTTCAGTCCTTCCTCATCACGGGGGTGGTTGAATTCATTGGTTTGTTTGTTGTAAGTATAGGTTTCACCCCACCTCCGGTGGTTCTTCTGAATCTCCGTCAAGGCATGTATAATATAGCTCATCTCCTGGGAGGTGGTCGTCGGGTGTACAGATATTCTTATCCAGCCGGGTTTTTGTGACAGGTCACCCGTATTGATTCTCTCAGTAATTCTCTTTGATTTCTCATAACTGACATCAAGCAGGTAATGACCATAGGTGCCCGCACAAGCACACCCTCCCCTGGCCTGGATCCCGAATTTATCACTCAACAGCCTTACTGCCAGGTTATAATGTATATTTTCAATATAGAAAGAGAACACCCCCAGACGTTCTTGAATGTGTTCAGCAAGTATATGAAGGCCGGGAATTTTCCGGAGTTCCCTGAACATCCAGGCTACCATTTCTTTTTCTCTTTCATGGATCTTATTGAGTTCCATTTTTTCTTTCAGGTCCATGGCGAGGGCTGTTTTCATGGCCTGAAGAAACCCGGGTGTACCTCCGTCTTCTCTTACTTCGATGTTATCCACGAACTTATATTCGCCCCAGGCATTGGTCCAGTCGACCGTACCCCCGCCGGGCTGGTCAGGGACTTTACTGTTATATAGGGAGGTGTCAAATACTAAAACTCCGGATGAACCGGGACCTCCCAGGAATTTATGTGGAGAGAAAAAAATGGCATCCAGTTTTTCCATCGGGTCCCGGGGGTGAATGTCAATGGGATCATAGGGAGCAGAGGCTGCAAAATCAATAAAGGCAACCCCGCCGTATTGGTGCATGAGTTTGGCCATGCTGTGATAAGGGGTGCGTATTCCGGTAACATTCGAACAGGCAGTGAACGAACCGATCTTCCTTTTTCTGTCCTTGTATTTCTTTAATGCATCTTCTAGGTGGTTCAGGTCTATTTCCAGGTGAGGTCCGGGTTCCACGATCACCACATCAGCAAGGGTCTCATACCAGGAAGTGTGATTGGAGTGATGTTCCATGTGGGTGAGGAAGACGACAGGTCTTTCTTCCAGGCCGTTGCAGGGTGGTTCCGGTAACGGACAGAAGTTCTTCAGGCCCAGGATCCTTTGGAACTTTACGATGGCAGCCGTCATACCAAACCCTGTGGTGATAATGGCATCCTTTTCACCGGCATGGACATACGCCTTGATCTTTTGTTGGGCAAGATGGTACGTCCTGGTCATTAACCTGCCGGTCTCACTGTTTTCAGTATGTGTGTTACCCACCCAGGGACCGATGAGGTGAGAAAGGGTGTGTTCAATTGGTGCAAACAAACGGCCGCTTCCGATCCAGTCAGCATAAACCAGCCTTTGTTCTCCGAAAGGACTGGTGAAAACCTGGTCAACACCAATGATCTTCTCCCGGAAGGGCTGGAAATGATTTTCTGTGGAGCTCATCATGGTCGACAGCAATAGGGTGAGTCTTTTTCCAATAAGTATTGTGTGTGCTCAATCACAGCATCTGAGAGGAGGGGTCTCCTGACAGGCAACCCTTCCTTATGTTCTCTGGCTGGAAGGTTGAAGCAGTTTTTTCCTGATTCACCGGCAATCCGGCCTGATTTTATACTGGCTGAGAAGATCCCGTTGGCCATTTCACATCGTTTGAAAATGGGTAAGCCGACTTCTGTTGGAGAAGCATTCCTCATGGCAGTATTGAAAATTTTTGCAAAGATACTAACTTCCGGCAATTCTGTTCAAAAATAGACAGATCCGGCTCGCCGGGGACCTGTTTCTGCGTGATTTAGGTTTAACAAAATGGTGATCTATATCATAATTTATTTATGATTACCTTTGAATCCTTAGGGTCTCCTTATTAATAAAAGCTATGTGAACGATCGTTGATGATTTGAAGCCTGATTGTCATGATTGCCAGGATATTTCATGTGCAGCAGCGCTTTTACAATATGATGAACTCGAGGAAGTTAACGGAAATAGCCAACTAATCTTCATGAAAAAAGGTGAGGTGATCCTCCACGAAGGATCTCTTACCTCTCAAATAGCCTACCTGAAGTCGGGACTCGTCAAGGAGTATGTCAGAAGGCTCGACTGAGGACAGCAAATTCTTCAGATCATCAGGAGCAGATCTTACCTTGGACTGAGTTCATTATTTGGTGAAAGGATCAAACATTTCTCCTATGCCACACTGTGTGATTGCAGTATCTGTTATATTGACATCAACACTTTCAATCAGTTGATCAGAAGAAACGCTGAGTTTGCTCAAAAAACCCTGATTTGCTGAGACAGATTAGCATGAAAGGCTGAGCAGATAAATCTTTCCCGCTTGATCAGGAAAGTACTCAAAAAAAGAGTAAGACCAGGTGCCAGTGAATAACTACTGGTTTACCGGATGATGTTCATGGAACTTTTTCAGCCTGACTTCCAGGTCAGGAAACTGATCTCTCTGGACCAGGGAAACACAGGCTCTCAGCCCTTCCGACCGGGAGCTGCCGGTAATGGTCAGTGAGATGGCACTGATACCATAGTAAAGAAACTCCTCGATCAGTTTTTCTCCGGTGAAACCAGGGTAGGAGATCGTGAAATAGAACCCGTCGGCAATAGGTACGCCGTCATCCTTGTCGTAAACGATGTTAAATCCGTTCTCAAGGAAAAGCTTTTTCATGATTTTCGCCTTCTCCCCATATTCCTTCACTTCATCAATAAAATTGAAGGAGCCGTCATTGGCAGCTTTGAGCATGGCTGCCATGGCATATTGAGCGGAGTGGGCCGTCCCTGCACTTAAGGCATAAATGGTCCCGAAAATCATGGCTCTGCCAAATTGGTTTACCGTGTAGAAATCCAACAGATCGTCCGACATCTCTTTGAAAAGTTGGTCGGAGATCACCATCAGGCCCATCCGCTGTCCTGCATAGCTGAAGACTTTACTGCTGGAGATCATGAGTATATAATGGTCGTAATAGTTGGCCACGCTGGGCTGGTAAGGCGGCTGGCCCGGATGGCTGTAGTCTTTTCTGAAATCCATCGCAAAATAGGCCAGGTCTTCCATCACGATAACCCCGTATTTTCTTGCCATGTCGGCGATGATCTGAAGCTCTTTGTCCGTAAAGCAGATCCAGGAAGGATTGTTGGGATTTGAGTAGAAGATGGAAGAAATATGTCCCTTCTGGAGGTAGGATTCCAGCTTGTCTTTCAGCTTGTCACCCCGGTAATCATAAACATCAAAACTCTCGTATTTCAGTCCGAGTATCTTATGCTGCTGATAATGTACGGGGAACCCAGGGTTCAGGAACAAGGTGGTGTCTTTCCCTTTGTGAAAACGGTTGACGGTGAGAAAGGAAGCAAAGGATCCCTGCATGCTTCCCACGGTCGGGATTACGCTGACAGGATCGGCATCGATGTTCATGAAGAGTTTCAGGAACCGGGCCCCTTCATTTTTCAACTCAGGGATTCCGTCAATATCCGGATAGTTATTGGCAACCCCTTTCTGAAGGGCTTCAATCTCAGCGGCCACACCAATTTTTGCTGCGGGAAGGCCCGGGATCCCCATTTCCATTCTCACAAATCTCTCACCGGTCTCCCTTTCAATATTATCGATCAGTCTTCTGATCTCTCTGATGGAGGCCCTGCCGACATTGGCCAGTTTGCTTTCCTCAATATGTCGCCGTACTACTTCGTAATTAATGGGTGTTTCTTTCATGATAATTCACTATTCCGTTTATAAACAATAACTTATTCAGGATTTCGCAGGTCTTGTTCACACGTCAAACCTACATCATTTTTTGGAAAAAACAAAGAGCATCACTCCTAATTTACTGGTATTTTGAGTAACACTGCTCATTCATTTTAGGTGACTTGGTGGCTCAGGACGATGCAGGAATGGGTTTAATGCCGACATAGCGCAGGACCTCTGCCTTCCCTTTGTGGAAATCACCTTCCTGGAGAAGGGTCTGTCTTTCTTCGAGGATCAGGGTGGTGAGGTCTTTAAAATCGTCTTGAATATAGGAGGCATCGAAGAGCATTTCGGGGTCTTTGGGCCCTCCTGACTGAAAGTTCATCTGCCGTTTATGGAATCCTTCAAGGACTAACAGTCCTCCTGGTTTCAAGTATTGGAGAAGGTTCCGGTGGATCACGGGTCTGATCGACGCCGGGAAGTGGGCCCACAACAGGGCAATCATGTCATAGGATTCTTTTTTATCAGTGAAATAAAGGGCATCGCAAAGGTCATACCGGAAACTGAATCCCGATTCAGAAGCAAGCTTCAGGGCTTTGTTCCTGCCCACTTCGCTTTGGTCGAAAGCGACCACTTCCCAGCCTTTTGCAAGGGCGTAAACCGCATGGCGTCCTTCCCCCTCACAAGGCAGAAGCAGTCTTCCGGGCTGGCAGGTATCGAGGATCTCTTTGAAAAACTCGTTGGGCCGGGTGCCATAAATATAGTTTTCAACATTGTATCTGTTGTCCCAGTGTTCATTCATTGATGTCAATATTACCTGTCAGATAGGTCACGCAGTGGCCACCGATAAGCACTCGTGATCCGAGAAACTCACAGTCAAGAAGGCCTTTTCTGGAAGACAACTGTATGGCTTTCATTTTCGTTTTCCCCAGTCTCTGACTCCAATAAGGTATGAGGGTGGTATGCGCCGATCCGGTCACCGGGTCTTCATCGATGCCGGCCCCGTATGCAAAGAACCGGGAAACAAAGTCCACTTCATCACCGGGAGCCGTCACCATAATTCCTCTGAAAGGCAGATGCCTGAGCTTCCCGTGATCGGGTTTCATGGTCTCTATCTGATTCTGGGAATCATAAATAAGCATGTAATCGGTTTTCCCTTTGTACCAGTAGGTCGGAGCAACCCCCAGTCCTTCGGTCAGGATTTCAATGGCAGGAGCTGTCTCGACAGGGTCGGCCGGGAAGTCAAGGATGAGCCTGTCGTCTTTCTTTGTTACCCTGAGTTCTCCGCTCCCGGATTGAAAAATGAGGGTGTCCTCATGATACCCCAGATGATGAAACAGCACATGAGAAGATGCCAGGGTGGCATGACCGCATAAGGCAACTTCAACAGCGGGCGTGAACCACCGGATATGATAGTGTGAGCCCTCTTTAACAAAGAAAGCCGTTTCCGAAAGGTTGTTCTCCTTCGCGATCTGTTGCATGGTCTGTTCAGGGATCCAGTGTGGCAAGGGGCATACCGCTGCAGGGTTCCCGCCAAACAAGGTCTCAGTGAAGGCATCGACCTGGTACATGGGCAATTTCATGAGTGCAAGTGTTGTGTTACAAATTAATGATTCGTGGGTCCAAGTCCGCCTGTGAGCAGGAGTAATTCCACTTCGTAAGAATGGGTCTCATAGCGGGCTTCTATTAGCCTGGCCTCGGCTTCAATGAATTTTTGCTGGGTCAGGCGGAGGTCAATATCGCTGATGCCGCCCAGCTTGTAGTTTTCCGTCGCCACTTTGAGGTTCTGACTAGCGACCTCACGGTTCTGTTCCTCCAGCTGAAGTAAGGTGGCAGATGCATCATAAGAACGGTAAGTCTTGACCAGGGCCGATTTTAGCTGAAGTTCCAGTTGTTTGGTCTCTGTCACTGCGATATCTGCCTGTATCGTGGCATTTCTTTTTTCCTGCCTCTGGCTGAAACCGTCGAAAAGCTTCATCGTGGCGGTCAGTCCGTAGGTCGGGCCATAGTTCCTGTTGTAATTGAGGATACCGATCTCATATTCAGACCTGTTAAAGCTGTATCCGCCGGTGAAGTTCAGGGTGGGAAGATCCCCTCTGAAGGCAGCCTTTTTCTCCAGTCGTGTCACTTCCTGGTTGGCCAGGGCTACCTGCAGCTGAGGGTTCTGCTTTTTCATCCTTTCCGTCAGGTCGTCCAGGGTGTAGGCCAGGGGAGGGGACATCAATGGCTTGAGTTCGAAAGGAGTGGAGGGGTCCATGCCCAGGAGTACCAGGAAATCTGATTTCAGGTTGTCCAGAAGCACTGTCTGGAGCAGGAGCCTGGAACTATCCGCATTTCGGTCGACCTGGCTTTGTAAGAGGTTCAGCTCTGATCCTGAGCCCAGATCAAGCTTGTTCCTGGTGAGGGTGAGCCTCTGGTCCGATAAAACGATGGCCTGGCGGAGCACTTCCAGGTATTGCTGCTGTTTCATCAGCTCATTATAAGCCAGAATGACATCAGCCATATTGTTTTCGATGCTGATCCGGTATTGCAGTTCCCCGATTTTTTGTAAAACTTCGAGACGGTCTTTGTTGATGAACATCCTGAATCCGTCGAACAGGGTCCAGTTTAATCCTATCTTACCGCTGAATGTGTTGGAGTTGGCATTGTTGCCTTCTTTTTCCACCCCGCTGAAGAACTTTTGAAAAGTATTGCTTGAGGTGTAGGTTTGTGAGGCATCCAGGGTGACTTCCGGTAAAAAACCGGCATTACCCAGGGTGTTGTTGTTGTTGGCCACTTCCGATTCCATCTTTGCCAGCCGGATCCCGTAATTATTTTCAAGAGCGATGGCCAGGGCTTTCTCCAGGCTGAGGGTGTCCTGGCAGAAACCTGCCACCGGGAGCAGGAGAAAGAGCAGAATGCCTCTTAACTTATTCTTCATGGTGAATGATATTGGGTCTCTTGGAAGAAAGGAAAGTATAAAGGGCAGGTATCACATAGAGGGTCAGGATCAAAGAGAAGAGCAGTCCGCCGATGATGGTGATCCCCATGGGTACCCTGCTTTTTGAGGCAGCACCCAGGGCCAGGGCAATGGGAAGCGCTCCCAGGATGGTGGCCAGGCTGGTCATCAGGATGGGCCTGAGCCTCCGGGTGGCCGCATCAATGACGGCTTCATTACGATCAAGACCGGCGATCTTCCTCTGATTCGCAAATTCGACGATCAGGATGCCGTTTTTCGTCACGATGCCTATCAGGGCGATGATACCGATCTGGCTGAAGATGTTCAGGGTCTGGCCAAAAATACCCAGGGTCATTATGGCGCCGGCCATGGCCAGAGGCACCGTGAGCATGATGATCAGCGGATCGCGGAAGCTCTCGAACTGCGCCGCCAGGATTAGAAAAATGAGCACCAGGGCGAGAAGGAATGCAAATAACAGGCTGTTCCTGCTCTGGGCAAAATCCTTGGAAGGTCCGGTTAGTGCGGTGGAGAAGTTCTCATCGAGGGTCGATGCTGCGATCTTGTCCATCTCTTCAAGGCCCTGCCCCAGGGTCAGCCCTTTGGAAGGAGAGGCACTGATGGTCGCTGACACATAACGGTTGTATCGGTAAAGCTGAGGAGGACTGCTTTTTTCGCTGAGGTTGATTAGGTTCGACATCTGTATCAGTTCACCCCGGCTGTTCCTGACCTTGACCGAGAGCAGGTCATTGGGTTTGCTCCTCTGGGAACGTTCTGCCTGGCAGAGGATGGAGTAGAGTTTGTTGTTCCTGATGAAATAACCGATTCTCTGTCCGCTGTAAAACAACTGGAGGCTCTGGGCGATATCGTCGGCCGAAACACCCAGGGTGCGAGCCCTCTCCCTGTCGATGCTGATATCCAGTTCGGGCTTGTTGAATTTCAGGTTCACGTCCACCATCTGGAAGGCCTTGTTATTCAGGGCCTTCTCATAAAATACGGGCAGCACTTCCTTCAGCCTCTCGAAATTCGGTGCCTGAATCACATATTGTACGGGCATGGAAGAGCCTCTCTGGCTCCCGATGGTCTGCTCCTGGGTGACAAAAGTCCTGCTGAAGGTCAGGGGACTGAGTTTCTTGCTCAGCATCTCGGCAATCTCTTGTTGAGACCTTTCTCTCTCAGATGGATCCTTCAACATGATACGGACAAATCCGCTGTTGGCCGTTCCTGTTGAAAAACCGGGTGAAGAGATGCAGACCATGGCTTGTTTTTCAGGAAGACTGTCGACGGCGGAAGCGATTCGCAGCATATAATCGTCCATCTGTTCGAAAGAAGTGCCCTCAGGTGCCGTGGAGGTGATCCTGATCTGGCTTTTGTCTTCCAGGGGTGCCAGTTCTGAAGGGATGAAGATCCCGATGCCGAAGATCATCACAAGGGATATCAGCATGATCACCACGGCCAGCCACCGGCGGTGCATGAAACCTCGCAGCGACCGGTTGTACCTCAGGATCATGTTATCAATGAAGCGTTCAGATCTACGGAACAATTTGCCCTGTGAGCTGCTCGGACGAAGAAGTCTCGAACTCATCATCGGAGTCAGCGTCAGGGATACAAAAGCCGAGATAAGAACAGATCCCGCCACCACGATGCCGAATTCCCTGAAAAGTCTTCCCGTGAGCCCCTGAAGGAAGATGATGGGCAGAAAGACGGCTGCCAGGGTGATGGTGGTGGAGATGATGGCGAACAGTATCTCTTTAGATCCCTCGTGCCCGGCATGGATGGCCTCCGTCCCGTTCTCAATCTTATGATAGATGTTCTCGAGGACCACGATAGCGTCGTCTACCACCAATCCCGTTGCCAGCACGATGGCAAGCAGGGTGAGGATGTTGATGGAGAATCCGGCCACATACATGATAAAGAACGACCCGATCAGGGATATAGGGATGGCAATGACCGGTATCAGGGTGGTGCGCCAGTTTCTCAGGAACAGGAAGATCACCATGACAACCAGCAGGAAGGCGATCAGCAGGGTCTCCTCAACCTCTTTGATAGCCTTGCGGATAGACAGCGTGGTGTCGCTGCCGATAATCACATGAATGTCGGAAGGGATTTCTTTCTTCAGTTGCTCCAGTCTTTGATAAAACTCGTCGGCAATAGCCACATAATTAGAGCCGGGCTGAGGGATGATGACAACGCCTACCATGGGAATAAGCTGGTTGCCACGAAGCAGGGTCCTTTCGTTCTCCGGAGAGAATTCTGCCCTGCCGATATCTTTGAATTTGACCAGAACACCATCCTGTTCCCTGATAATGAGATTGTTATACTCCTCAGGAGTGTTCAGTCTGCCCATGGTCCGGATGATCAGCTCGGTCTGGTATCCCTCCACACGCCCCGAGGGGAGTTCAATGTTCTCTTTATTGACAGCATCCCTCACATCCTGCGGGGTGATATCGAGGGCCGCCATGCGGATGGGGTCCAGCAACAGGCGGATGGCATATTTTTTCTCACCCCAGATCCTGATTTCACTGACTCCGGGAATGGTCTGGAGTCTTTCCTTGAAAACATTGTTGGCGTAATCAGTGAGATCGAGAAGGTTACGGGAATCACTCTGGAGCAGGACGCTGATGATGGGGTTGGCATCCGCATCCGATTTCGTCACAACAGGGGGGTCTGCGTCGGGCGGAATACGGTTCAGGGCCCTGGAGACCCTGTCCCTGACGTCATTGGCAGCGGCTTCCATGTCGGTCCCCAGGTTGAACTCCACCTTAATATTGCTGGAACCTTCGCTGCTGGTCGAGGAAATGGAGCTGATCCCCGCTATCCCGTTGATGGACTCCTCCAGTGGTTCCGTTATCTGGGATTCGATGACATCGGCATTGGCCCCACGGTAGGTCGTGTTGACTGAAATGACGGGCGGATCAATACTCGGATATTCCCTTATTCCCAGGAAGAAGAATCCGATGACCCCAAAAAGCAGGATGACCAGAGACATCACGATAGCCAGCACCGGTCGGTTGATGCTGACAGACGAAAGGTTCATCGGGACCCTCCTTTCACTTTTGCCGGATCGACTATCCTGCTGATCTTCACTTTTCCTCCTTCTTTTACCTGGGTCAAACCAGTCAACAGGATGGTGTCCATGGGTTCCACCCCTTTGATCACTTCAACCAGGCTGTCAGTCCTTACTCCGACTTCCACCTGTTTTGTTTTGACTTTTCCATCCGAAAGATACATTACGGAATACCCTTTAAGTTGGGGTACTAAAGCTTGGGTAGGAAGGACGATGCCGGGATCTTTTCTTTCATTATTGATTTCGACCCTGGCAAAAGACCCTGGCTTTATCAGGTTGTCAGGATTATGGAAGCGGGCCCTGACCCTCCTTGTCCTGGTGGCGGGGTCTATGTCTGGCTCCAGGGCGTACACCTCCGCCTCAAAAGGGGTAGGTGTATTCCCTGTGGTGAACTGCAGTTTGTCTCCGGGTTTTACCAGTTCAGTGGCATTCTCGGGAAGATAAAACTCCAGTTTCAGGGTCTGGCTTTGCACCAGGCTGGCAATCTTAGTGGTCGAAGAAACAAAGGCGCCCGGACTCACCTCCCTCATTCCTATGGTGCCCGAAAAAGGTGCCAGGATCTCCGTCTTCCTGATGTTCGCCTGGATCAGGCTGATGTCTGCCTGGACAGACTGGAGCTGGTTCAGGCTGATATCGTATTCTTCCTTGCTGATCCCCTTCAGTGCCAGGAGTTTGCTTTTTCTCTCTTCCTCAGCCCGAAGCAGGGATTCATTCGTTTTTAATTTACGGAGTTGCGCCTGAAGGTCGTCATCCACCAGTTTTACTAAAAGTGACCCCTTGGCAACTGCATTCCCTTCCTTGAAAAGGATGGAGGCCACACGTCCCTGGACTTCGGGATACAGGACCACTTCTTCCTCCGGAAGCAGGGTGGCGTTCAGTATGATCCGATTCTCGAGCTGTCCCTGGACTGCAATAAGGGCTTCAACAGGCACAACACGGTTGTTGCCGGCCTGCTTCTTGCCTTTTGTTTTAACGCATGATCCCAACAGGCCGGTGATGAGGACGAACAATAGTAGAGAGTAAATAATTTTGTGTCTTTTCATGATTACAGTATATTCACGTGAATGAGCCGGATCAGTTCAGTTAGTCAGAGGCTGTTCCTGATCTCCTTCAGTCGGAGAAAAACCTGTCCCTGATGGAATTAACGTATTCGGGTCCCGGCGGCGAATGTACCGGCATCCCGTAGGTCCTTCCAAGAAGGGAGTATTTTTCTCTCCCAAGATGATGCAAAGGAAGTAAATCAATGGAATTGACACCCGTTTCATCCATTAGTTTCCTGGTCTGGGAAAGATTTTCTTCATCATCATTGAAGCCGGGGACCAGTGGGAGCCTGAAAATCAACTCACCTTTGAAGGATTTTGCCAGTCTTCGTGCGTTTTCAAGGATCAGGTGGTTGGGAACGCCTGTGTATTCCTGGTGGAGGGAGGAGTTCATGTGTTTGATATCCAACAGAATGAGATCGAGCCAGGGAAGAATCTTCTCAAAACGGCTCCAGGGAGCATGTCCCGAGGTCTCCACGGCCGTGTGGATGAATGCCTCATAGCATCGGCGAAGCAGGGCAGCAGAAAAGTCAGCCTGGTACAGAGGATCCCCTCCGGTGAGGGTGATCCCCCCTTCAGGGCCCCAGAAGTCACGATCCCGCGAGATCACCCTGAAAACCTCTTCCACACTCATCGGATAGCCTGCCGTCTTGAGGGCGTCGGTCAAACAGGCCTTTGCACAGGGAAGGTTTCCGTTGTTGAGTGAGGAGTCTGAATAACAGTCCTGGCATGCGGACCGGTCGATAAGTAACTGATTACCATTCTCAATGGTGATGGATTGTGAAGGGCAGCTTTCCAGGCAATGACCTTCAAAAACGCATTTCCCCGACCTGTACAAGGGTTCGGGATATGGGTGGATCCCTTCAGGGTTGGAGCACCAACGGCATTGCAGCGGGCATCCTTTGAGGAAGATCAGTGTCCTACAACCCGGACCGTCATGAACGGAAAATCCCTGAATATCGAACAGTATACCACAGTTCAGTTCAGGGGTATCCATGAGAACATCTCACAATGGCCGGCGATCAGGTCGGGGTAGGTGACAGTACTTCCTGAGCAAAATCCCAGGAATTCTTTATCCTGGACATAGTTAATGCAGAATTTGCATTTCGGTACCCGGTCAAATTCTTCGCAGGCCTGTGTTTCCTGCTGGATGGGTTTTTTGTCCACCTTACAGATCCCTTTGAATACATCCACAGGCAGGAAGTTCTGGCAGTCTTTACAGGTATTTTCCATGTGATGGTTGTTTGAATGATTCTTGAGGGCTATACTTCCTCATATTCTGTCCGGGCGATGACCTCATCCTGGATGGCCTTGCCGAGTTCGACCCAGTATTGGGTGAAACCGGCCACCCTGACCATCAGGCCCCTGTATTCGTCCGGGTTTGCCTGTGCCTTCTTCAGCATGCGGCTGTCGACGATGTTGAACTGAACGTGAAATCCTCCTTTCCTGAGGTAAGAGCGGGTCAGTTCGAGGAACTTTCTCGATCCGTCGCGGCCCTTCACGGCTGAAGGGTGTATCTTCATGTTCAGCTGTGAATTCTGTGAGCGGGAATGGTCCCAGCAGGTGGCGGAGCTGAACAAGGCATAGGGCCCGTTTTTATCGGTACCCGGGTATGCCGATACCGAACCGTCGGAAAAGGTGGTGCCTGAGAGCCTTCCGTCGGCCGTGGCCAGGGTCACTGCTCCCATGGGGGCATGGGTGGAAACGGATATCTGGCAGGCATACATGGGCTCGTCATACAACGACCGGTAATCATGGCACATGTCGCAGAACCACTCCTCCCATTCCCTGAAAATACGGTCTACATAAGGATCATCGTTACCGAATTTCGGGGCATCGTGACTGAATTTCAGGATGCGGCGGTACTCGGCGCTGTCTTCTTTGGGCTGCTGGTCGATGAGTGAATAGGAGCCTACTTCCTGGGCCGTCTTGAACCCAAAGTTGGCGAGGATAGCGTTTCGGTACTCGGTAAGGGTGAATGTCTGATCATCGTACACATTTTTCCTGAGGGAAGCCAGTGCGTTGACCAGGTTCGTGGTGCCGCAGGTCTCGATGTTAAAGGTGGTGTTGTACCGGCAGCCTTTCTGCCCGATGTCCTTGCCCTTGGCGAGGCAGTCCGGCTTCAGCATGGAATTCACCAGCGAGGGGGATATCTTCCTCCAGGCATCATGTTGTACGTTGTTGCAGAGCGTCAGCACTTCCACGGCCCTGGTAAAATACTTTTGGAAAGCGGTCCATAGCTCCTCGTAGGTATTAAGTTTATAACCATGCGATGGAAAAACCCTTTCTCCGGTGCGCATGTCCATTCCATCGAAAAGGACCACCTCCAGGAGCTTGGGCAGGGAGATAAAATGAACACCGACGCTGGTGGCAGGACCGGAACCGCCCGGGATCCAGTGGATCTCTCCATCCAGTTCCAGCGGCATCCAGCTGCCGGGTGAGGTCTCAAGGCATCCGCCTATGGACCAGGCCCTGGCTTCCTCCTGGGTCATCCCCTCATGGCCGTAATTGTCGACCAGGAACTCCATAGCCACCCGGTTGTTCACCCAGGCCGGGTAGCCGGTGCCAATCTTGGTGCATTCGATATTCTTTAAGAGGAACTCTTCCGGCAGCTTTTCGTCGTATAAGACCGAGAGCGTCGGCTGGGGTGTGGCGCAGGTCATGCCCGACTCCAGGATCAGCATCTCCAGCTCATTGGCTGCACTGCTGCCATCTTTCAGCAAGCCGCCTATGCATAGGTTATTAAAGGTATTTCCTGACAGCACGCCGCCGACCACACCCATGGAGGCAAAACAATCGATCTCCGTGAACTTGATGCGCATGCATTCCAGCCATTCCAGGGTTTGATCACGGTTGATGAGGCCCTTGTCCATGTCTCTTTTCCAGAAAGGGTAGAGGACCTGGCCCAGGCGTCCGGGTGACAATCCCGAGATGGCGTCTTCGTTCAGCACGGCGACATGGAAGATCCATACCAGCTGGAGCGCATCCCTGAAGTCTCTCGGAGGGTTTTCTGACAGCCATTCAAGCCGGTCGGCAACCTCCAGGTATTCAGCCTGCAAGGGTGCCTCTTTCTCCAGTTCCGCCATATACCTGGCTTCATAGGAATAATTCAGTATCCATTGTCTGATGCCTTCCAGGGTCAGGAGCGAAGCCTTAAAGAAGTAGAGGCGGTCCATGTCCGGACTGCCGGCCACCTCGGCCATTCTTTCCTGGCAATAATTCATCATGCCCCCCAGACCGAACTGAAGCGGGTAGTAGAAGTTCATCACTTCCCGGCCCTGGGGCAGGGTATAGCCTGAGTCAAACATGCAGATGACCGAGCGCATCAGGGCTTCCTTTTCGTCATAGCCCGGGACCAGCTTCTCATATTTATGGCCTACATCGTCTACCGATTTGTTTCTCCACTGGTGTGCGATATGAAGCATGGCCGGCACCTCTTCCTTCCTGACGCCGAATTTTCCGGCAATGGAGATGACGTTGCCTTCACTTTTGGTGAAATTACCACCGCCTTTGCCCCAGGTGGTCACGTGGTCGGCACTCAGTTTGCCCTGTTTTACGGCTTCCTGGTACATCTCGTTTTCGGCGGCCATAAAGTAGGCTTCGGAAAGCCAGGGCATCGGGTAAGATCCCCGCAGGTAGCCTGCTTTTCCCATGACGATGCGTTCACCGGGGAAGATGACCGGGGTGAGGTGGGAGAAGGCCGATTTCAGCGACTCTGCCCTGCGGACGATGGGAATTTCCCCGTCGAGTTCTGCCCACTTCCGGGTGTACCAGTAGGGAAACTCCATGGATGCCGAGGACTTGGCGGCGAAATACAAATCCCTCAACTCGCGGGCACGGGGCGTGGGTTCTTTTTTGACTTCCGGTGTGGTGGCTACCTGGGCGGGAGGCTGGCCAAACACGTTATAGACATCGGTGATGTTCTCCATGGATAGAATTGAATGATAAGCGTTTACTGGACTCCGCAAAATTAAGCATTTGATTACTTAAAACCCCTCTCCGGGAGCCCCGGTTGGTAATTTATACGAAGTATAAATAAGCTTGAAAAATATGGAAGGTTGTTATGATAAAACCACTGCCAAACCACTGCCAAACCACTCTAAAATGCCGTTTTGTAAGT
>CAZSDK010000011.1:0-12049 GCA_964605655.1 uncultured Bacteroidales bacterium
ACCGATATGGCTGCCCTGCCCATCGCATACGGACAAGGAACATGGTCTTGTGTTGCCGACCCCGGCACCGCTCCTACCATCGATCCTCTTGAAATAAACAACATCGATGCCAGCGTTTCCTTCCCGGTACCCGGTGTGTATACCATGAGATGGACCACCACCAACTCACCGTATTGCGTGGATAACTATGATGACATTTTTGTGTATGTATGGGAACAGGTGAACATCATCGATGTAACCACTACCACTGCTTACGGCCCCGGATTCCTTGAAATCTGCGGACCTACAACCGATGTTGACCTGACGGTTAACTGGACAGGAGATGAAACCGGAATTTTCTGGCAATCAGACGGAAACGGTACCTTCTCCAATGCCTTTTCGGCCAACACCACTTATACTATGGGCTTCTTTGACATTTTCCTTTACCAGGAAGCCAATATCACCGTGAGTGTGGACGGGGTGACCCCGTACTGTGTACCCGATGATTATTCTTTCAGAATTTTCTACGATGAAACCGCTCCGGTTCCTTCCTGCAACGACTTCACCCTGTATCTCGACGCTACCGGAAACGGTACCATCACCTGGGAAGATGTGGAAGACGGAACCTCATCAGATAACTGTACTTCATATGCTGACCTTTGGTTTGATGTTGCACCCACCAACTTTACTTGTGCTGACATCGCAAACAATGGCACTCCTGCTAACGATGTTCAATTGATGGTTGAAGATAATATTTCTTTTTACGTTGGTGGCATTAACAACTGGGCAACCTGCACCGCCGCTATTACGGTCTTAGACACCATGGTTCCGACCTACACCCCAGTACCCGACGTTTACGTTCAGTGCTTTGCCGATATCCCCGCAGCTGATCCCGATATCATCACCGATGAGGCCGATAACTGCGATCCTGCTCCTGTTGTCTCCCTGTTTAGTGAATCAAATAACGGAGCCACCGGTTGCGACGGCGATCCCTACATCATCACCAGGGTATATCATATTACTGATATCTATGGCAACTTTTCAACTTTCACTCATTATATTAATGTTGAAGATGATACGCCTCCGGTAGTGGTTGCCCCAACTACGGTTGACCTGGAATGCAGCGATGATCTGCCGGCAGCTGCCGCCACCATTGCTGATTTCCTTGCCCTTGCCGGAGCCGATGCTTCCGACAACTGCACAGCACAGCTCAGCCTCACCATCTCTTCATCAGATGGCCCGCTGGTAGGAACCGACTGCGACGGAACCATCACCCGTACCTATACCATTTCTGATGGCTGTCTGAATCAAACCAGCGTAGATCATGTATTCACCGTTACCGATAATACCGATCCTACGTTCACAGTACCTGTCAACACCACTGTTTATACAGATGCACTTTGTGCTTATGATGCTTCACCCGCCGTTACCGGTGATGTGACTGATGAAGCCGATAACTGCTCCCTCCTCTTCACGCTCGATGCTACTTATTCGGATAATCCTGTGGCCGGCGGATGCGAAGGTGAATGGATCATCACCCGTACCTGGACCCTGGTTGACGAGTGTGGTAATACCACCACCGGTGATCAGATCATCAACGTGGAAGACAACATCATTCCGACTTTCACTGCACCTGCTGATATCACCATTTACGAAGACATCGATTGTAATTATAATGCTGATCCTTCCGTGACCGGCGATGTGACCGACGAAGACGACAACTGCACCACCGTACTCAATGCCACACCTTCTGATGTGATTGTTCCCGGTGCCTGTATCGGTTCATGGGTGATCACCCGTACCTGGAGCCTGGTGGATAACTGTGGTAATGCTGCAGCAGATCAGGTACAGACGATTACAGTTCTTGATGATATTGATCCCTGGTGGGTAACTCTTGCAGGTGATCTCGACGGAACTTATTCCTGCGAAGACCTTTCCGGTATCGCTGCCGCCCTGTTCCTCTACCCTGTGGCTGCCGACAACTGCGACCCGGATGTCACCAACATCGTTGGTACACCTCCTGTCTGGACCCCCGGACCTCTTTGTCCTGAAGAAGGAACCTGGACACAGACCTGGACCGTAACCGACGACTGCGGTAACGTCAGTTCCGTATTCACTCAGACCATTGATGTGTATGATAATACGCCTCCACAGTGGATTACCTGGCCAGCTGATTATACTATGGAATGCCAGGATGCTCCTCCCCTGCCGTCCGCAGCTCCTACTGCATTTGATCTCTGTGACCCCTCACCTTTCGTCGGTTACCTTGGTGAAACAATAGTTACTCCAGATCCCACATGTCCTTACAATTATTATGTTGTTCGTGAATGGACAACAGTCGATAATTGCGGCAATTGGGACAATTTCTTCCAGACCATTACCGTTGAAGATATTCAGGCTCCCGTGTGGGTTGATGCTCCCGGTGACCTGGATCGTACCGTCAGTTGTGACAATCCTGGTGACTATGCCGCTGCCCAAGCCCTGGTTCCCACCCCTGTTGACAACTGCGATATCACCCTGTTACCCGTGAAGGTTGCCGGACTTTTCGTAGCCAACCCCAGCTGTACCTGGACCGGTACCTATACCAATACCTGGACCGTTACCGACGATTGTAACAATGTAAGCACCGTGTACACCCAGGTGATCACCATCGTCGACAATGACGCTCCGGTTTGGTCAACTGGTCCCAACGCACTCGATGCTTATCTCAGCTGCGAAGATGGTGCCGGACTGGCTGATGCCCAGACCTGGTTCCCCGTCGCCACCGACAACTGCGACCCGGATGTCACCAATATCGTGAAAACCTCAGGTGCCTTCGTCGCCGTACCTGCTTGTCCTTACACCGGTACCTATACCAATACCTGGACCGTTACCGACAACTGTGGAAACGTTTCTGATGTGTTTACACAGGTTATCTCTGTGTACGACATCACTGTTCCCACCTGGGTAACCGCTGCCGGCGATCTCGATCGTACGGTATCCTGCGAAGATGCTGTCGCTCTTGCTGAAGCTCAGGGTTTGGTTCCCGTTGCTTCTGATAACTGTGACCTGACACTGGTTCCTGTTAAGACTGCCGGTCTGTTTACTCCCGGTAGCCTCTGTCCTGCAGCCGGAACGTATACCAACTATTTCGACGTTCTCGATGATTGCGGTAACGCCAGTTCTACCTTTACCCAGGTAATCACGGTTACTGACCTTGTACCTCCTGTGGCTGTTTGTCAGAACTTTACCGCTTATCTCGATGCCACCGGTTATGTATCCATCACCGCAGCTGATGTCGACGGCGGAAGCTATGACGTTTGCAGCAACATCACAACCGATGTGTACCCCTTCGAATTCTATTGCAGCAATGTTGGCCCCAATGACGTGGTCCTAACCGTTACCGATGCATGTGGTAATGTATCTGTTTGCAATGCCGTTGTAACGGTGGTCGATGATGTTGATCCCGTCGTTCTCACGAAGAACATTTTCGTCTCTCTGGATGCACTCGGACAAGTAACCGTATATCCTTCCGACATCGATAACGGGAGCTGGGATAACTGTGGAATAGCTGCTTATTATATTGGTACCTATGGAACTACATCCTATACATTCTATTGTGATGATATCGGTTCCAACATTATCGACCTGATTGTTGAGGATGTGAACGGCAATGTTAATTCTGAACCCGCCTCAGTAACAGTGATCGATGACATTCCTCCTATCATCACCTGCCCGGCTGATCAGCTGATCTGCCTGCTCCCCGGAGTACCTTCCACCTTTGTTAGCGGACTGGATCCCGTGATCACCGATAACTGCGATTATACTTTATATTATCAGTTATATGGCGCTACCCCCGGCTTCGGTGTCGGATCGGTGTCTGACGTGGTCCCCTTCCTGCCCGGACTCACTATTGTTGAGTACCTTGTGATTGATGACGGTGGCAATGTGGACAACTGCACTTTCCGTGTGAACGTGGTGAATATTGCCAACCCGAATGGCGGCGATGATCAGAACCTTTGTGACCTGACCACTGCCACCCTGATCGGAACACCTGCTCCTCTGCCTTCAGGCGTTTGGGTATCTTCAGTAAACTGGAGCTACACCGGTGTTACACCTGCCGGAGCACCCGATCCTACTTTGAATCCGCTCGGTGGCGCTTCCAATGTGAACGTGTTCTTTAACACAGCATTCCCTCCCCCCGACGACTATATTTATTCATTCCTCTATGAAGTGGTTTATACTGACGGTTATGCCACCTGCACCGGTTCTGATCCTGTGACCATCACCAACTACAGGCCTCCGTTTGCACCCAATGCCGGTGCTGACCAGGATATCTGCTTCACCAGTCCGACCACTACCATGAACGCCATCCCTGTTGAATATGGCCTCGGTACCTGGACCAACGTGGCTTATCCTTCTGTAGCCGCTACCATTGCCTCACCGAATGATCCTTTCACCTCTGTTACCTTCCCCACACCGGGTATCTATGAGTTCAACTGGACCACCACCAACAGCGATTACTGCCCGGCTGCTTATGCCAGCATGATCGTTTACGTATGGGATGCTCCTACCGCACAGATACCTTCAGGAGACATCGAACTCTGTCTGAGCGAGGTGGCTGTCGGCGTTACCGGCACCTGGTTAGGTGATGCAGCCGGTTCCTTCTGGTCGACCTCAGGTGATGGTTCGTTTGCAGATCCTTATGATCCTGTAACCGTGTACTACCTCGGACCCAACGATATCGCCAGCCAGGAAGCTTTCGTGACCTTCAACGTGGAAGGTGTGCTTCCCTGCGGTAACAGTAATGAAACCATCCGTATATTCTACGATGAGACCGCTCCGGTTATCTCCAGCTGTGCTGCTGATCGTGACGTTCCCATCAATCCTACTTTGTACAGCTGCCAGATCACTGTTCCTGACCTTACGACCGAAGTAGCAGCTACTGACAACTGTATCAACATCACCGTAACCCAGGATCCCCTTGCCGGCACCCTGATCGGAACTTCACACGACGCAGTTACCATCGTTACCATGACGGTTACCGATGATAACGGGAATTTCTCCACCTGTGATGTCGAGCTGACTGCCAAGGATGTGAACAATCCTGTTTGGTTAACTGGTGCCACTGCCCTTGACCGCTCCGTTTCCTGCAGCGATGTTGCCGGACTCGCCGATGCCCAGGCTCTTGCTCCTGTTGCCGCTGATAATTGTGATGCCACTCTTGTTCCTGTGAAAGTTGACGGAAGCTTCATTCCTGGTCTTCTTTGTCCTCAGGCTGGTACCTATACCAATACCTGGACCGTGACCGACGATGCCGGAAACATAAGCGATGTCTATACCCAGGTCATTACCATTTATGATAATACCGCTCCTTTATGGTCAACTGCTGCCGGAGATTTGGATCGTTCTGTTCTTTGCAGCGATCTGACCGGATTGGCAGATGCCCAGGCTCTTGAACCTGTTGCCACTGATAATTGCGACCTCGCCCTGACACCTCTTAAGAATGCTGGTGGATTTGTACCCGATGCACTCTGTCCTCAGGCCGGTACCTATACCAACACCTGGACCGTCACCGACGACTGTGGCAATGTTTCAACAGTATACACCCAGGTAATCACTATTTATGACAACGTGGCTCCGGTATGGTCTACCCCTGCCGGTGATCTGGACCGCAGTGTCCTCTGCAGCGATGCAGCAGGTATTGCTGACGCTCAGGCCCTGTTCCCTGTTGCCACCGACAATTGTGACGGTGACGTTACCAATATCGTGGAAGTAGAAGGTGCTTTCATCCCCAGTCCTCTCTGTCCTCAGGCCGGTACCTATACCAATACCTGGACGGTTGCAGATGATTGTGGCAATGTGAGCGAAATTTACACCCAGGTCATCACCATATATGACAACGTGGCTCCTGTTTGGTCAACCGCTGCCGGTGATCTCGACCGCAGTGTTTCCTGTGAAGATGCTGCCGGCCTTGCTGATGCCCAGGCTCTGATACCTGTCGGAACCGACAACTGCGACGCCGTTGTGAATGCCGTGAAAGTGGCTGGTGATTTTGTCGCCGGACCTCTCTGCCCCGAAGGCGGTACGTATACCAATACCTTCACCCTCACCGATGATTGCGGAAACGTAAGCGATGTTTACACTCAGGTCATCACTGTGTATGACAACAGTGCTCCTGAATGGGTGACTGTAGCCGGTGCCCTCGACCGTATCCTGTCATGTGACGATGCCGCAGGCATTGCCGATGCTCAGGCTCTGGTACCTTATGCCACCGACAACTGTGATGTTGATGTTCCCGCCGTGAAAACTGCCGGTGACTTCGTACCCGGTGGCCTCTGCCCCGAAGCAGGTACCTATACCAACACCTTCCTTGCCACCGACGATTGTGGTAATGTAAGCGGTACCTTCACCCAGATCATCACCATCTATGATAACACCGCTCCGGTTTGGACCTCATTCCCGACTGACCTGACCGTCAACTGTGATGAGTATATTCCGAATGTTTATCCTCCTGTCGCCAACCCGACGGCTGAAGACAACTGCGATCCTTCTGTATTCGTAGGTTATGCCGGTGAGGACTATGTATATTACAATCCTCTCTGTGCCAATGAATTCTACGTTGTTCGTGAATGGAACGCTGTCGATGACTGTGGTAACTACATCAATGGTTATCAGCAGATCCATGTGATTGATGTAACAGCTCCCACCTGGACCACCGCTGCCGGTGATCTCGATGCATTGTTGAGCTGCGAAAATGTGGACGGACTGGCTGCTGCACAGGCACTCTATCCTGTTGCTTCTGACAACTGCGACGGCGACGTCACCAATATCGTGAAAGTTGCCGGTGCCTTTGTACCTGTTACCGGATGTACCTATACCGGAACTTATACCAACACCTGGACTGTTGAAGATGATTGTGGTAACATCAGTGATGTCTATACTCAGGTAATCACTGTTTATGACAATACCGCTCCCGTATGGTCAACAGCTGACGGTGACCTGAATGTCACCCTTTCCTGCGACGATGTTGCCGGACTGGCTGATGCCCAGGCTCTGGCTCCCGTTGCCACCGACAATTGCGATGCCACCCTCACCCCGGTGAAATCTGCCGGTAGTTTCGTTGCCGGACTCGATTGTCCTCAGGCTGGTACCTATACCAA
Source organism: uncultured Bacteroidales bacterium (assembly GCA_964605655.1). GTDB lineage: Bacteria > Bacteroidota > Bacteroidia > Bacteroidales > CAIXZF01 > JAKLIX01. Next base: position 7,122 of record CAZSDK010000011.1, read on the forward strand.
CACCTGGACCGTGAACGACGATTGTGGCAATGTTTCTGACGTGTACACCCAGGTCATTACGATCTATGACAATACCGCTCCTGTATGGTCGACCGCTGACGGCGACCTCGATCGCAGTGTTTCCTGCGACGACGCTGCTGGCCTCGCTGAAGCCCAGGCTCTGCTTCCTGTCGCCACCGATAACTGCGATGTTGATGTCCTCGCTGTGAAGACTGCCGGTGATTTCGTACCCGGAGTCCTCTGTCCTCAGGCCGGTACCTATACCAATACCTTCACTATTGCTGACGACTGCGGCAACGCCGGAACCGTCTATACCCAGGTGATCACTGTGTATGACAATACGCCTCCGGTTGCTGCATGTGCACCTTATACTGCTTATCTCGATGAGTTCGGTACGGTTTCCATCGTTCCCGGTGACATTGACGACGGCAGCTACGACAACTGCGGCCCCGTTTCTCTGAGTGTATATCCTTATGCATTCAACTGCGATAATCTCGGAGACAACGACGTTACACTCACCGTTACCGATGCTTGTGGAAACGTTTCTGTCTGTATCACTGTAGTAACCGTGGTTGACAATATCAATCCCGTTGCTGTTACCCAGGATATCGATGTATATCTTGATGAGTTCGGCCAGGCCACCATCACTCCTGCCCAGATCGACAATGGAAGCTACGACAACTGTACCATCGTTGACTATGCTCTCGACATCACCAGCTTCACCTGTGATAATATCGGACCTAACGTCGTTATCCTGACGGTTACCGACCAGAGTGGTAACATTGGTTATGCTCCGGCTATCGTAACCGTTTACGACGCTATTCCTCCGGTCATCACCTGTCCCGATCCTCAGCTCGTCTGCTCTGTACCCGGTACTTCTCAGACAACCATTTCCGGTATCGATCCTGTGATCACCGACAACTGTGACTTTACCTATGGTTATATTCTGACAGGCGCCACCACCGGTTCCGATTTCGGTTCCGCCAGCGACGTGGTGAACTTTAACGTTGGATTCACCAGCGTTACCTACTGGGCAGAAGACGAAGGCGGAAACTATGTGGATTGCAGCTTCGAAGTCGAAGTACGCCAGTTCCAGTATGCCGACGCCGGTCCCGACCAGGAATGGTGTAACAATGAAAACGCTTACCTGCTCGGTAACTTCCCCGATCCCGGATATACTCCTACCTGGGCTCTGGTATCTACCACTCCGCTGCTTGCCGGTCCGGATCTTCCCGTGATCTTCCAAGTCGACAACGAAGCCGTGGTTGATAACCTCGTACCTGGTGTGGTGTACGTGTTCTCCTACACCCTCGAAAATGGTCCTTGTTCTCATACCGATTACATGACCCTTACCAACTGGGCTCCTCCGACACCTGCTCTGGCCGGTTTCGATCAGGATCTCTGCAACGCTACTTCCTTCCAGCTTGATGGTAATGTTCCCACAGTAGGATTCGGACAGTGGACCCTCTACTCAGGACCCAATACCCCGACCTTCGATATCTTCAATAACAATCCTGTTGTGACAGGTGCTGTCCCCGGACTGTATACCTTCGTCTGGACCATCTACAACGGTGTTTGCCAGGAGAACGTGGATGAAGTTCTGATCACCAACTGGGCTCCGGTTTCAGTTGATGCAGGTGAGAACGCACTGATCTGTCCTAACGCTGATTCTTATACCATCAGTGGTTCTACTGCCAGCAATTATGATCATCTCGTTTGGAATGCCGCCGGTGATGGTTGGTTCAACGATCCTTCCGCACTGAATCCCATTTACCACCCGGGACCCAATGATTACATTGCCGGTACCGTTGACCTTATCCTGACCGCCTACGGTCTCGGACCCTGTCCTTCAGTGACCGATCAGATGACCCTCGTTATCAATGACTTTACTCCTCCGGTTATCACTACTTGTCCTCCCGCCAGGAACATCGACCTGAATGGCGCTTGCGAAGTACTCGTACCCGACCTCGTTCCCGAAGTTGTGGCTACCGATAACTGTACTTATATGGTGGTTACCCAGTCACCTGTTGCCGGTACCTTACTGCCTTCGGCTCACAACCAGACCCACACCGTGGTGATGACCGTGACCGATATCAAGGGCAATACCGCTACCTGCAATGTGGTACTCACCGGAAAAGATGTTACGCCTCCGGTTGCCAGTTGCCAGCCTTATACCACTTACCTGGATGCTTCCGGTGTAGCTACCATCACCCCTGCCAACGTAAACAACGGCAGCTATGACAACTGCACCAGCATCACCCTGGCTGTCAGCCCGAGCACCTTCAACTGTGCTCAGCTTGGCGCCAATACTGTTGTACTCACCGTGACTGACCTCGCAGGCAATGCCACCACCTGCTCCACCACCGTGACCGTCGTCGACGCCATCGCTCCTGTGATCACCACCTGTGCTCCGGCCAGGAACGTGACCCTGGATGCTGCCTGCGCCATCGTCGTTCCCGATATGAGGGCTGAAGTGGTTGCCAGCGATAACTGCTCATACACCGTTACCCAGTCACCGGCTGCCGGTACTTCACTGCCTTCAGGTCACAACCAGCCCCACACCGTGGTGATGACTGCAACCGATCCTGCCGGTAATGCTGTATCATGCAACGTGATTCTTACCGCAAAAGACCTCACCGCTCCTGTGTTCACTCTCTGTCCTTCGAATATCGTGAAGAACAATGATGCCAACCAGTGTGGTGCTATTGCAACCTATACCTTACCGACCTTCACCGACAACTGCATCGGAACTACCATGCAAATGACTGCCGGCCTGGCTTCAGGAAGCTTCTTCCCGAAGGGAACGACCACCGTTACTTACACAGCTACCGACCTTGGTGGTAACACCGCTGTCTGCAGCTTCACTGTTACCGTTAATGACGTTCAGCTCCCGTCCATCACTTGTCCGGGCCCGATCGCTGTCGTCAACGATCCTGGTGTTTGCGGTGCTGTGGTGAGCTACGCTGTACAATATGGTGACAACTGTCCCGGTTCCACTCTTGCCCAACTCGCAGGTCTGGCCTCAGGATCAACCTTCCCGGTTGGTACTACCACCAACACCTACAGGGTGACTGACGCCGGTGGTCTCACCGCAGTTTGCAGCTTCACCATCACCGTTACCGACAACGAAGGTCCGGTCATTACCTGTCCTCCGCTGGCTATCTATCCCAACACCCCGGGTATGTGCGGTGCCGTAGGACTTGTTCTAGAACAGCCTGCCGTTACCGACAACTGTACCGGTACAGGTTCTATCCTTGTTTCCAACAACGCTCCTTCCTTCTATGTCTTCGGTAACAACTACGTTACCTGGACCGCCGTTGACCAGTATGGTAATCCTACCGTCTGCGAACAGGTCGTTGAAGTGATCGACGTGGATGCTCCCACCATTGTTTGTCCTCCGGATGTAACCGTTACTGCCGATGCCGGTCAGACCTACGCATCGAATGTGAACCTCGGTATTCCTCAGGCTGATGACAACTGCTGGGTCGCCAGTGTTGTGAATGATGCTCCTGCTACCTTCCCCGTTGGTGTTAACACAGTGATTTGGACTGCTACCGATGGTGTGTACAACTTTACCACCTGTATTCAGACGGTGACCGTTACCCCGAACCTCGGACCTTCATACTCCCTGTCAGGACACATGAGCTACCTGAACACCGGTTTGACCCCGATGACCAACTCAACGGTTAACCTGAGACAAGGCAGCAGTGTTGTGGCTACTACTACCACCAACTCCAGTGGCGATTATATCTTCGACAACATCCCGACTGGTACTTATACCCTGAGTGGTGATATTACCAAAGCATGGGGTGGTGGTAACGCTACCGACGCTCTCATCATCATGAGGCACTTCACCCAGATGATGTCGCTGCAAGGACTGAACAAGTTTGCTGCTGATGTCAATGCCAATGGCTACATCAACACTCTCGACGCTCTGTTCGTTGCCAAGCGTTTCATCAATGCCGTCAACTCCTTCCCTGCTGGTGACTGGATCACCGACGCCCTGACCGTTGAACTGAATGCCAACACCGATGCTGACATGTCAGCCCTCTGTTATGGTGACGTGAACGGATCTTATGTACCTCCTCTGGTAAGGACTCCCGCAACCGTGCATCTGAATACCTCCGGAACCATGTACGTGAACTCATACGAAGAAATCGAACTGCCCATCAACACCACCACCAGGTTAACCACAGGTGCCGTGTCTATGGTAATCAATTACCCGGCCGACCTGTTTGATGTGACCGGAGTGAGGATGAGCGATCCGAACATCGACAATATGATGTACAACGTTGAAAACGGAACCATCAGAATCGCATGGTATACTACCGACAAGCTGGCCCTCAATCCTTATGAGGCCCTGCTGACCCTGAAACTGAAAGCCAGGAACCTCGACAACTACTCCAACATCGACCTCTCCCTCGACGGAGTTAGCGAAATCGCTGACGAAACCGGTGTTGTACAGGATGTCGACCTCACCATGCCCAAGCTAGCACTCGCTTCCAATGAAGCCTCTGTGAACGTCTATCCGAACCCGTTCAAGGGAAGGACAGAGTTCGTTTACACACTTCCTGAACAAACCAGTGTTACCATTATGGTATTTGATATGCTTGGCAATCAAGTGACTACTCTGGTGAACGAAACCCAGAACGCCAATACTTACAAAGTAACCTTCGATGCTACCAAGTTGTTACCGGGTGTTTACACCTACAAGGTGAACTTCAACGGAAGCAAGGGCGAAGAAGTAAGGACAGGACGCCTGGTGATCACCAAGTAATCTCCTGACTTCAACAAAGAAGAGGCTGTCTCGAAAGAGGCGGCCTCTTTTTTTTTAAGGGTGTAGTGGGCAGTTAGCAGTTGGCAGTGGGCAGTGGGCAGTGGGCAGTCGGCAGTTGGCAGTTGGCAGTGGGCAGTCGGCAGTTGGCAGT